>DNGG01000523.1:0-8684 GCA_003486675.1 Cyanobacteria bacterium UBA11372
ATGAGCAAGACTGCCCTGAATTTAATTGCCATTTCTGTTTTTGCGATGACGGTTTCGGTGTTGCTGGGGCCGTTGATTAATTTATCACCTGCGGTTGTGGCGATCGCTACCTTTACCGTTTTAGGACTGGCTACCTTAGATTCTTTCACCTGGCAAGGACAGGGAGCCACCTTGCTGTTAGATTGGCTGGCAAATTTAGACCCAAAGCATCGCGATCGCGTACTCCGCCACGAAGCGGGACACTTTCTGGTGGCTTACCTGTTAGCGATTCCGGTTACGGGTTACGCCCTGAGTGCTTGGGAAGCTTACAAGCAAGGTCGTGCAGCCTATGGTGGCGTTGCCTTTGACGACCTGGAATTAGCCGCGCAAATCCAAAAAGGTATCTTATCGGCACAAATGTTAAACCGTTACGGCACCGTCTGGATGGCGGGAGGGGTGGCCGAAGATTTAGTATACGGCAACGTCGAAGGTGGTGCCGAAGACCGGGAAAAACTCCGCACGGTTTTAGCTCAGATCGGGCGTTCTCCTGCCGCCTACCCGCAGCAAGAACGCGCTTTTGCCCTACAAGCACGTACTCTGTTGCAAGCCCACTGGTCTGCCTACGAAGCCCTCGTGGCAGCCATGGAACGCGGCGACGATGTGGCCTCCTGCTATAACATAATTGAGCAGCATTGTCAAATAGCAAGTGCTAATCGGTAATGGCTAATGGCTAATGGCTAATGGCTAATGGTAATTTCCGAGTTTTTCACAATGCTCACCTGCTCACTCTGCCGCCACGACTTGGTTGCGCCCAGAGGTTTTAGCTTTGAGTAGATTTTGATCGGCGCGGTTGATTAAACTGATGCCGTTGGCGTCATCTGTTGGTTGTAGCGTGGCGACGCCGATGCTGATTGTCACTGGCAGCGCTAAGTTGGCGTCAATGGCAAAAGGTTGTTTGCCGATGAGACTGTTGAGGCGATGGGCAACTGCTTGTGCTTCCTCCAGGGTGGTGTTGCTGAGAATAATCACGAATTCTTCGCCACCGTAGCGAAAAGGCGTGTCTTGAAACCGCAGGTTGTGTCGCAGGCGTGCCGAGAGCAGCTTTAGCAAGCGATCGCCCGTCAAATGACCGTATGTATCGTTGACCGACTTGAAATAATCTATATCTAAGATCAGCAAGCTTAAAGGTGTGGCGCGGTGGCGAGCGTTCTGAATTTGCCTGGGTAATTCCCAGTCTAGCGCTCGCCGGTTGCTCAGTTCCGTCAGCGGATCGCAAAGTGCGATCGCGCTGAGCAAATCGTTGGTACGCATCATGTTGCGGTAAATTTGCACCCGCCTGATCCCAGTTTGTATTTGCGCTTGCAATAAATTATTTTGCAGCTTCCACCCGGCTTTTGATGCTCTATCTTCTATTTTTTGCGTTGGCAGCAAAATACAGGCATCTGCTCCTGCTTCCAAAGCTGCTGTTCTATAGGCTAAATCCCAATTCCAGCCGGGAACGATTTCCTCCATCGGGTTTTGAGGTTGATCGGCAATTAAAATACAATATATCCAAGCTAGACTGGCCTGTTGTTTGAGCTGCTGACAAAGCTGCAAATTTCCTACCAGGCTTGCTTGTAAAATCAGCAAGTCAGGTTGTTGTGCTTGAATTAGATGCTGCGCCTCTTTCGGGCTGGATGCAACATCGACATCACAATTTGCTAGTGTCTCCAGCCGGTCTAAAATTGTCGCTTGGAAGTCATTACCGCCAACTACAAGAATGGAACCGTCCATTGGCGTCAGGCGCTGAGAAGGAAGGTGTAAGCTTTGACTCTGGTCACGCGAGATAACTTTCACGGTTGCTAGAACATAAAGTGGTGAACCAAACAATAGCAATAAGACACCCCGACCGATGTTTTATCAGTATATCTTTTGCATTTCGTTCAGCCACTGGTTGTCTTTTTCAGGTTTTCTCTGTTCTATAACAAGTCTGATTGATTTACCGGCAAATAAGTATAAATTAACACAATATTTATAAATTATCCCTTGAGCAGCTAAAAGCTTATCAGTAAATTTTATCGTATTTATAGCTTACACAAATAATCGTTTGATTACGTAACAGGAATTACGCACGACGAGACACCAAATCCGGTTTTTTCTGTGATTTCTCACTGTCAAATCGGCGATTTTTCCGAAAAACTGGGAATATGACCGTATCCTACGTAAGTGAAATCCACAACTGATATCCTGTCCGCTTGCATCCAACTCGTTTAAACCGCAGGTGGGCAGGTGCGCTTCTTCAGCAGGTGGGAAAAGAAAACAGCTTCCACTCTCAGGTAGTTAGATCAAGTCTGATACTACCGGACACGATATGATATGATGTCCGTTGAATTGCCCATAATAAAAAAAACTTCACCCTGTCGTTCCGTAGGGACACGGCATCAGAGATATCTCGGACAAATAGACAACGTTAATCGTGCCGTGCAAGGGCTCCCGCTCGTGGGTAATCGACCGGACATGATATGACGCTCAGGACGCTCAGGACGCGGGAACGGGGAGAGTTTTGATTGAGGTCTATTTGCCGGAGATTACAGCCGATTGCACTCCTATGAGGTACACCTTCCTTCGCGGTGTGCGGGTTGCCATTTTTGCTGCGCGCTTGACAAACAAAGCCTGAAGGCTGTACCTCACTAAGAAAGCAATCCGCTATAAACCACAGGCAATATGCGCATCCTAGATTAACTTGCCCCTGCACTTGCCTAAAAACACTGTGAGTCTAGCTGAAGGCAGCTAGACTCATCAAAATGCGTTGTTCGATTGTTCAAGGGTTAATCGTCAACTAGGACAAAGATATAGACTTTATACTACTAAAGTGGACAAGGATTGCAGCTACACAACCACGGTCTATAACGAGTTGTTTTTTACCAGAGTTGTTTTTTACCAGACTTCGGTTTGGCTCGGCTCTCCCTGAGAGAGCGTTTTGCCACCGACAACAATCTTTAATCCTTAGTGCAAGACAAAAATTACTCAAATCAAGCATTTCGCTGCCTTTGAGGGAAAGTTTCCTGTTTCTACTAGGAGATTCGGCTCCTAAAGAGTCCACAGGCGTAAATTCCGCGCTTGTCGCACTTACAAGGGTGTTTGGGGCATGTTCCTTGCTTAATCGCAGCGTTTAAGTCACGCTCGATGGAAACGCCGCACTGATTGCATTGGTAAAAATGCTCTAGCTGCAACTGGGTCCCAGACGGGAGACACCGGGTCTTGACCCTTCAAGTTCCGTTCTTTTGGTATCCAATATCAAATTAACATGAGGATTTCTGCAAAGGCTGCCCCATTAATCAAACTTGATGAGTCTTCACGAACTGCAAAAAAGGGGCAGACGCACCGGACGGGGAGACGCACCGGATGGGGAGAGTTTTAATTATGGGTGAAAAGCCTGACATCAAATGAGACTCCAGGCGCACCAGCGGCATAGTGAAAAAACCGCCATTACCAATTACCCATTACCAATTACCCATTACCGATGACCGAAATGTAAAAATAAATAAAGCGTTGAAATTCTAGTTCGTAGTTTGTTATAGAAATCCATGTCTTCCTTTCCCCAGTTTGAGAGCGGTAGCGACATCCGGCAAAAATTCCTCGATTTTTACGCCCAGCGAGGACATCAAGTCCTGCCTAGCGCTTCTTTGGTGCCAGAAGATCCCACCGTACTGCTAACCATCGCTGGGATGCTACCGTTTAAACCTATATTCTTGGGACAGCGATCGCCCCAATTCCCCCGCGCTACTACATCCCAAAAGTGCGTCCGGACTAACGATATCGAGAACGTAGGACGCACGGCAAGACACCACACGTTTTTCGAGATGCTGGGAAACTTCAGCTTTGGAGATTATTTTAAAGAACAAGCGATCGCCTGGGGTTGGGAACTCTCGACCCAAGTCTTTAATTTACCCCCAGAACGCCTCGTCGTCAGCGTGTTTGAAGAAGATGACGAAGCTTTTGCCCTGTGGCGCGATAAAATTGGCGTCCCCGAAGCCAGAATTAAGCGCATGGGCGCAGATGATAATTTCTGGGCATCTGGTGCAACTGGCCCTTGCGGCCCTTGTTCGGAAATATACTACGATTTTCACCCGGAACGCGGCGATGAAAATATCGATTTAAACGATGATTCCCGCTTTATCGAGTTCTACAACCTGGTATTCATGCAATATAACCGGGATGCCGATGGGAATTTAACCCCGTTAGCAAGTCAGAATATCGATACGGGAATGGGATTGGAACGGATGGCGCAAATTTTACAGAAAGTTCCAAACAATTACGAGACAGATTTAATTTTCCCGATTATTAAAACGGCGGCGGAAATTGCTGGCATCGATTACAGCTCTTCCGATGAGAAAATTAAAGTATCTCTCAAAGTAATTGGCGACCACGTGCGGGCAGTAGTTCACATGATTGCCGATGAAATTCGGGCGTCGAATATCGGACGGGGATACGTGTTGCGGCGGTTAATTCGTCGCGTGGTGCGTCACGGGCGATTAATTGGGATTGAAGGGGAGTTTACTACTAAAGTTGCAGAGACTGCGATCGCTCTCTCCGAATCCGCCTATCCCAATGTCCGCATCCGGGAAGCGCAAATCAAAGCCGAATTGCAACGCGAAGAATCTCGCTTTCTCAAAACTTTGGAACGCGGCGAGAAACTGCTGGCTGAAATTATCGAACAGTTGCAAAAAGCAAGCAAAACGGAAATTAGCGGCGAAAGTGCTTTTACGCTTTACGATACTTACGGTTTCCCTCTAGAACTGACGCAAGAAATTGCTGAGGAAAATCACCTCACCGTCGATACCGCCGGGTTCGATGGGGAAATGAAAAAGCAGGTGGAACGCGCTAAAGATGCCCACGAAACTATCGACTTGACGGTGCAAGGTTCGCTGGATAAGTTAGCCGAACAAATTAAAGTGACCGAGTTTTTGGGATATGCTGAAGCAGCGAGTCAAAGTGCTGTCGAAGCGATTTTGGTCGGGGGACAATCGGTAGAAGAAGCAGACGCCGGAACCAACGTGCAAATTGTTTTGGATCGCACGCCATTTTATGCCGAATCTGGCGGACAAATCGGCGATCGCGGTTATATCTCCGGTAGCGATCTGCTCATCAGAATCGAAGATGTGAAAAAGGAATCCGATTTCTTTGTCCACTTCGGTCGCATCGAACGCGGTACGTTAAGAGTAGGCGATAAAGTATCCGCGCAAATCGATCGATCTTGTCGTCGTCGCGCTCAAGCAAATCATACCGCAACCCATTTATTGCAAGCGGCGTTGAAAAAGATTGTCGATGATTCCATCTCGCAAGCAGGTTCTTTAGTCGCCTTTGATCGCTTGCGGTTTGATTTTAACTGTCCTCGTCCTTTGACATCAGAAGAAGTGCAACAAGTTGAGGAACAAGTTAATACTTGGATCGCCGAAGCACATTCTGCCCACATTTCTGTATTGCCCCTGGAAGAAGCTAAGGCGAAAGGCGCGATCGCTATGTTTGGGGAAAAATACGGAGACGAAGTCCGCGTGTTAGACTTCCCCGGCGTATCTATGGAATTATGCGGAGGGACTCACGTCAGTAATACTGCGGAGATCGGCGTATTTAAAATCGTCTCCGAAGCAGGCGTTTCGTCGGGCGTGCGCCGCATCGAAGCCGTCGCGGGGCCAGCGGTATTAGATTATCTTAATGTGCGGGATAAAGTGGTGAAGGAGTTGAGCGATCGCTTTAAAGTCCAACCCGAAGAAATACCCGACCGCATCACCAAACTGCAAAACGAAGTAAAATCCACCCAGAAACAGCTTGATATAGTGAAAGGGGAATTAGCGATCGCTAAATCTGACCAATTGCTAGCACAAGCTGAAACCGTCGGCGATAGCAAAATTATCGTTGCACAACTAGGAGACGTTGACGCCGAATCTCTCAAAACCGCCGCGGAAAGATTGCAACATAAACTGGGTAACGCTGCGGTAGTTTTGGGGTCAATTCCCGAAGCCGATAAGGTGAGTTTGGTAGCATGTTTTAGTCCAGAAGTCAATAAAAAAGGACTGCAAGCTGGCAAATTTATAGGGGGAATTGCCAAAATCTGCGGCGGCGGTGGCGGCGGACGCCCGAATTTAGCCCAAGCAGGTGGACGGGATGCGAGTAAGTTAAAAGAAGCTTTAGAAACTGCTCGAAATCAGTTGCTTGAAGGGTTGTAGCGATTAAATCGATCCCCCCCAACCCCCCGATGCCTTGGGGGGCTTAAGAGAAAAGATGGGCGAGATGTTTCGCTAGCGATCAAACCGATCCCCCCAACCCCCCGATGCCTTGGGGGGCTTTTGAGTATTGATATCGTGTCCGTTAGCATCGGATTTATACAGTTAATTGTGTTGTAGGGGCGGGTTTTACCAACCAATCCTTGGAACCACGAGATATCTGATTAAACCCGCCCCCCGCGTGGGATGCCCTTTGCAACCGGACACGATCGGAGCGAGCGATCGCATATTGTATTCTGACCGCCCCTCTTGACGGTTGGAACTAATGCCGCTATGCTCAACAACTATAGGTTGCCAGACCCTAAACCGGACGGCAACCTATGTAGAGCGAAAATCTAGTTTCGCTGCCCAAAGCCGGTGGAACGGCAATGGACAGCTTGACCCCCCAAACTGTAGTGAGCAGTCCGGGAGGCTAATGGAGAATTGTAACATTTTCTCGGTAGCCACCCTGCTTTTAGCTGCCTGCGGGGTGGCTAGATTTTTGGCTTTTCTGAGGAAAACCGAAAATTCAGGAGAAAATATCATGGCAGAGGAATTTCGTGCGGATTCTTTCGGATCTGACAGTTCTAATTCTGAACCATCCGAACCAGAACGGGAAGCGGTGCGGATTCTGATTATCAGTTCTAATGCCGGAATCCGAGAAACGATCAACACGTTGTATCAAAAAGACTTTGCACAGGTAGACGACTGGACACCTGTGCAACCCGCAGTCAATTATCCAGGCGAGTTGGTGACGATTCTGGTGCGTTACCGTATTCGACAAGAAGGCGATTCGCTGCAAGGGTAGCGCCAGCTTCACGCGCATCGGGACGGTAAATTTTAGTAACGCAAGTTGCTAGCGATCGAGCCGATCCCCCCAACCCCCCTTGCCAAGGGGGGCTTAAGAGAACTTGAGAATTCGGGTTTCTTAGAGAAACTCGGATTCTGTGAATGCGATCGCACAAAACCCACCGATGCACAAAAAAGCGATATGGCACAATCAAAACAAAAGGTTGAGGGTCGAATTATGACAGGAATTATGCCGAAAATATTACCGCTGGAAAATGGCGATCGCATCACCAGGGCAGAATTTGAAAGACGCTACGATGCCATGCCCAACTTGAAGAAAGCCGAATTAATTGAAGGAGTTGTATACATGGGATCGCCTGTCCGAGTTATTCACGGCAGACCTCACGGTCGCATTATAGGATGGATGTCGATTTACAGTTCAGCTACACCTGGGGTTGACTTGTTGGTTGATACCACAGTTCGCCTAGATTCAGATAACGAACCTCAACCCGATGCACTGTTGCGAATTGAAGTCGGCGGACAATCTACTATTAGCGAAGATAGTTATGTAGAAGGTGCGCCGGAATTTATTGCGGAAATAGCAGCAAGTAGCGCTTCCTATGACTTGCGAGAAAAATTACGAGTTTATCGGCGCAACGGGGTACAAGAGTATCTAATTTGGCAAGTTTACGAAGAAAGAATCGATTGGTTTCGTTTAAGAGAAGGAGAATATGTTAATTTAGCAGCAGATGAAGTGGGAATAATTAGAAGCGAAGTTTTTCCCGGTTTGTGGTTATCAGTTCCGGCTTTAATTGCGGGGAATTTGGTTGAGGTACAGTCTGTGTTGCAGATGGGTTTGGCAACGCCAGAACATCAAGCTTTTGTGGAACAGTTAGGGAATTGAGTGCTTGATAAAGTGGGTTTCTGTGGATGCGATCGCATCTTTAAATTTATCCAATTACATAAGGAAATTTACTATGGTAGCTAATCGTGAATCTAAATACATGACTCCCCAAGAATATCTAGAATGGGAAGACAAGCAACCAATTAAATACGAATATATCAACGGCGAAGTGTTTGCCATGACTGGGGGAACTATTCCCCATACTTCGATTGCGCTTAATTTAGCTTCAGCCCTGAAATCTCACGTCAGGGGTAAAGGGTGTAAAGCGTTTATGGCAGATGCCAAAGTAGGTGTATCTGAAAATGGCCCCTATCACTATCCTGATGTGATGGTAACTTGCGATGAAAGGGACAGAAACGCTATTGAAGCAATTTATCATCCTTGTCTAATTGTGGAGGTTCTTTCGCCGAGTACAGAAAGTTTTGATCGCGGTAAAAAATTCCAACACTATCGCCGCATTTCCACTCTCAGAGAATACGTTTTAATCGGTGCGGAACAGATGAATGTTGAAGTTTTTCGATTAAACGATCGAGGAATTTGGGAACTTTATACTTATGAAGAAGGAGAGGAGATTTATTTAAGTAGCGTTGATTTTCGGTGTGCGATCGCGCTTGTATATGAAGATGTAGTGCTAGAATCTGACGAACAAGAAACAATTCAACCCTAAAATAATTATACCACGTCCGTTGAATTGCCCATAATAAAAAAACCTCACAGAGTTGTTGCGTAGGGACACGGCATCAAAGATATCTCGGACAAACAGATAACTT
>DNGG01000523.1:8874-14167 GCA_003486675.1 Cyanobacteria bacterium UBA11372
ATATCTCGGACAAACAGATAACTTTAATCGTGCCGTGTCCCGGCTTGTAATTATGGGTAATAGGTGAATTTTATCTCAGGCGATCGCGCTTGTATATGAAGATGTAGTTTATTCCAATCTTGCACCTGCGCTTGCATCCCGCCTGCGATTCAAATCACTTTTCTTATAGCGAAAGTCCTCTGAAGAGGACTCAATAATTTGCTCAGGATTTCAGTCCATTTTAATGGACTTTTGCTATTAGCCCGGAAATTTATTTCCGGGCGGGCTATGATGCTGGTGTAAGATTTGAGTTTAATTCCGTTGCTCGCAGCGAAAGTTGATTAAAATCGACTCCAGAATAACATGCTAGTTTACTTGAGTGGACTTAAGCTATGAGAGCTGGGAATTGATTCGGTGTCGGATGAATGGCGTAGCGAAATATCTTTGTTGCAGTCGAATCGCACCTCTGTTTTATCTACCCCAGATTTTTTTGATCAACTTGCGATCGCATCTCGGAGACTTGCCAGATTTTCGCGGATACTAACAGTTCGAGGATGGTTGACACCTAATACCCGTTCCACAATTTCTAAAGCTTGCAAATACAAGGGTTCCCCTTCGCTGTAGCGTCCTTGAAAATAGTATAGTTTTGCCAGATTATTCAAACTGAAGGCAACATGGGGATGGTCTTCTCCCAACAATATTTTGCTCAATTTTAAAGATTGCAAAAACAAGGTTTCCGCTTCGCTGTAGCGTCGTTGATCCTCGTATAGTAATGCCAGATTATTGTAACTTTCGGCAACATCGGGATGGTCTTCTCCCAGCAGTCTTTTTCTCAATTCTAAAGCTTGCAAATACAATGGTTCTGCTTCGCTGTAACGTCCTTGAGAATTGTAGAGATATGCCAGATTATTCAAACTGGTGGCTACATAGGGATGATCTTCGCCCAGCAGTCTTTTTCTCAATTCTAGAGCTTGCAAATACAAGGTTTCCGCTTCGCTGTAGCGTCCTTGATCCTCGTAGAGTAATGCCAGATTATTTAAACTGGTGGCAACATCGGTATGGTTTTCACCCAGCAGTCTTTTTTTCAATTCTAAAGCTTGCAAATACAACGTTTCGGCTTCGCTGTATCGTCCTAGAGAATAGTAGAGATATGCCAAATTATTGTAATTTTGGGCAACAAGGAGATGGTCTTCTCCCAGCAGTCTTTTTCTCAAATCTAAAGCTTGCAAAAACAAGGGATCCGCTTCGCTGTAGCATCCTTGAGAATAGTAGAGTAATGCCAGATTATTTAAACTGGTGGCAACATCGGGATGGTCTTCGCCCAGCAGTCTTTTTTTCAATTCTAAAGCTTGCAAAAACAAGGGTTCTGCTTCGCTGTAGCGTCCTTGATAATTGTAGATTAATGCCAGATTATTCAAACTTTCAGCAACATCGGAATGGTCTTCTCCCAGCAGTCTTTTTCTCAATTCTAAGGCTTGCAAATACAACTGTTCTGCTTCGCTGTAGCGTCCTTGCTCGTCGTAAAGTGATGCCAAATTATTCAAACTTTCCGCAACAACGGGATGGTCTTCTCCCAAGCGGGTTTTCACTACTGATAAACACTGCCGACGCCAAGGTTCTGCTAGCGAATATGAACCCTGACCTTCATAGAATGTGCCTAACCCAACAAAAGGCGAAATTAAATCTTCATTGCTCAACGCATTGGTCAGATTTTCGGCAACTTCTTCTAAATGGGGAATCGCGAATTTCACCGATTCGATTAAATCAATGGTGGGAGACTCAGGAATTCCCTTGGCAATTTCCACAAACACTGGGACAAAAGCTTGTCTCACATTATCCGCTTGTTCTGACTCATCCAGCTTCAATCGCAGAAACTCCCGAATTAGAGGATGAATTTTGTAGCAAGCTTCTCTCTCTTCTACTCGCTCAATTAAATGTCGCTTATGCAGTCGCTTTTTCGCTTCATTCACCTCTGACTTTGCCCAATTTAGCGACTCACTTGCCGACTCTACCCATTCCCAAGCAAATGCAGCCGGTGCAAACAAACTCAACAACTCACCCACCCGCTGCGTCTGCTTTTCGAGTTCTTGCCAGCTTAATTCAAAAGCCGCTTTTACCCCTCGCCTTGCAGTCATTTCAGTCGCATCCAAATCCGCTTCTGACTTGTCGATTACCTTATCTTGCAAAGACTTCGCTTGCAACCGCTGCCACATTTCTGCCAAGGACAAATCGGGATCTTCCACCAAATACCGCGCCACCAATTCCAAACCCAAAGGCAGATATCCCAGCCACCAGCACAACTCTTTTGCCGTTTCAGATTCCCGTTGCAGCCGCCTATCGTTTTCCCCCAATATCGCCGTCAACAATTGCAATGCCTCTGCTTCCGACAGCACATTCAGAGGAAGTTCGACAAAATTAGGATCTAGCCGTCGCAGCCGCGTCGTCATCAACACGCAGAAGCGGTTATCCGTTGGCAACATGCCGCGACAGAGTTTCCAATCGGTCACATCATCCAACACCACCAACACCCGCCCTTGTGGGGGTTGCCACTGTTGCCAGCACCAGGCTACCTGTTGGGCGAGACTCAGCGGATTTCCTTGCCAATCCTGCTGCGGCACTTCCAGTTTCAGGGATAGCTGGGCAAATTGCAAAATCTGTTCTGCCAGATTCGCGTCTCTGGCAGATAGCCAGCAAATCCCACCAGGGTAATCGTCTTGATGTTCCCGCGCATATTTAATCGCCAGTTCGGTTTTGCCAACTCCCCCCATCCCGGCAACGGCTGAGATGGCGACGCGATGAGAGTTTTGCAAGGTTTGATGCAGCTGTGCGAGTTCCTGCTGTCGTCCGACGAAGTGGCGTGTGCCGTAGGGGATGGATTTTGGGGGATTTGACTTTACCCGTTCCGATTCGGGCGGCTGTAGTCAGTGGTTGATGGTGGGACTGAAGTTTCCGATCGAAACGGAACCACCAGGAGCTACAATCCCATAGTTGTCCTCAACATTTGCAGTATTCTGGATGTTTGGACGTTGAGCCTGCACCTTCTCTGCCAATGCTGTAAAAGCTTTCTCTAATTGGGAATTTTTCGGTGCTTCTTCTACCTGCGCCGCCAATTCTTCAATTGCTGCTTTAATTTTCGGGTCTGCGGCTGCCGATTTGATGTCTTCAATTAATACCGCTTCGCCGTAATCTTCCGGCTGTTGGGAGGGCAAGGCAGGATTGTCTTTCGCCGCGGCAAGGCGTCTTGACAAATCTGGATGTTTGTGCATCAGCAGTTCGTAGACTTTGCTAACTTGCTCGAATGCTTTGGCAACAATGAGTTCGCCGCTTTTCTCGAAGGTTTTGTTTAATAACAGGGTGAGCAGCGCGATCGCACCAGCAGTAAGTGGTTCCATAGGTTAAAGCTGAGGCTGTTTTTTTATTTATAACCAATGGATACAAGGGATGTCCGGAAAATTACGGGGAGAGCGAGCGATCGCCCGCTGCTGCTCAAGCATTCGATCCCCCCAGCCCCCCTTACCAAGGCAGGGCTGTTTCATTGTCGTCAGATAAAAATTATAAGTTTTATGCTTCCGTTCTTCTTGACTAAGGCGGCAAACGCCAAATGCAGGGAAACAAATTTTCTCCCATCACAATGAAGTAGCTCTGCCTTTTTAAGGGGGATGGGAGGGGGATCTGTTACAGATTGAAGGGAAAACGGTATAAGGCGATCGCAGAAATAACCCAGACATAACCCAGAAATAAATTTCTGGATTTAATCTAAAACCGTTTAAAACGGGTTATAATTGCTGTTTATTGATGGCGAATTTTAATTAGAGAAACTGCGGCAATTGTAAAAGCGATCGCTCCCCACAAAACGCCTATGGAAGTGTTGAGGGCAAAGTCTCGCTATCTATCGATCAAATATGCAATCGAAGAGCGATCGCATATTCAATCAAGTATTCTGCTCGCGATCGCCGTTGCAGTGCTTTCTGTAGTTGTCTCAATCTCAGGCATGATGATAGTTTAGCAACCTACGCTACATTGGGAAAGCGTGCTGGATAGTTGGGATCGACAATGACAGGTGTATCGACGCGGACAGAAGAAGAGTTGGAATATAGGCGATCGCGCCAACAACGCCGGGAAAGTGACTGGCGGTTATTCCTGCGGTTAATCCCTTATGCGCGTCGTAGCGGACGCCTGCTTTTGCTTTCAATGATATTATTGGTGCCGGTGGCGGTATCTGGGGCAATTCAACCCCTGATTATCGGACAAGCAATTTCTTTAATTCGCCAAGAGCAAACTTGGTCTATTCTCCAAGGTAGAGATTTATCAACCGGGTTAAATATTCTAGCCGGTTTGCTGCTGCTAACGGTTTTAGGGCGGTTGGTGCTTGTATCCACCCAAAGTTATACGGTGCAGAAGGTGGGACAGCAAATTACCAACGCAATTCGCGATGATTTGTTCGACCACGTTACCTCTTTAGCAGTAAGATTTTTTGACCGCACACCAGTAGGTAAATTGATTACCCGCCTCACCAGCGATGTGGAAGCGTTGGGAGATGTGTTTACCACGGGTGCGATTGGTATTGTGAGCGATTTGTTTTCGATTTTGGTGATTGCGATCGCTATGTTTTCTTTGCAATGGCAACTGGCGACAATGCTAGTACTAATGTTGATTCCCGTAACGGGAGTAATTATTTATTTTCAACAGCAGTACCGCAAAGCAAATTATCTTGCTAGGGAAGAACTTTCTGCACTTAACGCTACGCTGCAAGAAAATATTTTGGGGATTAATGTCGTTCAGCTATTCCGCCGGGAAAAGTTCAACGCCGAATTGTTTCGGACTATCAACAAACGCTATATCAAAGAAGTAGATGCAACCATCTTTCACGACTCAGCAGTATCTGCCACTCTGGAGTGGATTTCACTTGTAGCGATCGCGGGGGTTTTGTGGTTAGGTGGACTTCAGATTCTGCAAAATCAACTCAGTTTCGGTACTCTATCTGCCTTTATTTTATTTGCTCAACGTCTCTTCGACCCATTAAGACAATTCGCGGAAAAATTTACCTCAATCCAAGCAGGATTCACCGCCGTAGAACGCATCGCCGATATTTTAAACGAACCGATCGAAATTCGCGACCCAGAACATCCTAAATCCTTGCCATCATCTGTAGGGGCGGGTTTTATCGTAGGGGCGGGTTTTACCAATCAATCTGTGGAACCACAAAATATCTCGTTAAACCCGCCCCTACAGCAACCACAAAATATCTCGTTAAACCCGCCCTCCGAGCAATTACCAATTACCAATTACCAATTACCAATTGGCGAAATCAAAT
>DNGG01000523.1:14396-17261 GCA_003486675.1 Cyanobacteria bacterium UBA11372
TTTGCTTACAAACAAGACGAATATGTAATTCAAGACTTAGACTTTACGATTCATCCCGGAGAAAAAGTCGCATTAGTTGGCCCCACGGGTGCAGGTAAAAGTTCCATCATCCGGCTATTATGCCGCCTCTACGAACCGACAAAAGGACGGATTCTTTTAGATGGAGTTGATATCCGAGACGTAACGCAGACGGAATTGCGCCGCTATATGGGGGTGATTTTGCAAGACGGATTTTTGTTTGCTGGAGATGTTAAAAGCAACATAACCTTGGGAGAAAATTATCCTTTTGAGCAAGTTGTTGCGGCTGCGGAAAAGACAAATGTCGCCCAATTTATCGAACAATTACCCCAAGGTTACGACACCCAACTCAGAGAAAGGGGAACGAATTTATCTGGCGGGCAAAAACAACTTTTAGCTTTTGCTCGTGCTGCAATCCGCGATCCGAGAATATTAGTACTAGATGAAGCAACCGCGAGTTTAGATGTGCGAACAGAAGCATTAATCCAAGATGCTTTAGACCGGCTTTTAGTAGGACGCACGGCAATTATTATCGCTCACCGCCTTTCTACCATTCGCAATGTAGATCGGATTTTGGTATTAAAGCGCGGGCAATTAGTCGAATCGGGTAGCCATCAAGAATTGTTACAACAAGGCGGACTGTATGCCAGTTTGTACAAGTTGCAAATGTTAGGAAACCAGGGCATCGCTAATGGCTAATAGCTAATGGTGTAACGGTCAAATATACCAAGGATCAATTAGCAATTAGCAATTAGCAATTTTTCAACATATGCTAGTTATAACTACCAAGTTCGGTTAGTATCGAACTACAGCGATCGCTCTCCAAGGCTAAAATAGAAACACCCCATAAATCTAACCTACTAGCCATGTCCCCAGTCGAAGAATTAGCACCTCCCGAAGACATCCAAGAAGATGTTATCTTTCCAGATGGCGACCTCTATAGCGACGAACCTCCTGTGGAAACCGAACTGCACCTCGAGCAAATAATGCTACTCCTCAAATGCCTGAAATGGCTGTGGCGCGACAGAAATGATTTCTATGCTGCTGGTAATCTCACTATCTACTACAGTCCTCGCCAACGCAAATCTGAAAAGTTTCGAGGGCCAGACTTTTTTGTGGTATTGGGAACAGAGCGAAAAACCCGTAAAAGTTGGGTTGTTTGGGAAGAAGATGGCAAATATCCTAATGTAATTATCGAAATTTTGTCTCCAAAAACAGCGGATACCGATCAAGGTTTCAAAAAACAACTTTATCAAGATACTTTCCGCACTTATGATTACTTTTGGTTCGATCCAGATTCTTTAGAATTTGCTGGATTTCATTTAGTCGATGGCGAGTACCAACCTCTTGTAGCAAACGAGCGAGGACATCTGTGGAGTCAGCAACTCGGTTTGTGTCTGGGAATTGATCGGGGACTGTTGCGATTTTTTACCCCAGAAGGACAGCTAGTTCCCACGCCGGAAGAAGTGGCAGATCGGCAAACTCAACGAGCTGAGCGATTGGCAGCAAAACTGCGGGAATTAAATGTAAACCCTGATACAATTTAACGATCGCACTTCTGGGGAGAGTATCAATAAGTCAAAAAAAATTGTTCCGTACTTAGTGCGATCGCTTTTACCAATGCCATCAGCTTGTTAACCACCTGGCGCGAAAGCAATCACGCTCTGCTGTTTAAGTAGTTAAAATGTTTTAACAAGTTATTTATGTTACTTTTCATTTTCGCAAATACCCCTAATTTTTCCCTTTTTTAGGCAGGTTGGGGTGCTTCTGAAACATGCTCTGAGTTAGCAAATTGAACCAAATAAAGTCAATACTAGAATATAGAGCATGGCTATGGAGGCCACCTGATGATTACCTTCGTTCCCTTTGAAACCGCCCTTCAGATGTTGGCAGTTGCCTATGTCGTTTCAGCCGTCGTGTTACTTGCAGCTTCCTACATCGGTTGGGCAGTGATTGAAACTATGGAGGAAACGCGCAAACTTTAACCCAAAAAGTTAATTATTTATTTGGGATCGCGCTCGTGTAAGCGATCGCTCGAATGCCTTACTATATGTAAACGGTTGCATCTGGCATTCTACTTTGTGGCAAATTTTGCATCTTTCAGATTAGATTTATGCAATTTGACGCGGTGAGAGCCGCATTCGGAGAGTAGGGAATTGCTCAAGTCAGCATTGCTCAGGTTCTATCCCCTCATTTGAGCAAGAAATAGGTCTGATATACCCTCACCTCCCAACCCCCTCTCCTATCAAGGGAGAGGGGTAAAGATTACCCAATTGTAGGAACAACTTTGTTTGGCAAGCGTTGAGTAGGAACGCCTGTCAGGGCGCGCTGCGGTTCCCCTAGCATTACTAACGAGCAATTCAATTGCTGTACCAATTGAGTTGTTAAATCGCTAATTGCCAAACCCCCCGCAGTCCGGCGTCGTTTCGACCGCAAGATAACTAAATCGGTAGATTGCGATGCATTTAAAATCGCTCTGACGATATCTTCGTGGGGAACTATTTGAATATCGAAATTACTTTGGGGTGCCCATTTAGACGCAAGTAAAGCGAGTTGGGATTGGGTCCAGGCGCGTTTGCTTGTGGTAGTGTTGCGATCGCATACGTGCAACAACGTCACCTGTCCCTGATTCCCCTGGGCTAAAATTTGAGCAAACCGCACCGGGCGCACCGCCTCAGCAGTAAGATTTTCAATTGGCACTAAAATGCGTTGTATCTCAGTTGGCGACAACAGCAGGCGCACGAGAGCAACCGGACAGTGAGAAGTCCACAAAACATTATCAATAACATTGCCAAAAAAGCGAGCGCGAAAACCCGTTATTTGACCCCATCCCATCACAATTAAACT
>DNGG01000154.1:0-64110 GCA_003486675.1 Cyanobacteria bacterium UBA11372
AAGGGTGCCGCTATACAAACGAAAGCCACAAAGGCTGTATTCCAGCAAGTCGCTTTCCCGCTATAAATGTCAAGCGCAGAATGGGATTAGTTCGGTTAAAGATTCGAGAATTGGCGGATCAAAAAGGTTGGACGCTCAAGGATGTTGCGGATCGTGCGAATGTTCCCTACAGCACCGTCAGGCACTACGCTCGTTCTCAAGGACTAGCAACGGTTGACATAACATCGATTCAAAAGATCGCTCGGATCTTTGATGTTCTGATTGAAGATTTGATGGAAGTAATAGAAGATTGACAAGGAATGCAAGCGATCGCTTGATTGAGTAGCGATCGCCTGCAAATCGATTTTATATCATGTCTGGTTGCATCGTTAGCGTCAGCCCTTGCGGGTTTATTTATTCCTTGGGTAACCGTCAAAGATCTTTCATAAAACCCGCCCCTACTATACACTAATTGCTACCGGACATGATGTTGTTTAAACCTGAACCCAAACTGATACGGAACCGCCTAAACAGCGGAATTCACCCCAGCCCCATTCGTTGGTGTATACGGGTTCTTTAATATGTTCGGTCAAGTCAATAAAAGTCGCATTAGGTTTACCAACTTCCATCCACTTGAAACCTGCCTGTCCATCGCTCATAATTACTGCCATTGCTTTAGGATGATTTTCATCACCTAAGCGCGTCCAACCGATGGTATTCCAATGATCGAAATAGTCGTATTGGGGGCCATAAGCGTAGTTCTGCCGCGCATAAAGGAACTTATCAATTATCCAACGGTGAGAAGGCATAAAAATCTTGTAACGATTGCCATCCCGTCCCCAATCTTCGTATTCCGCGCCGTAATAATCAGCGTAAAATACGCAGGGATAGCCTTCCCGTCGCAACAGAATCAAGGCGTAAGCTAAAGGTTTAAACCAAGGTTCAACAACGGATTCTAAAGCTTGTAATGGCTGCGAATCGTGATTTTCTACAAATGTGACCGCATGAGTGGGACGCTGTTGCATCATCGTTCCATCTAAAATGCGCCGCATATCGTAGTTGCCACCCGATTTACTCGCGTAATGGAAGTTATAGTGCAGCGGTACGTCAAATACTGACATCCTGCCACCAACTGCATCGACGTACCAATGCAGAGTCTTGATATCGTTAAACCAATACTCGCCAACTGCAAACAGATCTTTCTTAACGTGTTTTTCCAGTTCATCCAGCCAGAGGGGAAAGAACCAAGATGAAATATGTTTGATCGCATCAATGCGGAAGCCATCTACATTGGTGTTTTCGAGATACCACTTGCCCCAGTGGGTAATTTCGCCGCGTACCCATTTATTTTGGAAATCTAAATCCGCGCCCATTAAATAGGCAAAATTCCCTTTTTCCAAGGCAACGTAGTCATCAAACACTTTCCCTTCTAGCAAATAGACCGTATTGCGATCGCTCGGATTATATTCGTTATAATCCACCGCATCAAAATGCCACCAATTCCACTCAAAATTCGAGTATTTCCCTCCACGTCCGGGGAAAGTAAACTTGGTGTGAGATTTGATTTGTTGCAGTCCGCCTTTGGGATTGATTCGGTCATCTTGCCAGTAAGGTGTTGCTAAAGGTGTCTCCGTCGCATCCGCACCCAGCTTGTGATTAAGCACCGCATCCCCATAGACTTGAATGCCTTGCGCTTGGAGTGCTTTAATCGCATCGGTATACTGCTGACGAGTGCCATACTTGGTGCGGATACTACCTTTCTGGTTAAATTCCCCTAAATCGAACAGGTCATAAACGCCATATCCGACATCGCTTTTTCCCCCAGTTCCTTTATAAGCAGGTGGGAGCCACATCGCGGTGAAACCTGCATCTGCTAATTCCTGGGCGTTATGTTTAACCTTATCCCAGAGAGTGCCATCATCCGGGATGTACCAGTGGAAGTACTGCATCATCGTACCGTTAAGGTCTGCCATGCCGTTCTCCTGCGATCGCATTTCGGGATTGACTGCTCCATCATGGCCTTACTGCTGGCTAAGTGAAAAGGGTGCGACGCCCCTCCGCCGGTGTGCGATCGCGCACAAGTTGGTAAGATTAGCTCCAGGAGCAGGTGCGATTTGTAGGGGCGGGTTTTACCAATCACCTTTGATAAAAGCAGACAATTGAACTAAACCCGCCCCTCTTCGCTAGCAAGTGAGCAACTTTCACCAACTACAATTGATCGATAGGCTTGCGCGATGGGAGTTTGAGAAATGCCCTCACCATTTCCAGGAATGGACCCGTATTTAGAGCAGGCGGCGTTTTGGTCTTCGTTTCATAGCAGACTTTTGGTAGCGATCGCAGATATAATCGAACCACAGCTTACTCCGCAATACTACGTAGAAGTCGAAACCCGCACGTATCAAAGCGATGATAGCGATGATGCCTTGTTGATTGGCATTCCCGATGCGGTTGTGTTCTCCGGTCGCTCGACGGCTTCAACTCCAGAGCAAGCGATCGCAGAAGATGTATCAATTGCGACTCTGCCTCATCCCGAACGAGTTGCCGTACCCATGCCCCTAGTTGTGAACGAGCGTTATTTGGAAGTGCGGGAAATGGTGACGGATGAAGTGATTACCGCAATTGAACTGTTATCGCCTAAAAATAAAAAAAGTGGAGAAGGTCGAATTGCTTATGAAAAAAAGCGACGGGCAATTCTGGGGAGTGCGACTCATTTAGTAGAACTAGATTTGCTGCGCGGCGGCAAGCCAATGGCAATTTTAGGAATGCGTGGAACGAATGCTTATCGAATTTTAATTAGCCGCAGTCATATTCGTCCGGCGGCGGATCTCTATAATGTTTCTCTGCAACAACAATTACCCAATTTTCCCATTCCTTTGAAACCAGGCGATCCAGAACCGATTGTACCCTTGCAGGAAGTGTTTAATGGAGTGTGCGATCGCGCCCGTTACCCCAGCCGCATCGATTATCGCCTACCAATTCCACCACCCGCCTTGTCGGAAAACGACCAACAGTGGGCTGAGGCGTTGTTAACGCCATTTCGACAATAGCAACGTTTTCATACTTTGGATTACGATCGTTCGTCAGTCCATTCTCATATCCTGTCCTTAAGCAAGGGTAGCGTATAATTTTTGACGAGAGTAGGGGCGGGTTTTACCAACCAGTCTACGGAAGCACGAGATATCTCGTTAAACCCGCCCCGCCCGATACAATACCGATGCAACCTGACATGATACGACGAAGTATTAGACTGCATTTTAGCTTCAATATGGACTAAGATTTAGTAATTAAAAATACTCCGACGGCGATCGTTACACAGCCAGCGGCGATGTTGATTCTTTTTCTGAATTTAGAACTAATCAGCAATCTAGCTTTATCTGCCATGAAGGCATAACCAAGTTTTACACCGCCTACGGCTAGGGTAGCGATCGCGATGATAATGCCGGTATCCAAATAAGATATTTTAGAAATATCAAGAAAAGCTGGAAAGAAGCCAAAATAAAACAAGATGGCTTTTTGATCGGCTAATGTAATCAGCAATCCCGTCATAAAACTGGACAGCAAAGAAGATTTTACAACCTCCTCCGTTTCCACTTCCTGAGATTTTGACCTGCATAACCTGATTCCCAACCAGATAAGATATGCGCCACCAATGTATTTTATTAGTACAAATAGGTTACCCATCGTTTCAGCAAGAAACGATAAACCCCAAATCGCTATGATGATAAAAATGATGTCACCCAGCACTATTCCTATGGTTGCGAACACACCATGAATAAATCCAGATGCAGCCGCTCTTGTGGTGACAGCCAGTACGCTGATACTGGGAATAGATGCCAGAACAATCATGGCACTGAATAATGCTACGATACTGCTAAATGTCATATTGCTTTGCATGGGGATAATGCCTAACGACTGAAGTCGCGGCTACACAAACAAAGACCGCCTGCGCGGTCTATAAAATAAAGGGGATAATCAATTTTATCTAAAATGTTCCTAGCAGTGGTAGCACTTTTTTCTTCAGTAACTCTACCAAAGCTGGCTCCATGTACTCATACTCATCAGGTATGTCCAGGCAAATCACTCGCTTACCTTTGAGCCAAGGCTGAAAGTTCTTTGAAAGTTTGCTTCGATGTGACTTTTCCATCACAAAAATGATATCTGCCCACTCGATTACCTCACTGGATAGAGGTGTTTCTGCTTCTCGATCTATTCCTGCTGACTCAACAGCAAGCCCCTCATACTCAGAGAATACTGCTTCGGCTGTGGGACTGCGTAATCGATTCTTGCTGCAAATAAATAACAATTTCTTCATCAGCAACAGTTTAGCTAAAATATACAGACAATCGCCAGCGCTGGCGCGGGCTATTGATCGCAGTGTTGTACTACACATATCCTTTACAATACTTTTGCTTGAGATTCCGTAGGTTGGGTTGAGGCACGAAACCCAACCTCAGACTGTTGGGTTTCCCACGGTAAGCCCAACCTACTACTGCACAAAAGTGTTAGATAGCGGCTACTTGATTAGTCAATGATGTACCCAGGCTCAAGGTATAACGAATATCGCAAACCGTTGTAACTGAGAGCCTTCCATTCAGGAAATCCTGAAATATCCACATACAGCGAAATAATTTGGTCATACTCTGTTAATCTACGCAACTTGGCGGTACGAGTATCTCTTGATAGGTTGTTAACTAACGATATTAACTCAAAAGCCTGCTCCTTGAAGTTGCCCTCAGATGAAGCAATAACAATATCTTGATAGAGTTCAGAAGGATTTAACAAATGACCGAGAACACGACTGGGCGCTTCCAACTGAAAAATCTTGGATGCTTCCCAAGCCGATAACAGAGATAATGCTTCAAAGTCTGGGAAAGCAGCAATTTGGCAAAGCGTATTTGCATAACTTTTCTGTTCAATGCAGATAGCTCCTCTCTCTAAAAGGTAATGAGGGGGTAGATATTCCTCCTTCCTTTTTTCAGAAGCCTTCTCAATAGTTGTGAAGGCAGGCATTATAAACACCACTGAGTCCGCTCGTTTGAGTTCAACCCAACCTTGAGGTTGACATCCTACAATACCGCAGGCTTCACAGACAATGAATTGAAGCTCAGCCTCTCCCCAATTCACATATTCAACTGCATTAATAAGCTGAACGTTATCATCCCATAGCTGAGTAACAGAAATCTTAGACTGAAAAGAAGATGAAAATTCCAATTCTGCTTTTATAGTTGTGGGATTTGTTAGTTGCCACATCTGGAAACGATAGTCATCTAACTATATATTATGGCGCTTGGCGGTCATACATGCTTTTACAGTGCATAAAACCGCATAAGAGTGTCATAAAATGCCCAGCTATGGAAATTTTCGCTCAGAGTTAATCTGCGATCGCTCCTACCCATCAGTTAATTCTGACAGATAGGAGCGATCGCCAACGCATTTCCTAACTACGCTAAAGCAGGAACGGGTATTGTCAAATGCGGATATAACGGGAAGCGCGAACACAAACTCGCTACCCGACGCCGACAGTCACTCGCTACTGTTTCATCTTCCGGATGCAACAATCGGTCTGCAATAATGTTGGCAATTTCGGTAAATTCTGCCGTTCCCATTCCCCGCGTGGTCATCGCAGGCGAACCCAAGCGCAATCCAGAAGTCACAAACGGCGACTCTGTATCAAATGGCACTGTATTTTTATTCGCCGTAATGTTGACGCCGCTGACGAGTTTGTCTGCAAGCTTTCCGGTCATGCCGATGCTACGTAAATCTACTAGCATCAAGTGATTATCAGTGCCGCCGGATACAATCTTGAATCCCCGTGCTTGCAGTTGAGTTGCCATTGCTTTGGCATTTTCGATTACTTGGCCCGAATAGGTTTTATATTCTGGTTTGAGGGCTTCGCCAAACGCGACTGCTTTAGCGGCGATGACGTGTTCCAATGGGCCACCTTGAGTTCCGGGGAAGACGGCTTTATCGAGTTGTTTGCCCAATTCGGCGTCGTTGGTCATAATTAAACCACCTCTGGGGCCGCGCAAGGTTTTGTGGGTGGTGGTGGTGACGACGTGACAGTGGGGGAGGGGATTGGGATGATGTCCGGTGGCGACTAATCCGGCGATGTGGGCGATATCGGCTAATAGGTAAGCGCCAATTTCGTCTGCGATCGCTCTAAACTTTTCAAAGTCGATGATGCGGGGATAAGCCGAATAGCCGCAAACAATTAATTTAGGACGATGTTGCAGCGCCAGTTCCCGCACTTGGTCATAATCTAATTGTTCGGTTTCTTGGCTGACGCCGTAGTGCTGCACTTTAAACCATTTCCCCGACACGTTGACGGGGGAACCGTGGGTTAAGTGTCCGCCGTGGGACAAATCCATCCCCATAATCGTATCCCCTGGTTTTAACAGGGACAGGAATACGGCAAAATTGGCTTGAGCGCCGGAGTGGGGTTGGACATTCGCCCAAGCAGCGCCAAACAGTTGCTTAACTCGGTCGATGGCGAGTTGCTCGATTTTATCGATATATTCGCAGCCGCCGTAATAGCGCTTTCCGGGTAAACCTTCGGCGTATTTGTTGGTTAAAACCGATCCTTGGGCGGCTAGAACAGCTGCCGAGGTAAAGTTTTCGCTAGCAATTAATTCTAAATGGTCGCGTTGTCGCCCAAGCTCTTGAGCAATCAAATCTGCAACCATTGGATCGGTTTCGGCGAGGAAGTGTAAGTTAGTGTCAGTCACAATGCGTCCCAAGTAGTCAAGATTTTAAGTAGCGGTCGTGCGATCGCGTTCCCCATGATAGCGCCGTTTTTCCTATCTCTGACAGATGTTCAGCCTCTTTTTAACAACTTGGGGGCGGAACAGAGCGATCGCTCTTTTAAGCTCTGTGTGTATTTATACCATTTTCCCAAATGCTTAACTTAAAATTAACTTAGTTGCATCACCGGATGTACTGGAGGTGTCAAACTATGTTAGTCATCTTAATGGAAGAGCAAGTCCTTCCTCCCCAGGTTGTTTGTCAAACCTGCTTGCTAGCCGACCACAGCGGTCAACCCCGCTGGCGAGGCGGTCAACTGCGTTGCGGTCACGCCGTTGGTAAACTGGGGGAAAATCAACCAGACCAGTACGAGTGTCAAATGGGCTTCCGCATCGCCAATATCAAGTAATATCGCTCCCGAACTGAAATCAAATCCACGCCTAGAACGCCAAAGACGCTCCCACTCGCCTTTGGGGTAAGTCTTCAAATGCGATCGTGCGCTATCCTGGGTTTAACAGCATTTCCATCCCTCGCGATCTAAATGCAGCGATAAATCTGGAAAATGCCTCAAAAAATCGAATACGTGCAGCCAGCGCGTTCTTTACGCCTGCGGACAAGAAGATGCGGTCAAAGAAAGCGAAATGCTTGACTTGAATAAGTTTTGTCCTGCACAAAAAAACGATTCTCGATCGCAATAGGAGAAAACACTGATGAATTCGCGCGGGTCTACGACCGTTGCAGACCGGATTTTTGCTTCCCTACCCTACTTACTACCCTTGATTGACGGGCTAGGATTTGGTCGTTATTGGTTTCAAGAATTTCCACCTCTGAAAGTTTTGATTTTGCCGCTTGTACCCGTGCTGCAAATTTACTCGCTTCCCTTCGCTGGGTTAATTATTTTCTTTGCTTTGTATTTCCTGGTGGTTAGAAGCGAAAATACCAGTCACTTTGTTCGTTTTAATACAATGCAGGCGATTCTGATCGACATTGTTATCATCATGTGTCGTTTGATTGTGTCAATTATGGAACCGACTTTCCAGAGTAGCACTTTTATTGTGGAAACTCTGTATAACACAATTTTTCTGGGAGTTTTAGCATCTGTTATCTACTCGGTATTTCAGTCACTGCTGGGGCGCTATGCAGAAATTCCCGCTATTTCCGAGGCGGTTAACACGCAGATTCGTTAGTTAATAAACTTTGGCTGGTTTGGGTTCCCAGGCGATAGTCTGGGAATAATTATTCAGAGGTGTTCAGGGGATTAGAATTAAGGTTTTTCATGGCATAATTTAGGGGTGAGGCTAATTAGAACAAACGTAAGGTACCTTTGTGTTTTGATCGGAGTTAGCAGAAATTGTTGAAAATTTGAGCGGGGAGAATAAATCAATGGCTTGGCGCGGACGTACTGCACTAAAAGATAGAATTTTGTCATGCTTGCCTTATCTTTTACCTTTAATTGAAGTTTATGGGTTTGGTCTGTTATTTTCGTTAATACTGCCTGCAATTTTCCAGCAATTGATAACCTGGTTGTATCTTCCTCTTTACCCTGTGATGTTGCTCTATGGCTATGTAAGTCAATTTGTACCGTTTTTTGGTTTCATCCTTTTCTTTGTTTTGTACTTGCTAGTGGTGAGAAACGAGAAACTTATACACTTTCTTCGCTTCCATACAATGCAGGCTCTGATGTTGTCTATTTTGGCGTCCCTATTTGCTGCTATTCTGGAACTTCTCGGTTTGTTGCGTATACCAAATGTATTTTCTTCACTAGCATCACCTATAATCCCCGCAGCGTCTGCGCCAATTTTGGTGGTCTTATTAGTAGGTGCCATCTTCCTAGTAGTTGTGGCTAGTTGTATCTATTCGATTGTGCAGGCTTTGCGGGGGATGTATGCGGAAATTCCGATTATTTCCGAAGCTGTTTATGGACAAACTCGATAGCTCAAGGCAAGCTTTGTGGAAGTCTTGGATGTCCAAACTGGAATTAAATGGGCAGTAGTGCGATCGCTACCGTCAAACCTCACCTCCACTTTTTGAAGGTCTTGCGGCGACGGTATTTTCTAAAGACCCAATTCCTTCAATTTCCACTCGCACGCGATCGCCTACTTGCAACGGTGCAATCCCCGCCGGAGTTCCAGTCAAAACCACATCCCCAGGCAGCAAGGTCATCACTTGACTAACATAGGACACCAGTTGATCCGGGGAAAATACCATCTGATCGATGGCAGCGGATTGTACCGGATCTGGGTTATCATTCAAAAACGTTTGCAATCTGGCTCCCGGACTCAATTCGCGAACGATCCAAGGGCCTAACGGACAGAAGGTATCGAATCCTTTGGCTCGCGTCCACTGACTATCCTTTCTTTGTAAATCTCGCGCCGTCACGTCGTTGGCGATGGTGTAACCCCAAATTTTCGCTGCCGCTTGTTGGGGCGTACAATCTTTGGCGCGATCGCCAATCACCAGCGCCAGTTCCCCTTCATAATCAACGCGCCCAGATTGGGGAGGATACCAAATATCGGTAGCAGTCGGAATTACCGTTGTTGGTGGCTTCAAAAACAATAGCGGCTCTTTTGGTACATCGGTTCCCATTTCGTTGGCGTGAGCCGCATAATTTTTACCTACCGCTACAATCTTGGAGGGAGCGCAAGGAGCTAAAAGCTTGTAACTGTCTGGCGCTAACTCTACATTGGTAGGTTGACCTTGCAACCAAGGAGGCGCATCCAGGATGATAACGCTGCGACTTAGTTGTAATAAGCCGTAATAAGTCTCACCCTTAGCAGTCTGAACTCGGACGTAGCGTTTAGCCATAAATTAGAGGGGAAGGGAAAAAGAACAGGGAAAAACAGACTATTAGCCAGGGCGATCGCGCGCGTGCGATCGCAGGCTGCTATTGACACTGTAAGAGAACGGGAACGCGGTAAGCGGGTATTTTTACATCTTTCGCCAAACCCAACTCGGCATTTTTAACTGCTGTCAAAATATGTTACGCTGTTCGGCACTCATTTTAGGTCAGGGCAAAAAGTTGGCTGCTTGCCCTGTATCGTTTAAGGGCAAATTTTTGTAGAATAAGAATTCCTTGCTACTGGCTGACCGGGTGAGAGAAGCTTCGCACCTTTGTTCTAGCAGTGGCCTTTGTGTCCATAAGGAGAAGATATCCGATGCAAAACTACGAAACTATGTATATTCTGCGTCCCGATCTGGGAGAAGAACAGGTCGAGCTAGCGATCGCAAAATATCAAAATATCCTGCGGGAAAATGGCGGCGACGGGATCGAAATCCAGCATCGCGGTAAGCGCCGTCTCGCCTACGAGATTAAAAAGCAGCGCGACGGGATCTATATCCAAATGAACTATAAAGCCAAAGGCAGCGCGATCGCTGTCGTAGAACGCGCTATGCGCCTCTCGGATGAAGTGATTCGCTACCTCACGATCAAACCCGAAGCCGCGACTGAAGATAATACAGCCAAAGAACCTGCTGAAGTAGAAGCATAGCGACTCTGAGTGCAAGGTAATGGGTAATTGGTAATTGGTAATTGGTCATCAGCTGAACCATAACCTATTACCTATGACCCAATGGGATAACCATGATAAGATGGGCGCGAATGGCAAACCACGCCCATTGTTGGCAATATCGTCGATGAGGAGCGATCGTGATCCAAACTGACACCCCAATCCTAAATAACCTGCAAACCGAAGTCTCTCACCTGCGGGAAGAGTTACAACTGCGCGACCAATTGGTACAGCAGCTGTCTCAAGAACTCTTCCGCCTGGTTAAAGGTAATACCGGATTTTTACCTTCTCCGGAAATTGCCGAACGCAATCAAGCTCAAACTCTGGCGCTGCGGGAACAACTGCAAGGCGTCGAACAGCAAGTGACGTTCTATCAAGAACAACTTGCCGAACGGGATGCGGAAATTTATCAACTGCGCCAATCAGTGCAAGAATTGAGCGATCGCACCCGCATGTTAGAACAGGTAATCCAAGAATTACCTCAGATTTATCGCCAAAAGTTCGCCGAACGCTTAGCACCTGTCAAAGACAAAGTAGCGCAGCTGCAACGGGAAAACCGCCAACTCCGCGCCGAATTGCAAAGCGTTACCTACCGTTTGGCTGTGAAAAACCGCCGCACGGGTGGTCACCTCGATCTGCCTAGCTTCCAACGACTGGGTGGCGGAGTTCAAATTAGTCTTCCCAGTTTCGGACATGGCTGAGGTTTGGATTATAGTTGATGGGTTGGTGGATGCTCAAGTAGCGTCCACTTCCACAACTAATAAAATGGTGCAAGCTCAAGAGCAGGCGATCGCTCGCTCTGCTATCTCTGTAAATGTACAAGTTGTTGCTGCAACTAGCGATCGCTTGACAAAAACAAAATTTAATGATAAAGAAAATATCCTGCTATGTCCTTTAACGCTAAATTTGCCAGATAATATCCAGTTTCCAGGGAGTGCGGTTTATCAAGCCTGCCGCGACGTGACAAAATTGCGCGATCGCATCCAGGAATTGGGATACGCAACAGGTGATGGTAACTTTTGGTTGCCCATTGTACTGACGGCGAAAGGGCCTTTATACGCAGAAGTAATAGGTTTAAAAGATAACGAATATTATCAACCGATACATGTAGGCGATGAAGTGAGGCAGGTGCTTTATCAAATGGGATGGAAAGTATTGCGATCGCTCAATGCACCACCGGCGACATACCTAATGCAATTTGGATTTGAAGGTAAAGATATATACTTTGATCGGCTATTGCCATTTCCGGGGGAAGCAGCAACGGCAAGTATCGGCATTCAATCCCCCGATTTGTTTGCCTGTCATTGGCATTGCTTAATGGGTTTGCCGTTGTTTGAGCTTAGTATAGCTGGCGATCTCAATCAGCCTGAAATACCGCCTTGAAATAAATTTCAGGCTAAAAGCTTAAACCCGTTAAAACGGGTTGAAATTATCATAACTTACGCAAAGCCTCTATCTGTAGGGTGCGTTAGCGATCGCGTAACGCACCATCTACCAGATTGAGATTAAGGCTTTTGTTTGGGCAAAAAATGCGACGATTTCATCAATCAAATCAATCGGGAGTAGGGGCACGGCATCTGTAAATTTTGCCGCCAAATCAAGGTTTTTCGGTTGCCGTGCCCTGACCATGTTGGGTTGCACCCAGTTGAAACCTGCTGTAAATCAATTGAATCTGCAAGGGTAATTGTAGAGCCGAATTAAAATATAAATAGACTTCTCCAGAAAATAGAGTTGTAGGCAGGCAGGATGCCTACCCCACAAGAGTTATTGGAGAGGTCTAATATATCCAAAGGCTTTAGGAGTTTCTATGTCATCCT
Source organism: Cyanobacteria bacterium UBA11372 (assembly GCA_003486675.1). Classification (GTDB taxonomy): domain Bacteria; phylum Cyanobacteriota; class Cyanobacteriia; order Cyanobacteriales; family Aerosakkonemataceae; genus Microseira. The sequence continues at coordinate 12,044 of DNGG01000154.1, forward strand.
TAACGATTAAAGACTTGGAGAAACTACAAGCAGAGTATCCCGATCGTCGCATGGAGTTAGTTGGCGGGGACATTATCGTTATGAGTCCATCAGGTTATGAGTCAGATGAAGTAGCGACAGGGTTTGCAGCTCAGTTGTGGAACTGGGTTAGACCCCAGAAGCTAGGACGAGTAACTGGTTCCAGTGCTGGTTTTAGCTTACCAAACTCAGATTTGAGAGCGCCCGATGTCTCGTTTGTTTTAGCAGAAAGATTGCGTAAAAGTCCCCGATCTTTTGCTGAATTGGCTCCCGATTTAATGGTAGAAGTTAAATCTCCTAACGATAGTTTAAAATCTTTGAGGACAAAGATTGAAGAATTCCTCACGTTGGGAACTAGAGTGGGTATTTTGATTAATCCCGAAAAGCGGATTATAGAAATTTATCGTCTTGGTCGGGATGTGGAAATTTTACGCGATGGTGATATTGTGACAGTGCCAGATTTGCTTCCGGGATGGGAAGTTGCGGTTTCCGATTTGTGGTCGCCGGAGTTTGAGTAAATGCGATCGCGCTAACCCCCAAGCTTGGCGATCGCAGATATTGCACCAGTTGCGATCGCGCGATCGCTGACATTTGTCAATAGCAGTGGATATAATAGAGCGATCGCATCTCGCAAGGAAAGCGGTCATGGAATTGCTGCATCAGCCACAAGAAATCATTGCTCAACGGTATCGCATCGTAGACACTCTGGGGCAAGGCGGCAGCGGCACAACATACCTGGCACAAGATTTACAAACAAATCAGCGAGTCGCACTCAAAGCGCTTTCCCTGCATCGGATGAATGACTGGAAAATGATGGAGTTATTTGAACGGGAAGCCAAAGTTCTAGCTCAACTCAATCATCCTGCCATTCCGCGTTATCTAGAATATTTCCATGTAGATACGCCCTCTGACCGTTCTTTTTACATTGCTCAACAATTGGCAGAAGGAAAATCCTTAGCCGCACTGGTACAAGAGGGATGGCACGCTACAGAAGCAGAAGTGCGACGCATCGCCGAACAAATATTAGAAATTTTGGTTTATCTGCACCAGCAAACACCACCTGTTATTCACAGAGATATCAAGCCGCAAAACATTATCCGACGAGAAGATGGGCAAGTATTTTTAGTTGATTTTGGTGCAGTGCAGGATACCTATTACAACACCTTTATGCGGGGGAGTACGGTAGTAGGAACTTTCGGTTATATGGCTCCCGAACAATTCCGAGGACAAGCAGTTACTGTCACGGATTTGTATGGTTTAGGAGCGACATTGTTATTTCTGCTGACGCATCGTTCCCCGGCAGAATTACCGACGGATGGAGTGAAGTTAAATTTCCGTTCGCGGGTGCAGATTTCTGAAGAATTTGCTGCCTGGTTAGAGAAGATATTAGAGCCAGATGTAGAAGATAGATTTGCATCGGCAAAAGCAGCGCTTTCTGTGCTGCAAGGCGAGAGAAAGATTGCTAGAGTTCTTAGTACAAGAGGGGGGTGGCGTGCGATCGCTCCATTGGGAATAGCAACAAGCGCGACAATTTTTGTGCTGAATTCTTACCAATGGGCGATCTTAAACCACTTTGGATTTGAGCCTCCTGGAACAATCTGTCGAGACGCCAATGCCATCAGGAATTATATCAACCAAGGCGGCAATCCTAATACCTGGAAAGATTTCCCGTTGTTGTGGTGTGCGGCAGCAAGGAATAAATCAGATGTAGCCTCTCTGCTGATTGCCAAGGGTGCTGATGTCAATGCTAAGTATAAATACGACAAAACAACTCCGCTGCACTGGGCAGCAGAGAACAACTGGAAGGATGTAGCCTCTCTGCTGATTGCCAAGGGTGCTGATGTCAATGCCAAGGCTCAATGGGGCGACACTCCGCTGTACTGGGCAGCATTGAACAAATCAAAGGATGTAGCCTCTCTGTTGATTGCCAAGGGTGCTGATGTCAATGCCAAGGCTCAATGGGGCGACACTCCGCTGCAGTACCCAGAAGGGAACAACTGGAAGAATATAGCCTCTCTGCTGATTGCCAAGGGTTGTAGGTTTTCACATATACTGAAACTCACTTTTCAAATAAACTGAACCTCAGTTAAATTAAGATAAATGTCATAATTCTGTAACGCTCAGCATTGACTTAACAGCTCTTGTGTGATAATGCTGGAGTTGCATTGTCGTTAGAGGACTAGGGAATCAAGCTTTTTGTTGTCATTCTCTGCGACAAGTTATGGATCAGAAAATTTGTACGGATGACTCGCCTGCAACCTATCTTGCATTCCTCACTACCCGACTTACAGATGGTGCAACTCTTGTCGCGATCGCAAGCGTCTTCTTAGCTTTTTACAAAAATTTATAACACTTCATCTGACTGCCAATCTTCCCATGCGAATTTTTTGGTTTCTGGATCTACCACGCTTTCTAAGTATAAATAAAGCTGCTTGTAGGGATCTAAGCCTTGATTTTGCGCCAAAGGTCGAGAGTACCATTTTTCAAAGTCTTCGCCTTTTAAAGTGTAGAGTCGATTTTCAATCGGGTAAAGACTGGGGGTTTTCGCTGTTTCCTTGCTGAGGTAAATATCTACTGTAAATAGCGCTTCTAATCTGTTTTTATTTACATCAGTAATTCTGCTGATTACAGCGTAAAAGCTTGCCCCGCTGTGCCCATAGCGATCTGTATATGTTTTTCCGGGTTTTAATACAAATGCCATTTGTGTTAGCTAAATAAAGTATGGTGGTTTTTTAAGACTTGGATTACGCTGTTTAGCGCACTGATTATATCGTTTAGTGGGGCGTTTTCAGGAAGAGTATTAATAGTTGTTGCAGATTTTTCCCTAAGCAGCCTATCGTTGTTTACCCAATAACCCTGATCTGTCCTAAACGCAAATCCATGTGCTTCTATCCTGTTATTGGAAGCGGTTATTGAGAGCCTTTTCGTACCTTCAACCGAAAAGCCAAGCACACCATTAGATTCCAAGTACATGCCGTCGTCTTCACCCCAACTCCCGTAAAAACCGTAATGTGGTCGGGATGGGGTTCCAAAACCGTTCTGACAATTAATTTGAATCACATTTTGAGACGGAACTCTAAAAGCTTCAACATTATTTCTTTTGAAGACTAAATCTGCGTTATTGGTGGTTCCAATAAATTCCTGACCGCTGTCTACGTTATTGTTTCCCCTGGTTAACCACCCGTTTGATTGATTGTTGCTATTGATTGCGACGAATCTGTTCCAGCTCTGCGTGGAATACCCCCCTGTTGCTCTCCACCACAAGCCACTAAAATCGCTCCAAAAGCTTGTAGCTATTTGCAGGGCGTATGAAGGGGTAGAGTTGTGCCTGCAATCAATCAAGTGCTGCCACGAATTGGCTCCTGGATAGAAATTGGATGGATTGGCTGTGTCGAAAAATCCACTTTGCTTGGCACTTAAAGAGTTGGACGCTCCAGCGTCGTCTTTTCTTTCTGTCCGGGTGTTGTTGATTCCCCAACCAATAGATCCCTCATTTAGATCAAGGTTATACTCTGCCTCTAACTTGCCGTTCAGGCTGATTCCAATTTTGTTCCCTAAGTTTGCAGATTGTCCAGGTGCAACAATCGAAAAAATTGTTTCGCTACCTTGAATTCCCAGGTGCGGGTTAAAGTCTGCGCCTTCGACGTATCCCAACTGGAATCGTTTACCGTAGTTGGCCTGAGCAAAATTCCAGTGTCTTGCATTGCTTGAGCTTCCTTGGATTATTTCAGCAAAAGATAACCCATTTCCATGATTACCGTTACCAACTTGATTTGATATTAAATATATATGGGGATAAACACCTGCAACTACTAGATTTGTTCGGCTGTTTTCGTCTACTGGATAGTTCAAGTTATAAAAATCAAAATCAGTTTTATGGCTAACAAGTAAACTTTTATTTATGAACCTATGTTGATTGGTGACACCCCATCCCATATCGCGTCCCCATGTAACGCGATTCAGACTCCCTTGGTAATAAAAAATACTCGACAATCTTGTTCCTGAATCGTGTATGGCGGCTTCGATCTCGTCGCTGCATTCAAACAACAATCCAGCGGTGTTTGAGTTCCAAAAACGTCCTCCACCATAGTTGCGACTTGTGCTTCCAACAATCAACGATCCAGGCTGCATTTGATCGCTTGACGCATATCGATTTTGACCATCCCAAATGTTTACAGATCCATTGGGATTTATTGATATTCGCGACAAGTCGTTTGTTTTGAAGTTAACGCCAAAGCTATTGTTTGTACCTAAAGATAAGTTTGCGTTAGCGGTGTTACCCCCATTGATAAAATCACCACCACCTCCGCTGTTAGAAATGACCTGCCAAGTGCCATCCTCTCTTAGAAATCTCCCTGAACCGCTCCCCGGTGCAGGCACTAACCCTGTTTGAGTAGAGCCAAAAACAGACATTCTTGGATCGTTGCTGCCTACGAAGCTGGAGGCACTTGCGAGTGCAGCAGAACCCAATCCTGTAATCGTCGATATAGGTTGAGTTCCCGTGTGGCTAGACCGATCGCGTAGCTGCGCTGGCGTAAATCCTTCTAACGTTGCTGCATTCCCCCCAGAGGGAAGCCCAAAGGTCAAAGCCCCTGGGACCGACAGCAACAAAGCATCTCCAGTGTTACCGTTGTTGGGTGGCAGACTTAGAGTATAGCTAACAGCCTGGTTGGTCGCTTGCTGAATGCGGACTGAGCGATCGCTTCCCACGTTGCCAGACAATTCCAGCGCCTCGCATATTAAGGCAGCATTGCCATCGTCACTGCTGTTGCGTATCGTCAACTTTCCGGCGACACTTTTAAGCCAATTCTGCCCTACCTTAAAGCTTGATTTAATGGTGCGGTCTAAGTCAGAAATGAATCCCATTAGTGCGGCATTCCAACTACAAAACCATACTGAGATGCTGGACTCTTTGCGATATTAACCAAGCTTCCGGGTAGCATCTGCCCGGAAACGATCAATTCGTGTCTTGCGATTCCCGCTGAAGTTTTTACGATTGCCACCGGATTACCATTGATTGATACATTGCTGTCAACCCCTAAGTAGCTACCTTGCGTGACTAAGTGGGGCTTCCGTTGTTGCTCTCGCCTATCCTTAGCAGCGGTTTTTGTAAGCAACTTTCGTTTTTGTAATATTTGATTAGCTTCCATTTCCATAGGGAATCCATGAACTTATTCCTATTATACTAGCAACAGCTTTTTGCGCGTTCGTGAGTCCGGCTCCGCGGATAGGAATTGTCACCTCAACTTCTTTGCCTAAATTGCAAGCGCTTCTGTAGCTCTCTGGGCTATCTAGACGGATTCGCGTTTTACCTTTCGCGCGTATCTTTTCTTCTTGCGGTGCCTTCATTAGAGCCGTGTCTAGCCGATCGGAACCGTTATTAGTTAGAAACACTTCTTGGTCTAGATCGACTTTGATAAACCTTGTTTTTTTGATAAAGTTTGAATTGTTTTTTTTGAAGTCGTCTGAGGACGTGTAAATCTGCAAGCAAATATCGTCTACGGGCGGACTTCGGTACGGTTCCGGAAGTACTAGCCATTCAACCGACCAACTTCTCTGCCAGTCCAGCTCTTCTTCGATGTTTGGCAATTCTTGTATAGCGGAAAAAGTTTCTGATTCGATTCGCACGGACTGATTTTCAGCGTCTTCTTTCGCTGTGGCTCGTAAAATTTTGCACCACACTTTAATTGGCTCTATTAGATTATATCTTAATATTTTGCCGCGCAGCCGCCTTCTTTCCTCTTGTTTTATCTTTCTCTGCCCAGATTTAATTGTTATTAGCGCTTCCCTGTCTTTTGTTGTAATTATTAGCGCCTGAAACTCTTCGTCCCCGTTAAGCTTGATTACTGTTCCACAACCAAACTTAAACCCACCAACTAAAATATCTCTGTGAATGATGCTATCAGGATCGCAAGGCATGTGGGTAAAAAACCGATGAACTAGAGCCATCATGCGAACATTTCTCACACAATTCTAGCCCAACCCTGGATTGATTTAATTTCTTTCTGATAGATCGAAAGCGATCGCTGAACCAAATTTCTTCCAGGGAAGCTTGCTCAATATTCCCAAGTACAATATCTCCGTACATGTCAGCGCAGCAAATCACGATGTCACCGGACGCTTTAATGACTAGCATATTTGATGGTCGCTGACAGGGTGCTTCCACCGGGGAAAATCCAGGTATAGATCCAGCCCTGTTTTCTAGGTATCTAGGCACCTCCATGTCTATAAACGCGATCGCGCCTAACAATTCTGGAGCGATCGCATCCCTCAGTCTGTCGCGAGCTTTTGGATCGTAAATGCTGATCGCGATCGCGTCCATCCCCGCATCGAGCAATGCCCACAGCAAATCCTGATTGAGCGCGTCGCCATTGCTGATTAGCGAGATATAAGCTCGCGGACAGGCTTGTCTAAATTTGCGAACGATTGACACAATTCGGGAATCCAGTAGTGGCTCGTTGATACCAAACGGTGAAATCCTGCCTGCGAAGTTAAGGTAAGCCAGATTGTCAGCGATCTTGGCTATTAGCGCATCCGATAGTCTTTTCGTCTCTGCTCTAGATTGGGGTTGACCAAACTTGCAGAACCAGCACCTGCGGTTGCAAGTGCTTTGGGTTTCAATGAGGACAACTTCAAATAAATTGCTCATTTAACAACGAGGCTCTATCTATCATTGGTAATTCTGCGACACCTGAATTGGCAGCTTTGGAAATCTCCGTTTGCCATTCTTGATTGAATTTAGCGTGGCCTAAATTTAAGTCATCTATGTAGTATTTGCCTCCATTTTCTCGAGTCAACCATTGACTAAAACTTTTAGCCCATGTATAACGAGCGATCAACCTGTTTAGCCTGTTTTTTGTTCCAGATATTTGGTCCGGGGACCATCCATCTCGGTAAAGAATGCCCATCACTGGCACGTGTTGGACGTTTATCCCCAGCATTAAGCAATCTAGCAAAAACTTAAAGCAGTGCATACCCTTAAAATACGCATCACTCGTGTCCCAACTGATCTGTTCAAACACACTTCTTTTGATTAGCAATGCGCTCGTAGATGGCACGTGTTCAAATCTTGCCAGTGCGCGAAGTAAAGGCAGTCGATTAGTGGGCCAAGGCTCAACATATTGTTGGTTGTTTTCGTACCTCTCTATCTCCATGTCGCAATAGGTTACTAAAGCTGATTCGTGTTTTCTCCTACTTAACGAGTTTTCCCCTATTAGCTCGTCGTCTGCGTCTAAAAAGCACAGCCACCTATCATCACCACGCGCTGACTGGCTAACCAACTCATTCCTAACAACCTGCGCTCCTTTGTTGTTGATGAAACCAAGAACTTTAACTTTTGGCATATTTTTGGCGGCGGAATTCAACAGAGGTACCGTGATTCCGTCGTCGCTGGCATCGTCTAAGACTACGATCTCATCTACAGATGGTTGTGCGATCGCCGATCCGATCGCCTTTAGTACTTTGTCTCCCGCGTTGTAGCAAGGAATGAGAATGCTGACAGACATATTTACCTCATGTCTAAATTACTGACAGATTCCTATTATTTGTTTTGAACCATAAGGTTCGATTTGGCCTCCGTAGATAGCCGATATCGATCGCACCACGGCTCCCTGGCAGTCCTTAACCGTTAGCCTGTGAACTGAATTAACGTAGCTTAACTCTGGCGGATATATGTCATTGTAGTCTATCAACCCTAAATCCCTAAGCATAGACTGCTTACCAGAGTAGTACCTTTCCTGATAGCCTCTGAGATAAATATTACCTCTGCATCCTGTAGTGCTTATGCTGTAAGCGTTTGCCAAGTCCGTACTGTCCACAAACGCGCTAATTGCGATAATCGATGCATTCTGGTTTCCAATGGCAGACAGTGACTTCAATTTTATTCCCTTGCCTGGCAGCGTGGACTCTCCACTCGGACTGCTCGTGACTCCATCAAATGGCGCAAGGCATACTCGGACTTCTTCAATTTTTCCACCTTGTTTAATTAAGTTGCTAAACGACCCCCAATTTGTCCCGATCTGCACAGCTTGAGAAGCATTGAAGCCTAGCCTGTAGTTACTACCTGTTTCCGAATCTAACTGAATATTGACATATTGGCTGTTGATGTTAGTTGAAATATATTGGGGAAGATTTGGTGGAAGCTGACCAGAGGTATAAGTATAATTAAATAGCGCTGTTTTCCAATCCTCTGGTGTTGCAACTGGCAAGTTAGGATTTGAATAGGCTTGTTTTAACAAAGAGTTCCCGGCAATTGTCGCGTCAATAATTTTGCACCATTGGTTGTTGCGCCTACCCGCGATCGCGCGCACAAAGCTCTTTTCAGTTCCTGTTGCTACTAGGTAAGCTTGGAATGGATCGCTGTAATTAAAAGTGTGAATTTTGAGTTTTTTGTCTTTGGTGGGAAAGAACGACCATATCTGGCGGCTGCGCTTTTCTTTTGGGTAGGGGCAGGCGACGGGACTGCTTCCTCTTCCTGGATCTTGGCAAGTGTCGTCCTTTGAGTTGAACGGACTACATATTATTGCTGCGTGATTTTGGAATAAAGTCACGCCTTGAATGTTAATTCCTCCTATACTTGACGGGGGCTGCGGTGGCTCCATGCTGCTGCTAAAATTGTTTGCCGGAACATATTTGTAAACAAAATAATATAAGTAAGCGATATCATTTCCAGAGAACCAATATCCTGGGCTTCCTTGTATCCAAATATCGCTTGCCGCGACACTGTACAGAAACCATCCGTTCTCGTCTACTACCCTACTAGCCCCAGTGGAGATTTCATTTTTTTGCGACACCAGGATTGCGCCGGGTGGATACCTCGCCTCATCCAAACGTGCCACCATTGGTAGATAGTAATAAACCCAAAATGCGCCAGGAGGTACAGAAGCAAAAGGAAATTCCGATGGCCTTGCTCTGACGTAGCTTGCTGGGGCAAGGTGGTCAACTAAAAGCATATTTGCTGAATCACAGGTGCCTGCTTGGGAGTGATAGAATAGCCCGCCCTGAATAGGCCCATATTGCCAGCTAATACCAGAAGGGGTTCCCACGCGATAACCCGCATATATCACTACATATCCGCCATGCCCATCTTCTCCTTCTGGATCGGGCCAAGGGGGTTGTGGCGCGGCAAGACACTCTTGCAGTGTTGCGTATTTACCTGTGCCGTCACATACAGGTAAGCATCTATTGCCTACGCGATTGTAGGTGGAGCAGGTGCAAGGAACTCGTTCCTGCTGAACAGTCTCGTACAGAATTGCCAGGGATGACTCCTGCTTCTCTTCGCAAGAACAGGGTACAGGTGTATTACCGTTGTACAACAACTGCACTAAATATAATGCATGAGCAGGATCTTCGATTGACGTTTGCTCTCTTGGTGGTTTTGGCTTCACGGGTGGGGCGGGCATTTGATTGGCGGTGGCGAAACCTTCCGGAGATCGCAACCCCAGTATGCGCTGCCCAGGTAGGATCTGCCCATCAGTAATTACTTCGCTACCTCGATAAATCGATCCATCGCTATTTCGCAGAATAGCTCGACCGCTAGCCGCATCCCGCCCAAGCCAGTCAGCGCTGAAAACTTGGTTGTCTGCAAGAGAGCGATCGCGATCGCGAATACGACGCGATCGCTGCATCTGGTTTAGCAGTCGTCTTCGCCTGATTAAGTAGTTTGTGTCTTGAGTTGGATCGGTCATCGTAGGATTTTAGATTTTAGATTTAGCTACTTACACCCTTGTTCTTATTTTTTGATTAAGCTTGGCTAAATCGCAATTTAAGCTTATACTCTTTACTTTGTCCCGCGGGTAGACTAATCAATACAGGTGAACTACCATCACTGCTGCGCTGTTCAAGGATCGTTGCCAACATGCCATTGGCGTACTTTAAGTAGAAAATTCCCGTCCCTGTGGTGGATAAATCAACTGCCGTTAGGCCATCTGCGGAGATCTGAAATGTACCAGACGTGATGCCAAATGCTTGATATATAGCTGTACCAGATAGCGGCGAGGGCAGCGTTGCCCCTGCCTCCGGAACGATCATAATCGAATCACCGTTGGACAGTCCGTGGCTTGCCAGCGTAATTACGTTGGTGCTGGTGTTGATGGCACTAGGGGTTAAGCTTCTAGGTTTGTTAGCACTCCCTCCAACCAAAGTGAATAATTGATAAAATTCCACCGAAGTTGTTGCCGTCATCGTAATCGTGACGTCAGGAGTTTCCCATTTAAAAATCAGTGGATTATATGCTCCAACCGAAGTCAGCGTTCCTGTCCCTCTTTCAATTAAAACTGATTCTTTGGCGATTACTTGCGCCTTGGTAGAGTCGGTTGCTGACAGCAGCCCTGGTACTCCACCAGCAGGATCTACGACGCACAGCCTGATTGGAACATTTAAATATATTTGCCTTAAAAATACTTCGTATTGATTTAAGTGTACGCTTTGTTGAACCGCCATTTCATCCCTCCTGTAAATATAGATACCCGAGTCCGCTGGTGGCATTGCCCGTAATAGTTAATTTTACCCAGGTAGGTATTGCATACAAATGCCCTGGATGGTGGTCCATTATACCTACCTCTATTGGCGCATACCCGCTAATAAATCTGCCAGGATTGTTATCGTCTCCTACGGAAATCGTTACGCTCGCAGAGAAGGCTGTGACGACAATAATCCTAATTTGCTCTACCAACCTTGATTCCCTGATCCAAATCGTGGTTGGTGAGCTAAACGAGAATTCTACGCGCGATCGCGGTAATACTCGTTCGTCTGTGAGCGCGATCGCTTCTATAGCGATTTCGGCGATCGCCTCTTCGGTTGGCAATGGATCGTCAGCAAAGAGATCGAATTCGATGTCTGCGATCGCTTCCTCAACAACTTTGTCGTCTGTATCGAATACGATATCGGCGATCGCAATTTCCGCCTCAAAAACCATCACATCCCGATCGAAGGCGATCGGCTCTATAGCGATCGTAGATTCAATCGGAACTATTGCGTCAAATGGCGGCTGGAAGATTTCGACAGGATAGGTAGCTACACCGGGCGCGATCGCTACTGCACTGTTGCCTATTGGTTGTACGGAAATCTCTTCGGCACCGGGCGGCGCGTCAGCCGTTACGCGCACCGTGGCGCCACCAATCGTTAATATCGTACCCCGCTCCAGCCATCCAGTTAGTCGCGCAACGCTAATCGCTGTTATCTGCCCTAAAGAAGCCGTCGCAGATTGCATCACCTGAACCGACTGAGTGCCCGTGGTAATTTCTCCTAATACCCCCCCTCCGCCACACCACAAACCGTCCAAACTGCAAACGCACTCGGTTTTTGTTAGCACAATCGCAAAAGCGTCGGCGACGTAGCGGTACTTGATACCTTCCTCGTTGAGCGTAAACGGTATCAGCGGCTTGTAATCGCTCCAGTCGTCGGGAGAGTCCGAGATCTCTACGCCCTCATATCTACCCCAGTCCAAGCTCATCAAATTTCGCCCGACCATTTCTGCTTGCGATCGCCAAGCAATTTCACCGCCTTGGATGGGAAACTCTAGCCTGTAAGTTTTTGGTGGCGGGGAAAAACTTGACGCTAAAAAAGGCGATCGCACAACTATCTCCACGTCTTTTTGGCTTTGTGAGATTTGATACAGTGGCGGGGCTGTTTCTGGTGCGGGAGGTTGAGTGGTTCCTGAATTGCTGATTGTAATCCTGTTTTCTTGGGTTACAAGATCCGCAAAAATATCCCCACTTGAATAAATCTCCCTCCTTTCCTCCTCTATTTTTTTCCACAGTTCATCTGCGGCGGCGGAATCGTGACTAGCCCAAGAGACTCGGCTTAACTCTTGCTTAATGTAGTCAGAACCATCTTTTCGCCAAACTTGGTCGTTGGTCTCAGCAACTACCAAATAGTCTCCTCTAGCCATTGGTCGCTGAGATGTAATCTTTTCCGACTCGGCAAATATGGCACCACGCAGTTTGCGCTTAATCACGCTTATCCTCTGTGTTACTATCTGCTCCTCTTGTTGTTTTTCCAACGCCTGTACTTGTATGCCGTCTCCCACGGATGGCGGGCTAGAGTTCAACGGCTTGATGCCATGATTGTCGGACGCATACTCGTACACTTCTATTTCCTCGTAGGCGGGAATTAATTGCGTGTAATCTATATAAATTTTCGCTTTTCCAAAAGTTGGAGATACATAAGTAATCATTTTATCTTCTTTGTCTAATTCGTGCTGAAGTATCCACTCTTTTAAGGCAACTCCATAAGGCTGAAAAACTGTTACCGTTTTCTTTTTTAAAATCTTTTCAATTCCATCTTTGCAGTCATCATCTTGCCCAGGCATCAAAGCGTTTATTGGTGGCGTTCCTATTTTTTTTTCTTGATATTCCCACTCTTCAAGTTTGTATCCAGAAGGCATAAAAAATGGGAACTCAAAATACCAAGGCATTATATTGTTCGCTAGTTCTTTGGTGAAAGTTTCAATAGTTCTTTTTTTACCGTCGAATTTTTCCACTGTAAGGCTTTTTCCAGTCATGCCGTCGCTAACAAGAATTGTTTCTTGATTCAGTTTTTTCTTGCTTATCTGCATTAAATTAGCGCTAATTTTTATACTTGCAGGCGGAATGTCGCCAGAACTCATGCGGTCATAATCTTTGATTTCATCTAGTTTTTTGGTAAAAGTGGAAGGCTTGCTGCTCCACAAATCTACGCGCACTGCCCGCACGCTTTCGTTTTTGTCTACGTACAAAGCATATCCCATTTCCCAAGCAATCTTGCCACAGGTTTGGATTAAGTTACCACTTTGTGGAGGGAAATAAACCACCCCTGGAATAGAATCAATCAATGGCGGCGCGCCCGCTTTGGCTAACAACAAGTTAATAACTGTAGTGACAGGGGTAGGTGTCCCCAAGCAATTGCTTGCGCTTGATTCGTCTTGATCCTGCTCTAATAGCGTTAAGAGGTCGCATAGTTGCAAGGTTAGAATCCGTTGCTTCAAATTGTAATGTCTACCCCTAATTCTTAAAATACCTCTGGGGATAATTGTACCATCAACCGTTGCTACAACGCGATTCTTTTTAGCAAAGTTGGTATTTAGTCTACTGTCTAATGTCGTCGCGATATTTGCTGTTGCTTGCAATTTAAGGCTACCCTGTGTTGATATTATTCCAGAGTCATTTACTGAAGCGTCACCAGCTTCGTAATAAATCAGATACTCCGAAAAGTCTATCCCATTTATTACGACCGAATGCTGGCGACTGGAAATATTTAACAGCATCAGGCTTCCTGTAGGCTAAAAGTGGCTTTATAAATTCTATCTTTGCTCTCTTTATTGTAGCTGTATTTAGGAAACTCAGATATTAATCCCTGTGCCATCAAGCTAGCGCCCATCGTCGTGTCTGCGATTGCGATCCTCGGATCTTGCCTTAGATAGCAAGCCGCATTGTATGCTGTTAAAATTCCCTCTAGCGCTACCCGTTCGGCAGGGGTGAGATTGGCAGCGATCGACCAGATATATTTACCGCGCCAAGGTGGCCCCGTGACGATCGTCGCGCCTAGTATAGCGTATTCAATTTTTGGTACGGTTTCTTGGATAAAGTAGCGCGGGAACTTTTCCTCCATGAAGCGCTGAGAGATCGACAGCGATAGTCCAGAGAAAGAAAGTGCGATCGCGCCATTGAGATATGCGTCGTCGGTGGCCTGATTGTACTCTCTCAACACCGCTGAAATGCGAATAAATCGGCCTTCCTCGAAGAACTCTGGCGGCTTCTCAAACCAAGCGAAAAATGTCAGTCCGGGTTCGTTTAACCCCGCTCTGGTGGCGTCGGTTACAGTTAGCTTGCAGTCCTCTCCCGCTGTGAATTTCTGCAAGAATTGCAAGTAGATGCTATTGAATTTAACCGCCTCTTCCAACGGTAGCAGGGCATTAATCGTTATGACATTTTTAGGGGAATACGCTGCGTCTTCCTGAAAGCTACCAGAAGGATCGGTATATTTGCGCGGGTAAGCGTTTTCGGTGAATTTATGTACCCGTACAGAGTTGCTATTGATGCTAATTTCTATGTAAGTCATATTATGTCATGAATTCATCATAGCCGAGCTATTTATATCTCTCATAATTGAGATGCTATCGTTGACGGGTGCAGGCGATGATACATGCAGGCTACCAACGCTTGGCCTATTGGCTAATTTTTCAATGCGATCGCCTAGTTCCTCCAGTACCGAAACAACGTTTTGATTGTTGAGCATCGCGTTAGATTGAGTCCTCGCTATTTCTAGTGGATTCACATTCCTAAGTTTATCTGCTAATTTGGCTAAGTGTTCCATCCCAAAGTTTTGTAAAGCTTCAAAAAAGAAGGGATTATTTCGTTGAGTTCCAAGTGCTAATTGCAGCAAATTCCGTTGCTGCGACTGTGCGTCTTTATTTTCTTGGATTACCTTAGAGTAACTATCCATTGCTTCGCGGTGCATGGTGTCCTCTTTGCTGCCCATAATAAAAAACCGACCATTGCTTTGACCGCTACTTCCTCCGTTGCCGTCACTCTTGGACTTGCTCGCCCCAGCAATACCTTTAGCCGCAACTTCTGCTCTTTCCAAAGCCTGCGCTTGTTCCCGCGCTTTTTCGGCGCTCTTAGATTGATTTGCTACCATTTGTTGCTGGATAGTAAGTCGCTGTCGTTCCAAATCAGCAGTCTCGCGGACTGCTAGTAGGTTCTCATTGGCAAGCTGAATACCTATTTCAGCTTGCTGTCGCTGCTGTTGTGCGATCGCGTACTGAAATTCGGCTTGCTGAATGCGATCGCTGTCACCAGATGCCATTTCTTTCGCTTGATTTAGCTTGGCTTCATACTCAGCTTGCTGGGCTTTTTGAAGGGTTATCTGAGCCTCCATAAGCCCTATTTTCGCAGTTAGTTCGTTACGCTTAGTTTCAATTTCTAACTGGCGACGCGCGATTTCCTCTTCCTGCAACCTTGCTTCAATTCGTCGCCGCGCCAACTCATCCTCAATCTGCTGTTTGACGAGGACGCCTTGCTCAAAATTGCTACCCGGTTGCAGTCCCGCGCCTCGTATTTGCGCCTCTAGGGCTTGTCTAACTCGCGAATCGATATTCTCCTCATCTTGCAGGCGCTTCATGGCTTCCAACGCCCGCGAGGTAGCTTCTAGTTTGCCTTCTTGGTCGCTAATACCTGCATCGGAAACTGCTTTTTGCAAGTTTGCTCGTGCTTCTATTAAACCCTTTTGCAAGTCAAGGGCTTTAAGTACTCGTTCCTGTGCGGACTTTTCAGCTTCAGCACTGGCGATCGCAGCTTCAGCGGTTCGCTTAGCATCAGCGATCTGTTGGTTGGCTTTTGCTTCTGCCGCTTTACGATTATTTTCTATTAGCGATCGCTCGTTGTCGTACAGCGCTTTATTCGCTTCGTTGAGCGCTTTTTGTCTTTCGATTCGGAGATCTTCAGGAGTACTCGCAGATGTTTTGGCAGCGTCGGAGGCGGCTCGTTGTTGCTTAATGAGCAGGGTTTCACGTTCTGCCAATAAAGTATTTCGTTCTTGTTCGATCCTAAAAACTTCCTGATTAAAGGTTATGCCCGTTCGCAGTAACATTACCTCTTGGCTTTGTAGTTCAATTCCCCTTTGCTGTGCCTCTAACTCAATCTGAGCTATTTCTAACTCCTTCTCCTTCATCTTTCTAGATTGCTCGTTTTCTAGTATTGCGCGGGTGTTTCCTTGCACAGCCTTTTTTGCTTCATTTACATCCACAACTCGTTTGAAGCGAATTTCTTGAGGGATGTTTGCTGGTAGATCAGCTAGCAACTTTTCGGCGGTTCTCTGTTTTAAGAGCAAGCCTTCTCTCTCTGACAGCAATCGATTTCTGTCTGAGTCTAATTTTAATAACTCAGAATTTAAAGGCAAACCGGATCGTAAGATTGCTAATTCTTTTTCTCCAGATTCTAGTTCGCGCTGACTGGCTTCAGCCTGCAATCGGGACATTTCTATCTCCTGTCGCCGATCGCGGGTAGACGCGACGTTCTTAGCTAGCGCCGATCGATTTTGAGCGATGCGGGTTAGCAAATCTTCTTCTGCCTTCAAAAGGTTGTTGCGTTCGGCGGACTCGCGATCGCCTAATTGGCGCTGAGGCAGTACGGCAAGCTTTTCTCGCGTACCCTGTAACTGATCTGCGAGCGCTCGCTGCTCTGCCTGCAAACTAGCGCGCTCTTGTTGTAGTTGGGCGATGGAATCGCTCAGCCCGCCAGATCCTTCGAGCGTTGAGGCTTCCTGTTCAGCAAGGCGTCGGCGAGCGCGTGCAGCAGCTAGATCTGATTCTTGTTCCCTACCTTCAATCCGCCGCTCAATTCCCGCGATCGCTAGCTGGTTGTTAGTCCGGATCGATTCCGCTTCATTTTCGTACAACTGGCGCTGGATAGTGTCTAGTTGTTTCATCGCTTCAATTCGGCGAGCGTCATCGCTTTCCGGAATCGCCGCTAACCGCCTCTCTGCGTCAGCTTGTTTTTCTAGCAATCCGTTCCGCGCAAGTTGTAACCTCGCTAAGTCCTGCTGTAATTTCAGCCTGCCTTGGTCTATTTGCTGGCCTGACTTTAGCGCCTCTAGATTTTTACGAGCAAACTCTGTTTCCGATTGTCCACCCTTCAAATCGATCTCCGATCCGCCCAACTCCAGTAGTTTTTCTCTCTTTTGAAAAGCGTTCTCTGCTAGCTTGCCACGGTTTTGCTCAAATTGCAGATCTAACTGCGCTAGCTGCTTTTGTAAGTTCAGTCGCTCGCGCTTCTCCTGATCGGGTGAATATTTTAGTCGGGGGATATCGGCAAGGCGCTGTGCAGTTAGTTGGCGCTGGCTTCTGATTCTGTCTTGCTCAAGAGTTAAATTTTCCCGATCTAAATCTAGTCGAGCTAAAGGACTGATGCTACCAACAGCCTCTAAAAAGTCAGACTCCTTGCGCGCTAAGGCGACTTGATTTTTTGAAGTATCTAGCTCTAGCTCTGCCTCTTTAAGGTTAATCAATTCCGCGATCGCGTCCCGTTGTTGCTGAATTTTTTGGATTTCATTATCGATGCGTTGCCCATTTATTTGAGCTAACTTAAGGTTCAATTCTCTCTCTTTGTCCGCTGCCTCTTCTGCACTGCGGACGCCGTTATTTTTAAGTTCTTTGTTGTCGTCTATCTGTTTTTTAATTAACAAAATCTGCTCTTTGATACCGTCACCTTGAATCTGTGATACTTGGGCTTGAGCTTGACGTTCGGACAGCGCACCTTCTTGTTGTTTCTGCTTAACTACATTAAGCCGTCTTGCCTGAGATAGTTCGACCGCTTGCTCTGCTCGTTGGTTCGCTTGCTCGATGGCGGCAACTGATTGCTGGTTGTACTGAATAATTGCATCGGCTTCTTGTTGGGATAATTGAGCGATTTTAGAGTTTAATTCATTTCTCTTTGTAGATCTCTGTTCGTTAGATAGTTTGGGCAAGGTATCAACTTGAGCAAGTTCTCTCTGTGCCTGTTCGAGTTGTCTTGTTATGTCCTGCCGTTGCGCTTGGTTCAACTCAGATTGAGCTTGTCGCTCGGAAATCTGTCCTCTAGCTTGCCGTTCTTTAATCCCAGCAACAGCGAGGGCGTTACTTAGCTCTATTTCTTGGCGGCGCAGTCCATTAACAAATTCAATTGAATCGACCAATTGCTGATTCGCTTGGATCTCGCCTTCTATCCGTTGTTGATTAAGCTGTCCTAAGCGCTGATTCAATTTTATTTCTTCAGTCGTCGCGTCTTCCTGAGAGCGAACTCCTTGCGATTGCAACTCTCTGTTTTGGGCTATCTGGAGTTTTACCTGCTCGATTTGTGAATTGATGTTGTCCTGCTGAATCCTATTGGTTTCTTGAGCAACTTGACGTTCTGACAAAAGACCTTCAGACTGTTTTTGTTTAACTATGTTGATCCGGCGCTGTTGTGATGATTCAATAACGCTCTCGGCACGTTGATTGGCGAATTCCAAATCTTGAACGATCAATTGGTTGTATTGATTAACGGCTTCAGCTTCTTGTTGAGACAACTGAACCAACCGGGATTTAATCTCATTCTGTTTCGTCGTTCTCTGTTCGGCAGATAGCTTGGGAAGCGTACCGACTTGAGCAAGTTCTCGTTGCGCTTGCTCAATCTGTCTCGCAACATCCTGCCGTTGGGCTTGGTTTAATTCAAATTGAGATTGTCGCTCGGAAATCTGTCCCCTGGCTTGTCGATGCTTAATCGATGCGACTACAAGCGCGTTGCTTAATTCTAACTCTTGCCGCCTTAATCCATTGACAAATTCAATTGAATCGACTAACTGCTGATTCGCCTGAATCTCCCCTTCTATCCGCTGTTGGTTTAATTGCCCAAGCCTTTGATTCAACTCTATTTGCTTAGTCGTCGCTTCTTCGCTAGAAAGCTTGCCCTGAGATCTGATGCGCGCGTTTTGCGCTAACTGCTCTTTAACTCTATCGATTTGAGAATTAATGGTTGCGTTTTGGATTTTGGTAGTTTCTTGAGCTACTTGACGCTCCGACAATAACCCCTCGGACTGTTTTTTCTTGACAATATTAATTCGGCGTTGCTGAGATGCTTCTATACCGGCTTCTGCTCGCTGATTAGCAAGTTCCAGCGACTGGATGATTTGCTGGTTAGCTTGAATATTGGCTTCGGCCTCTTGTTGACGCAGTTGGGTTATCTGCGTGCGTAACTCCAAGCGCCTTTGTTTCTTGCTTTCTGCGCTAAGCGGCAAACTGCCTACTTGAGACAGTTGTTGCTCTGCGGATTGGAGGCGACTGGCAATATCTCGCCGCTGGGCTGCGGTTAGCTGCTCTTGGGCTTGTCTATCCGATAGTTGACCGCGCGCCTGTTTTCCTTTGATGCTGGCGTTGGCTTGAGCGGTAGCTAGTTCAATTTCTTGTTGTTTTAGCCTATTGATAAACTCAATCGAATCAATTAATTGTTGATTCCCTTGAATCTCATTTTCTATTCGCTGTTGGTTGAGCTGCCCCAATCGCTGATTAAGTTCGATTTGTTTGGTCGTGCTATCCTCGGCTGATAGTTTCCCCTGTTTTTGCAGGGCTTTTATCTGGTGAATCTGCTTTTGGGTTTCACCGATTTGAGATGCGATCGCAGACGACTGAATCTTGGTAATTTCCTCAGCCGCCTGACGCTCCGATATCGTGTTCTTGGCTTGACTTTGCTTGACCGTGTTAATCCGGCGCTGCTGTGACGCTTCAATTAGCGCTTCTGCCCGCTTGTTGGTGAATTCTAAATCTTGCAGTGTCTGTTGATTTTGCTGCTGCCTGTTCTCCTGGCGCTGCTGCTCGAGCTGCGCCAGTCTTTGGTTGTTCTGTGCATTGCGGCTCGCTAGTTCGCGATCGTCAATGGCGTTTTGGGAGCGGAGAATGCGATCGCGCCTCATCTGGTTCCGCGCACCCTCTTCCTGTTGCCCAATGCCAGTTGCTTGCTCTTTCAAAATCAATGGTTGCGCTTGACGCTCTGATAGCTTTCCGGACGCCACTCGCGCTTTGATTTTATTAATTTGCTTCTGCTGAGATGCTTCAATCGCCGCTTCTTCTTGCCGGTTGGCAAACTCGACATTAGCGATCCGGCGACGATTAATAGCTTCCTGTAATGCCAGATCGTTCTCAGCTATCTGTCGTTTTTGATCGCTTAATTTAGTTAACAATTCACGCTCTTGCTGCGCGAATTGTTCGGCACTGATGGCACCTTCTTTGTGCTTGCCTCGAACTGCTGCAAGTTCTTGCTCAGTTGAATTCAACTGCTTTTTACTGCTGTCTAACTGAATCCGAGCCAAGGATTCTACTACCTGTTCCTCAGTTGCCAGTCGCTGCTTCTGTTGCCCTTTTACAAAGCCAACACGCGCATTTTCTCCCTGCCGAATTACCGCATCTTGTTTAGCCACTGACTGTTGAATTGCATACAACGCATCTTGCTCTGCCTGCTGCCTGATTTGTACTTCCTGCTGAGCTAGCGATGCTTTGTCTTGCAACAATTGCTCTTCCAATTCCTTGGCAGACTTCATTCGCTCCAACAGTTCTTTTTTGCCTTTGTTCTCGTCTCCACCCGGCAATGTATCAATGGCTCTTTGTAACCCGGTTACAGAAGTGTCGCGGCTCACGTTTAGCTCAGCCATCAGTCCCGCGTTACTTGGATCGTTTACTTGTTTTAAAGCATCCTGGAGGGCCTTGTTGCGCGATTCAATTGACTTTTTGATGGCGTCCCTATCTGTTTGTAGTTGCGCCATTTGGGCAGTTCTAGCTGCCAGTGGATCGGTGGCGAAGTTTTTAAGCTGGGCGTTGGCGATCGCGGCGCGTTGCGTAGCTCCAAAATTTTTCGCTGAGCGCTCGGCTTCATCAATGGCGTAAGCTAAATTCTTAAACTCGCGAATCAGGCTTTGAAGCGGATCGGCTCCCTTAGACATCGCTTCGTCGATTTCGGTTTTCGTTCGGCGCAACGTATCTAGCGATGCTTGCAGTTTCTGGCGCTGTTCCGCCGCTACCTGCTCTCCACCTAATGCCGCGATGGTGTTGGGGTCGTTGAGTTCTCTGAGAGCGTTTTTAGTATTTTCAATCTGCTGCTCGATTTGAGTAATTTGAGTTGTCAGGGGTTGTAATGCTGTGGCGCGGCGATCATTGAGTTGAGATATTTGTTCGCGAGAGGCATCAAGTTCTTTTTGGATCTCAAACGGAACAACTTTCCCTTGGTTGGTGTATTCGCGATAAATGCGCGCTTGTAGTGTACGCCGTCCCTCTTCAGCTTTTTTCAGTTCTTCTTCTACCTGCTTCAGCTCGCTGAATTGCCCCTTACCTGTTTTGAGTTCGGCTAGGGACAATTTGGAGGATGCTGCGACGTTGATGCCACCTCCGTAGATTTCGGCGATCGCGTTTTCCAAATTCTGTTTTTGTAGATCCGCATAAGATACGTAATCAGCTTTACCCGTCTTGAGTAAGTTAACCCCTCGGTTAATACCCTCACCAATCGCTGGTGCAAATCCAGAGAAAGCACTCACAACAAACTTGGTTAATCCATCGGCATTAACATATTTGCGAGATAGATCGTCAATCCAATTAACTGATGGTAAGTCTTGAGGCTTTCCTTCCGCCTTCTTTGGATTCAACGCTTCTTGTGCTGCCTTGGCTGCGTTTTGGGCGCTCTTAGCTGCATTGTTGAATGATTGAATTAGATCGCTGTTAACGGCATCTGCGATTCCCCTAACCAACAGCACTACCCCAGACAACAAAGCTACTTGAGCTGCAAATTTTCCAACTGAAAGCCCAGCTTGTATCCATTCCGCAGCACTTAATGGCAAGATCTTGGATGTCGAGATTAAACTAACTAGCGTTGTTTTGATTGCAGGAATAGCTTGGGCGATAAATATGGCTGAAGCTGCTGATACCGCGATCGCCAATTTGTCCATATGAACCGCGACCGATTGGATAATCGCAGATAGCGCATTCATCCCTACCATTGCGGTAGGCGCAAGTGCTTTCCCAAGGTTTGTTTGTAACTTGGTTACAGCGTTTTGGAAATTGAAAATCGCACTTTGGGCATTACCCGATGCAGTTTTTGCAGCCTCTCCAAATTGCAAGCGAAGCTGCTTACCTAATCTAGGCAGAAAATCATCTGAGGCAACTTGTCCCGCCTCAATCATCTTTATCAATTGGGATTCGGTTACTCCCATTGCTCGCGCGGAGAGGGACATGGCTCCAGGGATGCGATCGCCCAATTGGGCACGCAGTTCCTCAAGTTGAATTCGACCCTTAGAACTCATCTGGGCGAGAGCGTTGATTGTGCCAGCAACTTGTTCTCCACTTAGCCCTAAAACTGTCGCCGCTTCAGCTATGCCCGTAAATAATTCGCGAGTTGCCTGACCTTCAATTTGCGTTCCTTTTGTTGCAGCAGCCAACTGTTTAAACCCCTCCGCCGCTGGCAATAGAGGCACGCGCAATCGATCGACTTCTTCGGTTACAAACTTCAGCGCGCTTGCTCCTGCACCAGCACTGCCTGTGGCATACCGCAGTGCTGTTGATAAATTATCGAACTTAACAAAAACGTCAACAGCTCCAGCCGATATTTCCCGGAACCAATTTTGTAAGCTCATGGCAGCTCCAACAGCTTGGAACGCCAAAAATCCTTTAGCTAAATTACCCGCCCCTTCTATAAGTTTTTGTCTATTAAACTCAAACTGAGTTAAAAAGTTGTTACTGGGCAGGGGTTTACCTATCTCAGCAAAAACTTCTGAAACCCCATCTTTTAGCTGTTTTAGGCGTGCAATATCTTTGTCTGCTAAAACATCCTTAGACAATATTGAATCTATTTCCGATAAAGCCGACTGACTGTAATTCAATGCTTTTGCCAGAGACGGCCTGCTGTCTTTTTTCGGTTCAAGTTGATTAAGCCTTGACCGCTGCTCTAAGACAACTTGCTCCAGCGCCGCCAAATCTTCATTCAAGCGACTTACGTCTTCAGTAGATAAACCGGGAGAACCCGATCGCTTCGCGTCAGCATCAGAGACTAACTGCTTGGTAATTTTCTCAATCTTTGCTCCCGTGTTTTGTATAGTTTGCAGCACTTCCCCCGACTCTTGCTCAGCTCGCTCTGCGCTCAGTAGCTGATTTTGCACATCATTTAATAACGTTTGTGCGTTTGCTGACAAAATTGATGCCTGTTTTTTTATGGTGCTGGCTATTATTTTGTCCACAAAGTCATCAGGGTTTAGCAAGTTTTGCAAAACTGAAGATTCTTCGGCCTGCGACGCTGGAGATTTTGTCAGTTTTTCGGGTGAGGCTTTAGTCGTGGGAAAGCTACCTTGCCCTAAAGTAAACTGCTTTAACTTTTTTATGTTATTTTTGAAAAATTGAGAAAGTATTCCAGGTATTTCTTTAACATCTTTGTATAGAAAGCCAAAATCATTCGCCTCCAAAAACTGTTTTAGCTGCCTATTGCGTCCAACCATTTTAGCTGTTCCAATCGCTCCGGCTATACCTAAGCCACCTAGCCCTAACACCGCGCCTGGACTTCCCACAAGAGCAAGCATTTCAGCGATACCACCAGCTTGGGCGACAACTCCGCCTGCTCCTACTGTGGCGGCGCTTGCACCTTTTCCCGTACCGAGGATTGCCGCTCCACCCAATGCAGCCGCGCCCCCTCCCTTTGTCAGTGCGTTAATGGCGTCATTAATGCGATTGTGCTGTTGAGTCGTTTTTTGTCTGGCAGCCACTTGTTCCAGCAAGTCTTTTAATGTAGTCTGCTCTATTGAAAGTAGTTTTTGGGCTAACTGCTCTTTTGTCTCTTTCGATTTGAATTGAATATTTCCCAGTTTTGCAATTGCTTGTAGTTGTGCCTTAGTAAGCTGCTGAAGCCGCTCTGAAATGCTTTCTGAAACTTTTGATGCTGCTGAAAGGTCTACTTTTTTAGGCATCAATTGCTCTTGCCAATATTTCACCTGGGAAATATATCCTCCCATAGCTTGTTTAAAACTAGGACTATATTTGTCGCTTTGCAGAGTCTTTTCAATTTCTTGAATAACTTTTAGTGCATTTTCAGAGGACGCTTCTGGATCTTGAGCGACGGACTTGCCCGCCTTGATCGCAGTAGCGAGAGAACGTAGATCCGACTGAATTTTCTTTATTTGGGATCTTAAGTACTCTTCCTCTTTTTCTATAAATTTAGGGGTTGTTGACCTTAACGGCTCAAGCTCCGCCGCAGGAATGTCTTTTTTGGAAGGTAATTCAATAACAACAGGTTCCAATGAGGGTGTTGCTTCAGTCTCAATGCGAATAGGCTGTTCCTTAACTTGTGCCTGAACAGCCTCTTGTATCTCTTGGTAAACCTTTTCCGTCGCGCCTTTGATGTCGATCGGGATAAGTAATTCTTGCGGGACGACTAAATTAGATAGCTCAACCTGAAGCCTGTCCTTGATGTCGTTTAGCTGATCTATCCCTACCTGCAAGCTTTTGTCTTCGCCTTTGGCTATGTCTTGACTAAATTTGTTCGCGTACAACCCTAGTTCTTCGATTAAAGTTTTAACAGTTTCAACGTTTGAGTCACTTAGCGATTGGATTAGTTCCGTTGACTTTTGTTCAGCTATTTTTACTATTGTGTTTAATTGTATTAGCTGTGGGGATATATTTAGATTGCCTATGCTTTGTTTCAGTTTTGAGAATTCGTTGTAGATCTGCTTCGTAATCCCTGTTTTATCTTTTAGGCCAGTCTTTACAAGATCGATTTGGATTTTTCCAATCTCTTTTGATATGACAAAGAGATTGTTTTTGCCTTCTTCGGTTCCTTTAAGCAAGTTGTCTTGTACTATTTTTTCAGCAGATTTAATCACTCCCCGATACTGAACTATTTTGTCTAAATCTGGGAACGTAAGTAAGTCTTCAAAATCCTTGGCTAATGATTCTATTACAGCGCTTAATTCAGGTGGTCGTTCCACGCTTTTTAGCTGCCCCAAGACTTGTGCTAAGTTGGCGCGTACCTCTTTTGCTGTTTCGCCGGGTAAATTAGCGTAAGATTCTATGTATTTTTTGACAGCATTAAGATCTTCTTGAGTTATTCCTTTAGAAGCTTTTTGAGGCGCAACTTCTTTATTGAACGCAAATTTTTGAAACTCAGGCATTGGCCTGTAATGCTCGTAAGGATGCCCCGTAGCTCCTGTTAAGTTCTGTTCGGGTTTCGAGACGTCAGCAAGACCCATAGGTGCATAAACTTGATGCGTCTCATATCCCAGCGTTTCTGCCGGATCTTTAGCTAAAAACTTAATATGGTTTTTTGGGTTAACTCCCCCAATAAAGTTAGGAGTACCAAAGGCTGCACTTTCTATTTGCTCGCCAAAGCCTGCCAAATTAAGCAAATGCGCTGCTTCTTCAGCGACAAAGCCACCGCCTGACTCGCCTAGCAATTTTACTTTCAATCCAGGGTTAACAATTAATGCAGCGATCGCTTGTGCCGCCATTTCAACTGCATCTTTGTTGTAGCCCCTTAAATTTGGTTTTACCAAGGACCCTAAAAGTCCTTGCGCCTTTGTAGCGAAGTGCTTCATCGCTTCTGGCTTTAGATCGGTATCCGGATTTTTTAGTCCAATCGCCGCAACTTCCCTGCGAGCCATCTTGGAAAATTCATAGGCCAAGTCACCAGCTATTCTTAATCCCGACGCTGCTCCTTGCGCCCCCGCATACCCGCCTATAGTTATTATTAGTTCCTTCGTTTCTGGAGTAACAGCTACCGGCGCGTTTACCCCAACGAGCTTGCCCATTGCAAGCATACTAGCGTCCACTTCTGCGCCAGTGTCAGGGTTGCGTAATTTCCTGCCTTTCAGTTTTTCTGCCTTTGCAATTCCTTTCTGTATTGCCTCTGGTGTTAAACTCCCTATTTCCTTTAAGCTTTCCTCATAAATCTCTTGCGCCCTTTCTATTACCAGAGGTAGCCCTTTGTCTTGTAGTAGCGTGGCTCTACGTTTTTCTAAAAAACTATTTAAAATAGGGGCAACTGTTCTAGAGATCTCTTGAACAACAGGGGCTTGAAGAACCGATTGGTTGGGTTTAGCTGTTACGCCAGCCGCGTTCAAATACGTGTTGGGGCTTGCAAGCGCTTGACCTGCTTTTTCAAGGGAAGGCGATATTGTTGATAAGCTCGCCGCAAAACGCTTTGCTAAATTAGAAACCAACTCCGATGCTGTTAGCGACTCATCTAGCGCCGCAACAGCAGACTCAGCCAATACCTCTCTAACATCGCTTAAGGCATCTGTCAAGCCACTTTGGTCAATCAGATTAGACCCAAAACCTGATAAAAGTTTTTTGGCGCGATCTCCAAATTTTCCCACTCCCAATCCTATTTTTCTCCCCAAATCCCCCGTGTCAAAATTCAGGGTTTTTTCTATCGCAGCGACAAATCCAGACGAAAACTTTCTTGTTATATTTTGACCAAAACCTAAGACTGCTCCTTCAAAAAGACTGCCTAAAGCTCCTTTTTCCTTTGGTTTGCTCTTTTTTACTGCGTCTTCTACTTTCTTGATAGAATTATCTATTGGCTTAAGATCGAGAGAGCTAGATCTATCAGACGTGCCTGTAAAACTGTGGTTACGTTCCACTACCTTAAAGCTATCAAAATTAAGCCCGGATCTCATCTCATTGCGAAATGCTTGGACTGCCTGTAAAATACTCGATGCTAAGATTTGATCAATTCTGGAGTCCGCTTCAGCTAAAGTATTTTTTAGCGTCTTACCAAGATGACTAGCTTCCTTGCTTGCCTTGCTGAAAACGCCTAAAACTGCTTTTTCTGCAATGGTTTCTAATTTGTCTAGTTTTTTTGTGTCGATCTGTACGGAGTAGTTCTTTTGAACGCTGCCAAAAACGCTTTGTAGCTCTTTTTCTACATAGCGCTTCGCGGTAGCAAGTTGTTGATTGTTGAATCGCAGCGTCGCGCGCACGTCGAACGAACCTGGATCTCGGTAGCGATCGCGAAACTTTCTAAACTCGCGTTCAAACTCCCTGCCATCAAACCCAGCCGAAACATTAACATCCTTAACACCTTGAAACTTCTGCCCCAGATTCTTAATCCCAGAATCCAAAGCAGAAGTGTCCAGGCCAACGCCAATATTAATATCGCCTAAGTCAGCCATGACACACCATCCCAATCTTCGAGCGTCACTTGATAAGTTTCTGGAATTCCTAGCTTTTTGTTCGCAGGGACAGGTATCACTCGCTTGATACTTTTAACGACACCTAGCAGTCGATTTAAGGCTGGTCGAGGCGTTTTTGAGGGGTTCCACTGCTTTAAATACAATATCCACTTGTTCTCGACCGCGTAGCCTTGAATCAGTGGCAAGATCGAGGGAGAAGGAGGAATAATAACGACTTCTAAACCAGCAACAACTGTATTAGCGGGTGGATAGTCAGACAGATTTGGTGCGTAAGCGATCGCTGGCGCACTCAACCCATTCTCAAAAGTGTAAGTACCCAGTTCATCACCTAGCGCCGATTGAATTACTTCCCGCAGTTGTTGTGGTGACTCGATTGTTAACATCACGTATTAATAGTTGCGCTGAAACCTGCATTCCCGCTAGTAAAGGCAGACCCAAATGAATATTTCTTGCGAATAGAAGACCCAATCCCTCTGGTACGCATCTCTGCTTGTAACGCCTTTGTAGGGTTTACTCTGGCGATCGCGCGCTCAACCCAAGGGCGTCCGGGTATCCACTTCCTGCCATAAGCCATAAACCCGGTATAAAGCGCCGCCCCATAGTGGTATCCAGTTTCTGGATCTACCGGATTCCATATCCAAAATGCGGTCAGCCTCTCGCCCGACGACTGAACATTTAGCATTTTGGATTTCAGAAATCGCTCAGTATCGATGATATCCTGGTCATAAAACCCCAAATCGTTAAACTCATTTTGATCTGAAATAACCTCATCGAATTCATCGTTCAATGTGCTGATGACCTCAGCGCAGGCATCGCGAATCTTTGCCTTTAATTGAGTCACATAGTTGTTGTTAATATTGGGCTTGATTTTTGCCATGCAAAAGCTCCTCAAAACGAATTAACAACGGTTTAGTGATGCATTCAACCAGTAGACTAGAATAACCAACCAGTAGGCTGAACAACCAGAACTCTGCTAACTGACTCCAGCTCAAGTGAGAGAAGTCGAACTTGAACACCAAAAATACAACATACCCTGCCCAACACCCATTGCAAAACGGACAGTGGATTAGTTGCTGCCAAACAAGATTTAGGGCGCGATTGTGAGAAAAAGTCTTCCCCAACCACTCCCTAATCAACTTGGTGTACTTGTATTCAACCAGCGTCCACCGCAGCGCGATCGCCAGCATCACCAGATACAACATTTTGGTACTCTTCCCACGCCTTCTCAAACTCTTCAAAGCTCAACTGAACGCAGCCGTTATAATCGTCGGCGATCGCAACTTGCTGATTCTCTAAGTCAATCTCGATTTCTGGACAGCAAGAATTTGTACACAATAGCCTTTTTTGAACTTTCAATCTGATGCCTCCAAAACTTCCCAAACAACATCTAATTCAAACTTCTGGTTAGATTCTGGAATCACGACATCAATTGCTTGACCGCTATCCACATCCCAGACTGTTGCTTTCCCCGGTTTCGCCCATAATGGGTCAAGCATGACTGCACCTGCGTGAACCGTGTCCTTACCCTTTCTTGGGGCAATTAGGGCAACTGTTCGCGACATCCAGCATCTAGGGCGTTTAATCGGATCGTCGTTTGAATTGCCTTTAAAATCTTCGACAGGACAAGTAGAAATTATCCATCCCGGTAACACACCTTCTCGAACTAGGGAGAGAAAAGCGTTACAAGTATCCGAGGGGATTCTTGCGCTAATTTCAGGAGTAAAAAAGCAGAAATCAGTTGCCTTAGCATAGGGTGGTTTTATGCGTTGAGAATTGGCATATACCTGCGTATTCCTCGCAATTGGTAACTCGTACTTATGCAGCGATTCCTGCTCTAATTTTCTCCCCGCTTCGAGTGCATCCATCACTAACCAGACCGGCTGATTTACGAAGTTGCGATCGCTAAATCTGCGGTCACCAGGCCAGTATCTTTGGAGTCGCCAGAAGATTTCGCCCCAGTCGATTGTAGGGGGGGTTCGTCTTTTGGCTGCTTTCCCACAGATTCTGCTGTTAGTTCCTCATCATCTCCCGGTTTCTTGCCGCCATTCATCTCAGTTTGAGCAAAGTCCCACAGCGCATCAAGAAAGGCGCTATGCAACTGCTTGGTATCGTCAAGCGCCCAGGCTTCCAAAGTTTCGATCTGTTCCTTTAGCTCGAGAATGCGATCGCGGTCGTCTTGGCTTTGCTCTGGTTGTTTATTGAGCGCTGCCAATTCCTCTTTAAGCAACACCGCTCCACGATACTTTAGCAATGAAGTTACCAGTGTTTGTTGCTTAACTGCCACAGCACCACGTACTTGTTTTACCCAATCAACAATATCCGCTGCATATTCTGTGCGTAGTTGATTGAATAGGCTGGCCTTTCGCTCTAGTTCACCAAGCCGCCTATCAGCCTCTTTCGTGGTAATTATCTTTTCGATTTTCTGGCGGTCGATTTCTTCTCTCTGCTCTTCTTCCCAGTTGTTATTTGTGACAACTTGCAAGCAAAATAGAGTATCTTCCTCAAGAAGTTTTTTCTCTATCCTCATCCGCACAGCTAATCGAGAAGCTAGTGCGAATCCATCGGGGAGAGAACCACCAACCTCATCAAAATCAATTTGTTCGCCAGTTAGCAAGCCACCGTAAGCCGGTAGAACGATCTGTCCTATTTCTTGCGTACCAATTGTTGTTGGTTTGGCCTTCGGTTTAGTAATAAATGGATATTTTTTCATCACTACACCGCCATTATCCGAGTAACTTTGCCTCGGCTTTGAACTTCAATGTTCGCCATGATCATGTTATCTGCTGAGCTTTCAATCGATACTTGAGAAGAGCCAAAGCCCCAGAAAATTTCACCTTTGGTGAATAAGTTGTCAGATTCGCAACCTGGCTTAGGGAACTCTAGTTCCCAGTACAAATCTGCTTTTTGAAACTCAACTCCTATACAGATGTTGTACCCAGCATCTGTAGGGAGATAAGTACCATTCATGGAAAGCCCGCGCCCTAGTCGGGTTGTTAGTGAATCTTGCCATCCAGCATTATCAAAAACTGAGATATCTTGATTCTGGTTGTTAGGGTTGAACGTCGCTTGCTGCCGGTTGCGTAGTATTACGGGAAAGCGAGCGATCGCACCGGATGCGATCGCTCGTTTCAGTGGTTGTACGGTGAGGGTTATAGTGGTAGGGTCGATACTCGCAGTTACCCAAACCAAATGCTCTCTCCCGTTCGCTTCGATAAAGTTCAGCGGTAGCGGAAAGTTGGTTGTTGCGAGAATTGTCTGTGTAGGGGTGGGTGTCCCAGTAATAGTGACAGTTAAGCTGGTTGCGCCAGCAGTCGCTAGCGCACCAGTGGTAATGACAATCGATTCCGGTCGGACGCGATCGCAGTCCAACAACGGTGCGACACGAATAATCGTATCAGCACCAGCAATAAACTTTGAACTAGACATTTAACAAACAAGCAAAGTTAAATATGCTTTTATAATCGACTTTGCCTCTTTATTTGTTAATACTGATATATCTCGCAGGAATTTTTAAAACTATCCTTGGATAGCGAAATATCCTTTGAGCTTTTGACCAGCTATTCTTTCTTGTATCTGTTGTTCGCATGAAGATTGAATTCCTACAGGAATACGCAACCAACCCATTTGCTTGTTGTATTCCATCTTGACCTTATTCAGTGGTGGAGACACTGGCAATCTTGTAGGCATCGCCATGCGAATGATTACAGCAATCTCTTGAATGCCCTGCCCTGGTTGGGTAGAGACTGTCGGGCGTAGAGAATCTTCCTTCACAAAGACTTGACATTCAACGATAGATTTCTTTGGCAATAAATTTCCTGTTTCTGGGTCGGACTCAAGGACTGCTTCTTGCGTTTCAACCCAGATACGTCCATTCCAGTAACGTCGCGGAATAGCGGAATGATTTTTCATTTATGGTGTAACGTCTGGATCGACAAAGAATTCTCCTTTCTCTATGGTTTTCTTCTTTCCACCTACTGTTCGTTCCAAGTCATATACGAACTTAGAGCGCTCCAGGACAAAAACAGTTTCGATTGAATTTAAGGAAACTGTGCCGGAAAGAGTATTTCCATCGACCTGGATAGTGAAATCAGATCCGGATTTAGAAATTCTGGGAATACCGTTTGGAAATTCAGATGCCAACATTGCCGTTAATTTCAATGTCGCTCCAGTTTGTCCAGGCTCAACGATCGAGACGCTCAACTCGACATCATCTCCGCGAGTCAAGGTAATTCCATTTAAGGGTCGCAATGGGTTTCTCAAGTATACAGCGTTCATTGTTTATGACTTAGAATTACGGCTTAGAGGTGAAAATTAAGTATCCAGCATCTAATTGGTGCTGACGTGTAGTACCATTCCCGATTTCAAAGAAATATTTAACTTCAAAATCGGCTGGACTTCCTGCGAAGATAGTTTCATTCGCTAGCAATTGAATGGCTCCAGAAGCTAATTGATTGCCATCCACATGATCGACAATCTCCTCAATCAACACTCCCCCAGGTGCTACGAGAACTTGCTTGCTTAGCAAAATCCGATTGCTCAAATCCTTCAAAAAAAGCTGAATCTGAAGCCCTCGGAGACGCTCTCCCAGGATCTGAAATCTTAAAGCCAGTGACTTCCCTTTCGGCAATCTTTGGTTTTGCAGAGATACGCCATCAAGCAATAATTTTCCTTTAGGAGTTGTTGGAGGTGGAATTACCCAAAGATAGCGACAAACAGCCTCAGAAACGGCATCAGCACTACCGCGAACAAATTGATTGTAAATTGCCCTTCCTCGGCAATTTACTGTGCTTCTAGCAGCTTGTAGGCGGATAGCACGATTTCTTCCCCACCAACTAAGCGATGCTTGCGTGATAGCAATCGTGTAACCTTCCGCCATCGGCATCCGCCGTAAGGGAACATCAGGAGTAGTACTGGTAGCAAATGAAACACCTCTACTATAGAGTATTGGCATAGTCGCCTCGCTTTAGTCTAGAGAGATTTCAATATCACCGGGCGCGATCGTCAATTGACCATCGAGCGCGATCGCGTGAGCCGGATCTAAAGGCCCATAGGCCATAAATTGCCCACCGGATGCCATATTCCAGAATCCCCAATGTGCCGCCGTTCCCTGCGCCGCCGTTGCACGGGGATATTGAATAGTTGCTGCCGTTCGTTTGATGCCGCCACTGGCAGCAGCAAAATTAGCGCTATTATTAGCTAGTGGTTGCCGAACGTATCCACCAGCACTTAGCTCTGTTCCAGCAACTGCATCAGTCGGTGCGCCGCTCATCAAGCCATGATAAAGCGTTGGGTCAATTGCCATCGGAATTGCTCGGTAGAGATGATTAAAAATGCGATTTTTTAAGAAATTACTGAAGCCGCCTGTATTCCATTGGTGAACTAGCGCTCCACTTAGTATCACTAATGAATCCATTCGTTGAATTAACATCGAGCTGTCGGCAACAAAATACACTAGGCAATTGCCGCCAACGCTGCTGTCGAACAGCCCGACCCCCACAACATCACCTTGATTAGCGCTGGCACGAGGACAGATGATATCCTGCGTGTTTTGGGTCAACTGAGCGATAGATTCAAGCCAATAGCTTGGTGGTGTCGGTATTCTTAAATATCCATTCCCTGTTGGTTCGCTCCCTGGCCCATTCTCGCTGGAAGCGGTGAGGAAATATCCCAAGTGCAAGGTTGGGACAGCAAAGCTGACGCCACCAAAAAGGTGGTTCAGTATGGCATTTTCAGCATAATCAGTAAAGCTCCCAGGCATCGTTTAATCCTTAAAAATAAACTTTTGTTCGCTCAAATCCAAGTAATTTCGCTAGTTTGTCTTTTAGTTCATCTATCCGATCTTGCACCTCGCAGCTTCGGTGGGATGAAAATTCAACAACGTCAACCTTTAATATTCCCGCCTCTTCAGCTGAGATTCTTGTCTTTTCAGTCTCCAGCTCATTAATCTGATTAATTATTTCTTGACATTTCAAAACTAATCGTTCAGAACGTTTTTCGGTTACATCAAAACATTCTTGAACAGATTGTTCATCCTCTTGAGACAAATCAAGATGGATGATAACAGACCATAGATCGTCATTATTGAATGGCACCTTGTTTAACAAAAGAACAATTTGGTTGGCTCAATGGGCAAATTTGTTGACCTTCTACTGTTCGTTTTTTCTCTCCACAAATGCCGCAAGTAGGCATTCCAAGCTGCTTATAGAGACTTGTGCAATATTGATCGCTAATTTGAGCAGATGGTTGAGATTGTGCGCGATCGCCTTTATCTTTAACCTTTAGTTCATCCATAATTACACCACCCGATCAGAGGCTCTGACCTCTAAAACACCTAATTGTTGGTCGTTGGCAGGCGTGGTGCTATTTGGATCTACGTCTAACGGCCCCCAACCCTCATGGCTTTTCCATGCAAATTCCCGCATCCGCCCAAAACGCCCAATCTCCTCACGAATTGTCATCGGCATAGCAGTTGACCATGCCATCGTTGAAGCTCCCACTAAGAAGCCAGAGCGAGTTAGTCTACTTCCACCGCCAAAGGTTTCTTGCTGCACACCAGGTGTCCCTACAATTCCCCGACTGAAAGAATTCCCACTAAAAATATGGAATCCATCTACAGTGCCTACGTAACCAGAAACACGTCCCATGTCCTCATTTGAGGTTGATCTAGTGAGAACGCTAGTAACTTCTTCAACATTGTTACTATCGAAGTATGAATTATTTTTCTTCATACTCTTTCTCAGTTGTCCCAGGTGCGGAGATGGGCAAATATATGCGTATTTACCATCCCTAAAAGTTGGGATTTTTAGCATATCAGCATAAGCATAAAGGCTTGCCAAGAAATCTTCTGATATTTGCCCTCCACCATTGGCTGCAACATCCGCAGGGAGAGTAACGACATCCCCACCATTGTTGTAAACAACAGCAGTGGTTGCAAGTAGCATTTCAAGAACTGCGATATCTTCAAAGCAATGATAATTTTCTCCTAGTCGATCTTGTAGCGCTCTTTCAAGATCTATTAGAGAGTGAGCCATCCAAAATTCTGGAATCGCAACAGGTGCTAATTTGACCGGGGTAACATCTTTCCCCATGCCATTTTCGCGGATTACGATTGGGACTCCATTCCCTTGTAGAGGCTGTTTTTCGGTAGTTATATCGACAGATGGATCTAATTGCCAGTCTCCAGAATTGGTTCCAGGCTCTAAATTTCGGACTCGAAAAACGGTCGTAGTTTGTCCAGGTGGAATACCTGAAGAAATCGCTCTGTTAACAAATTGCCACAAAACATAGCGCGATGAATGCTCAATCCTGGCAACTTCAGATAAGTAAGTCTGAAGCATAGGAGGTAGACTTGATAGAGATGTTGGAGCATCCCGACCACTAGATCCTTGCCCTTGCAGAAATCTGTATTTCCTCAATTCCGATTCTACTGAGTCACGCAATGCTCCTCGATTGCTTTTAATAAATTTTCTGAGAGGTCGGGAATCAAATTGTAAATGAGTTTCTGAAGTTTCAGGATTGATAACGCTTGAAGCTTTTATTTTTGAGTCGTCGTCATAAAGTTTATTAAATTCCCGCAAAGCATCCCTTGGGGACAATTCTTGTTGACGCATTGATAGAGGCGCAATATAGACGCTGTTGTTGGAATCTCCGCCGTAACCAAAATCTGACAAGAGTTTGGTAATAGTATCTTTCTGCTTTTGTTCTGAGCGAACCTTTTTCTCTAAAGTATCCTTCTCCTGCTCGGACTTTAATCGCTCCTGCTCAAGCTTTGCTTCAACGGTTGCAATCGCATCATCTTTCTGCTTTAATAAATTTTCATATTTCTTGGTTTCTGCTTTCACAGCGCCAACGATCATCTGCTGAAGTTGATCCTTAGAAAAAGTTAATAAATTCTCTTCTTCCTGGCCTATATTCTCATCAGCACCGTCTTTGTTTGCTGTTACGTGCGAAACAGATAAATCAGGACTTGCAGTTGCAGTATCTTTTCCATAAATAAATCCTTTTCGGGCATTGCTTGATCTAATCGCGTCCGCCTCAGAAGTGTATCTTTTCGACATTTTACTTAAATATAGGATTAGCTAAAAAATACACTAATCTTTTGGCGAGAAAGTCTCAATTTAGTGAGATAGCAAATGGAAAATACTACAAAATCATTGATTACTTGTCGGATATGAGATCGGACAACTGATGCCGCTTAACCACCCCAGCAGCGGGATAGTTAGGAATCAACACTAAGCTTGCCTCTCCCAAGTCCCTAACGCCACTTCTAATAAAAAAAGGTGCTACCTCCCTTGCCCCTTGCGATGTTTCGTAAGTTTCACCAGGTTTAATATTCCACCATTTGTCAGGTTGTAGATGAGGGCAGTTTTCATCCTCAAATGAAACACCACACAAAGGACATATGTGATCCTCGTATTCAAAGCCCCCCAAAGATATCGATTGAAGCTTGCCAAACTGCAATGCTCTAATAGCAGGCGCGTCAGGGGAAAAAGCAGCATCAAACTCTAAAGAAAAATAACCCCCTTCTTGTTTGATTATCTGTCGATTGATCTTGCCGTTTCCAGCTCGGTCAATTGCCCATCTAGGAGCCTGGTACTGCCTAATCTCAGCATTAAAGATTAGTGCTTGAGTTTTGCCTATATCTTCCCAAGCGTGATCTAAAGTCAAAGGAAGCCCCAATAACAAGTTTTTTAAAATTGGCAGTTCATCTAGCCCCCATTTACCATAGCTTCTATTCAAAAGATTATCTGTTGCTCGGAATCTAACAGCAATTAGGTCATCTGCATTCAGTTTTTCTAAAGAAGCTGGTATGAAATCATTAATCATGCCTAGCTCTTTTTCTGTTAATTGTAATTTAGAATTTACAACATCAAGCTCTAAAGTTTCCATTGTTTGTCCTCAATTGATCTAAATTAATCCATCCAAACCTTTGATTCAAAAAATCTTCCGGGCGCTGCTCACTCTTGGAAAATTTCTTATAGCACCCGCAATTAGCTCTGCACTCACAATCCCTTGTGGGATGAGGGAGACTACCGATCGGTTGCCATCCAGCAGCAGCATAGGACACACATGGAGAGCAACTGTTGCTTTTAGTTCTGATTCTCTTTTCCCAAGAGAATCCGGCCCTTATATGCCCTTCCAACTTGCCCATCTCGTGCGAACCACGTGCAGCCCAAGCGTACATTTCGAGCCGCGACCGGAATGCAGCCTCAGTCATTCCGTTATTAATCAGATCCTCCGCAAACCCACGCAAGAATTCATACTGAGAGCGGATCTGTTGACCAAGGATGCCGTAATCCCTCTGGCTCATGTTAGCCTCACCGCCTATACCCAGCAGGTAAGAAGAGGTATGGAGAGCCTTTAAAGCCCTCCTAGTTTCTGCCTCCCAAGTCGGCAAAGAGATTCTTTGATTTATAAGCAATTCTCCGATTGTTGTTAGATCGTCCCTGACTTGATTAATATGTCCCCCTAACAAAGACCGCATTCTAGGCTGAGATATAAATCTCCCAGTCTCTTGATCTCGGTAACGCTGTGTAGCTCTATCAAAGTAAAAGTTGGGTG
Source organism: Cyanobacteria bacterium UBA11372 (assembly GCA_003486675.1). Lineage (GTDB taxonomy): Bacteria > Cyanobacteriota > Cyanobacteriia > Cyanobacteriales > Aerosakkonemataceae > Microseira. The sequence goes on from DNGG01000154.1 coordinate 48,269, forward strand.
GCATTTAGCTTTCAGGAGTAGCTCGTAATAAGTACTTGAAATAAATATCAGGTGGTGACTTTTCCCATTGCCTAATAACAATTTGAATGTAATCAGGTGCGATCTCAGCTTCTTCTAAGTTTATTGGTGGTAACTTGATCTCTGGAAAATGCATCATAGTTATTCATTTAAATCTGCAATACCTTCTCTGTTGGTTTCATCCGCTTGCGGATCTGTTTCCTCCACAAATGGAGCGATATAAAATTTAGGCCAGATTATTCGATACTTCCAACGTTCCTTCGGTATACCCTGCAAACCTAATTCCAAATTACAAAGGTGGCGAATCCCGGCAGAAATATCCATCCTGCGCCTATTAATAAATCTGGCATAGGCTCGTTCGGGTGCATGGCTAATTTCCCTTGCTCCCATGTTCGAGTATCCCATTAGCCAAGGTGGTACTCTACTGCGGCGGATAATTCGATTTATTCGGAAATCCGCAGCATCTAAAATCGCTTTAATATCCGGGTTCAGTGTGGATAATTTCTTTATATCTGCCCCTCCCGACAAATAAAGGTCGGTGATTGGGCCATCGCGTTTCACGTTTTCATAAGCCTCTTTATACTTCTTCTTATAATTCTCATCTGCACATCCTGGCATGATATGCAAATTGGGGTTGATGCCGATATCGCGCGCAGCACGTGCGATATACTCACCAATTAATTTTAATTTATTCCAATCGTCAACTATTTCATAGAACAACGCTTTTCCATACAGGGTTTGACGACGATACCGCCAGTGAACTACGGTCAGTGGGTGAAAAGTAACGCTGTTCTTTTCGTCGGAGACACTCTTTCTTTGCTGAAAACAAACAAGATTCCCTTGGTTGTCCTCGACCCTAAATATTTCCCAGGTCGGCAAGAATAATATCTTTTTGATTCGCATTTCAGACCAGTCAATGCCAATACTTGCAAAAGCATCTCCATAAGCTAATATCCTTTCCGCTGACGGTTCTAAAACCGTGCTACCGATGCACTCATCTATCAATCTTTGAAGTATAATCTTCACCTCTGGATCAACAGGAGTAACATTGTCATCAAGGGTATCAGCAATAGCAAAACCCTGATCGTCGCCATCAGCAGATGACCAAATCGAATCTCGAATTTCATCAATCGCGGTTGCGATTTCCGGGCAAAATTCATATGCCTCAATCAACTGTCTGGCTTTTTGAGGATTTCTAATAGGAATTTCAGATATTTCTAAGTCATAATTTCTAGCCAAAGCTGAGAAATCATCACCTCGCCAAGTACTTAATGGCCTCTGCTGCCCTTGGATAGGAGTTTCCTTGCTGCCAGTAAATATTTTTAAGAACTTGTTCAGCCAGGTGTTTTCCATTATTCCCACCCCCAGAAGCTAAGGTCAGGGTCGGTCGAGAAATCAGGCTCTATCAGGCTCACTTCCTGACTGGCGGCATACCAGGCTAAAGCGCAGGCGATCGCTCCATCCCCATGCCTCTGCTTCCCGTCGCTACCCTTACGCTTCTTGTCCATCACCTTGGGAACCCCGCGATCGACGACCACATCCCGGTGATCCTGAAGCAAGTCGGTATCCAAGGGAAGGACAACCCTCTTATCCTCCAACGCAGCCTTGTATTTAGGCATGTTGGACGTGTACCAATCAGCCGAGAGTATAACCTGCTGGACTCGCCAAGACCCGTACCGCTGTGCGGCAACTTCTGCCAAATACTGCCCATTGCCGCGAGCGTCCATCGCCCCTTGGGTTAAGTTTGGGAGGCGATCGCATACAAAAAATAAAATCTGTTCCTGGTTTTTGAATGGAATATTTCTCAGCTCAAGAGCAAATGGGGTATGTCTAATCAAATTGGGTAATTCTTGAAGTGGCAACAGGTAGGACAAATCTCCACTTCGTCCAAAGTCCATACCGTAATAAGTTCTTAAATTTTGATCCAAGTTCTCCAAGATTGGAGAAATATTACTATCAAGCCATGTCTGGATATCTTGAGATCTTTCACCCTCCGGCAACAATGCAAATGAATCTGGCTTTTGTAATTTCAAAACTGGAATCCCAGATTGCATGATTGATTCCACCAAAATTCGAGGAAAGAAGGTTCCTCCACTTTTTCGAGGGATACACATCAACTCTTCATCTGCATCATCTCCAAATTCGCTGAATATCTCTTGCCTCCAAACCTTCTCAGCGTTAGCAGACCATTTCAAACCAGAGACAAAGCAAATTCTCTGGTAAAGTCCATCAGCCAGAGCATCATCGAAAGTTGTGAAGTGACGGCTATAGGGAAGCTTGCCTGATAAAACATCCCTTTCAAGCTCGTAGTATGGCTCTTCAATGCCGTTATATGTCGTTATGATGTGAATATTGCTGCCCCAAATTCTGAGGGCTTTCGCAGCCTTTAAAAGCCCAGGTAGGTCATCGTGAAATGCAGCCTCATCAATGATGACTCGACCCTGACGACTCCGCATATTTCTAGGCTTGCTGGAAAGAGCCTCTATTCTGTGTCCGCTTTCAAAATATATTCTAAATACCTGAATGCTTTTTTCTAGGTTTTTGTCTCTAAATACCTCTTCTTTCTCATCAATCTCAGATACGGCTGAACCATAAGCTTTAGCCCAATTAGCGCAGTCTTCAATAAATCCTCTCGCCATCTCCTTTTCGTACCCAATATAGAAGCAATTTTGCCCTTTCCTTTGAGATGCAAGCAAGGCACAATCCGCAGCCTCAGCCCACGAAGCGCCTATACGTCGAGACTTCGACCATAACTTAATGCTGCTTTTGTCTTTCAGCCAACGCTGTTGATAAGGAAGCAGGATCTTGGGGACTTCCTCTGGTTTTAATCCTAGTTCAGCTATACTTATACTACTGTTACCCATCGACAATCCCCATCACTTGTGCGCGAATTAACGAAGCAGTTTCGTCGGACAATCCTTTATTTTTTATGGTTACTTCGACTTCTTTCGCAACTTTAGTAGCTCTTTCTAAAACTTCAGTTCGATATTTTTTGACAGTAACTCCGCTACGATTCAAGTCTGCTACCATTCTCCCCAGCTTAGGAAGAACTTCAATCGGTACAGGCTTATCAGGATCGATTTCCTGAAGATTCAAAAGCATCTCAAATGCCCGTTGCTGTGCTAATCGAGTCAATGCGTCCCCAAGGGAGTTCTCATCGTCTCCTGCTGCTTCGGCAACAGCACGTGCCTGCTCGGTCGCTAATTTCAGCTTATCTAAAGACTCCTTAAACTTTTTACCATACCTATGAACGCTGGATTTACTAATACTAAATCCTTTACTAAAAAGCCATGAAGCCAAATCTTCATATCCGCTAAAATGGCTTAAAATCAATTTATTATTTAATTCTTGTTTGACATCATCAGGCAACGCATTTATCACAGATATTTTCATTGTCAGCTTTCATATCCTTCAAGATCTTACAAATATGTCGAACGCTTAGTTCATATTTTTGAGCCAACGCCTGTAGGCTCATGGTTTCTCGATCTGCCCATATCTTTTTATTGCGCGCAGCTCGCTCTGCGGCAGATTGAACGGAAATCATCAATTGCTGCCCTCCAAATTCCGCCTGAAGCTTCTGTGCGGATTCAATCCCTATAACCTGAACAATGGGATGATCCAGGAAAACCCGCTTGGGAATGTACAGTATTCTTCCTCGAAACGCCTGAAAGAACACATCCCTAAGCTCCTCACCTAATATTTCTGTAATGAGCTTGGTGAGGCTTGCAGTATCTCTTGCTATCGGAGGATGAGCCATTGGTGACAATTTGATACACAGCTTCTACAAGCTTAAGGTTTTTTTTAGAATCTTGGCATTTGGCGCGATCGCACATTGAGATCGTACATTGAGATTTGCTACACATCTCAGTAAATCTGCTTAGACACGGGCAAAAAACCGCTTCTCAGGGGAGAAGCGGCTAGATGGAGCTAAAACCAGATTGAGTTTTTTAGCTTTAGCACCTCATAAAAAACAGGTACCGCTGCACTCCTCTTCAGGCTGATTAAACAGTGACAGTTGTATTCCCACCCCAACGGCATCTTTCAGTGGCAATCCGGAGCGATGAATGTAGCAGGGGTTTTTTACACCTTTACCAAAAGTGCTAAGGTTGCGGATTTTTTCATCAAATTCAACCGCTTTGTCAAATAAATTTGGATCGTTTCGCTTTAGAGATACCCATTCTTCTTGATGCTTAAAAGGGCAGAAAAAGCAAGAAGACTTTCTTACTGAATAGCCCAATGCTTTGTAAGCATAAACTCCGCAAGCAGATCTGTCGAGTCTTAAGTCAACCAGCGGATACCTGTTGGTTATCCAGCAGTTGGCAGAAGCTTTCATTCTTCTTGCCTCCTCGACCGAAATTCCCAACCACAAATTAGCCTTTCCTGAAGGAATTCTTTGTTTGTATTTGTATCCCAAAATCTCTCTCTGCTTCGCAATTATAGGATCTATTTTGTAGACCCTAGTGCATTGTCGCCTGAGAATACCCACTTTTCCGTTGCTGTCTTTGGTGTAGTAGGGGGGGGTAGAGATTCCTCGCCCTGATGAGCCGAGAACCTCGTCCAAGATGCTATCTTTAGCTTTAACCACATAAGTCTTATATCCTGCCTCTTCCAAGATTCCAAAGATATTGTCTACATTTTTGAGAACATGTTCTGTCTCTGCACCAGTATCTGCAAAGATAATGTGCATAGGCGTCGGGTATTCTAAGTTCTCAAATACTTCTGGATTTCTCACCAGCATCAGAGCAAGTGCGGAGGATTGGACTCCCCCGCCAAAACTAAAAAAAGTATTTTGATCCATGTATCTACATTTAACCTATTTCAACAAATGAGATGCCGTCAAAGCGAAACTGGCGTTTTACTCCCGTCAAATTTTCTGCAATCGAAGCCGCAAAAAAGGGTAAGTTTTTGAGTACATAGCTGTAGGAGTACAAGCCAGACTTGCACCAAAAGTATTCTTTTATGTCCGCTTTACCTAAAGGGATAATTTTAATCAGTAAAGCCTTGTCTTGATAGCCAAATTCTTTTACAAACTTTCTTGATAAAGTAGTAAATGGATCTGGTTTTAATCCGTCAATTATTGGCCCTTTGTACTTAAAATCAATTGACATGCTAACAACAATCGTTGTCAAAGCTGCAAGCTTTTTCCTGGCGATTCTAGGCTCTCGCCAAGTTTTGTAAGGTTTTTTCACGACACCTCCTCAAATCCTTTGCTAGTAAACACGAAAAAACTATCCTGCCTTTCATTTGAGTAAAGTTTGACTCCAGGAAAAGCCTCTACATTCTGCCGGACATAAAAATAGTCGAATAATCCTTGTCCGCTCCAAAAATATTCTTTTAAGATCCGCTGTTTTGTCCGAATCAGAATAATTCGGTAATCGAGAATATTTAATTGCTTGATTAAAGATCTTGCCAGCACTGTATAACCATCTTGATGGCGCACACAAGAATCCTTAGCTCGATCGGTAAATATTTCAATACGAGAGACTTTACTCAGCAAAAGGTCAGCTTTCTTTCTCTTTTCCTCTCTTGCCTTAATCTCTCGCTTTTCCCTATGTATCTTCATTTTCCACTCCAGAGTTATGTATTTTTGCTTTAATTGCTCTTTATTAAAGAGTTAAAGCAAAAATACGTTTGATCGAGACACACTTCTTAGGCGGTTCTACAATTAAGTCAGCAATTGCTTTATTTTTCTGATTTATAGCACCACAAAAGGACGGGTTATCTCTTTGTCTCCATCCAGAAAGGCTTTAGGAAGGATGAGTCTTAGGCTAGCCAGATAATGGTCATGTTTTATGTTTGCAGATGCCCAGATACCCGTGACATCCCCATCCACCAAGGGATAGGTTATGACGATTTCTGTTAAGGGATTACATATTCAAGCAGCTCGTCGATTACTGTTTGGTACTGGTCTTCAGTCAAGTTTTGTATTTCAGTCTCTGTCTCTGCCAATACCAATCTGGCTATTATCACCTGCCCATGCAAAACAATACCTCGCGAAGTTTTACAAGTAGGTGCAAAACCTTTCATCAAAAAGCTGTCATCGCAAATTAACACGATCTCTGGATCGGAAAATTGATTAAAAACTAACTCGATGAATGACTTTTCTGTTTCCTCTCCGACCAATCGTTGCATTTCATCTAAACACATTAGCTCATGTACCATGTGTCGGTGAATGCCGGTTTTGTTAACAAGTCCATACAAAAAGGAAGGCATTCTTCTCACCATTTCTAGATCTCCAGAGTCTCCCAGTCCGGAAAGTCCAGGTCTACCAAGGTTTTTTCTAGTCATCTTTTATCCTTTGTTCATTGAGCCGGTTGTTTACACCACAAAAGGACGGGTTACCTCTTTGTTGCCATTTAGAAAGACTTCAGGAAAGATGAGTCTTAGGTTAGCCAATTAAGAAGATTGTTCGTTTTAAAGCCTCATTAATTGACTGTGGAGAAAATCTTTAGGAACCAAAAAGATTACCCCTTGCAATGTTTCTATTCTTAACAACTCACATTTAATGAGATTGTCGATCCCCTTTGCAAAAGGATCGTTAGCATAAACAAAACAGCGTGTCACCAACTCTGTCGAAGGATCGTAGTTACGTAAGAGGCTATCAATAGTTTTGTCGAATGACTTAGAAACCTGATACAAAGGGGCAAGAAACGGAGAATACGGCGTAGGGTAGTAACTCATCTCAACTACACCTACCCCATACGATGCGTACATAGTTTTTGCAAAATCAAGAGGTGCTACATACATAAAGTTTTTAGGTATTTGCGGCAATTTTCTTTTCATGCTGTTCAACTCAACGATTTAATTATTTTGGATACCACAGACCTTGTTGCCCACGTATATAGATTGGGTAATCTAATTGTTCAGCAGCTTCAAGCTTCCAAGCGTAGCGACCCGGCTCCCAAACTCCAACAGCGATTTCTTTAACTGGTTGGTCAGAAATGCGAGCAATCCCATCTCTATAAATAAGACGAGTTTTCTCGTATCGCTCATCCGTTACCATCAGTTGCACAGCCGTCAGGTTTACAACACCAATTAAGCACCCCAACGGAAAATCGAAAAGTTCAGGAACAGGAATATCTAGAGCTTGCAAAACTTGCACCGCCCTCCAGTCAACTTTTCTTTTTGCCGCATGAATCCACATTTGGCCTCTATACGGAGTGCCCCAGCTACGAGTTTCGTATTTTTTTAATCCTAAAAACACTAGACTGGCCCAGGGTTGCCACAAAGTTAGAGCAGGAATTTCCATGGCTTAAATCCAAGTTAGGTTGTAAGCTGAATCGTCACTTTGCCCAGGACGAATATCAAACACGGCATGATATCTCTGGGGCCTATTTTCCGGCGCTCCGTCTCGCAAAAAAGCAATCCGTCCCACAATTGGATATTGTTGGTAGAAATGACAATTTAAGCCGGATATAAACCTTCCTCGCTCTTTGGCACAGAAAAAATCTATTGGTAGTATGAATACACACCTGGCTTTAGGGAAAGACGTATCCAGCCAATTAAGGGATTGTTCAATAAATTCGCACCCCTGTGAGAATGGAGGATTACAAACCACAGCTTGAACCTGCAAAGGATTTACCTGAAAGAAGTCAGCATGTTGCCAATGTGCATTAGCAACATTTTTTCTACCTTCAATGAAGCGTTTGTAGTTATTCTCAATGGCATAGATTTCTGCTTGTGGGGACAAATATTTCTCAATCTGTCCGCGCCCCGCACCAGGTGCTAAAATTGTCTTGCAATCGCTCACAAGCTCAGCAACAAACTTTGCTAAAGAATTGGGTGTTTCCCAATCATCGTCAGAGAGCCAAGTTGTTCCAACGTTGTTGTCAGTATTGAATAGTTCAAGTTGCATAGCGAGGGAGGAAAAAGGGGAGACAAACTCCCCCGTGATAGAGAGAATCGAAGCGGATTGTATCGACCAGCCCGCGACGCCCCCATAGGGGCGTTTCGGCTACCGGGCCGAACGGTAGCCCCAGAAAGTTAAACTTTCATCGTCAGGCGGGGAACAGCCGACTTCCAAGCTTTAGTTAGGCTGGCGAACTTGAATGTTTTTGTCGCTGAAGAACCACGGAAAGCAACGACCACTTCTTCGTTTCTGATATTTACGGAAACCACTCTTCCTATCCACTTGTGATAAGAAGTGTATGGTTCAATTACTTGAACAACATCATCAACGCTAAATAATTGCTCAAGATCGAGTTTCTCTCTAGAAGCAAGTTCATCGAGGCATAAACTAACTTGTTGAGCAATCGAAACAAGACGACCATGTTGCTTTTGCAGCTTTTTAGCGAGTTGAGTGTTGCCTATTTTTTCAGCCACCTTTAAACTGAAATGCAACTCAGCGATCGCTTTACTCAAAGAAATCTCCATCCGTCCCATTAGTTTCTTGTCAAGATTATTAGTCATTGTTGTTTGCCCCCTCTAGCTGTTCCTGTTCAACTACATAGCGTTCATAGGCATTAAGGCAAACGTCAACTGTATGCCAGAATTGATTTACCCCGACTTGCTCTAAGCTTTTAACGTTTAAGTTGAGAGTCGGAATAGACAGGATAATGTCCTGAATGAACTCCTTTATAAAAGTAGGAGTGCATTCAAACTCTTTAAATCCAAACATTTTCGCAAATCGGATGCGAATTGCTCTGACGTTAGTTAATAATTGCTCCAACTTTGGTGAAGACTCTAAATGAGCAACCTCATTTCTTGTTAAGTCAGAGAACGAATGTTCGGCTTCGCCATTGCCGAACCGTGCAGTCAAAGGAATGCAAGGAAGTTCGTGGTTATCGTCTAAATCAGCCTCTTTTTTGCTAATAAACGAGCTAAAAACTTCCAAAATCTTAAGCTTAAGATCCTCCACAGCGTCACAACGATCAAAAGTGGGCAAGCTAACGTGAACAAACTCAACAATTTCTTGTTCTAGCAATTTGCAGAAATGCAAATCGTTAATTCGTGATTGAAGTCTTTCGGCTTCTTCTTTCAGTCGCTGGAGTCGCTGGATTTCAACATCAAAATTCATGTCGTTGCATCTCCTAACTAATTTGGTGGTCTTTTGGGCAAGATTACCGATAGCGAAATTGAACTTTCTTCAATTCAGTAATGAAGAATTTTTCTGTCATAGAAGAGTCCAGAAAGCGAACCTGTACTGTTTTTGAAAAAACACAAACCGATACTACTATTCCAATCATGTTGTGTCTTGGATGAGTGCAACTCCACACTCGGACAGGATGCCTTGGCTGAAGTTTTTTAATGTCAGGATTCCAAGATGCCATAAGGAGGCTCAATCAATTGGTGAATAATCAGCACAGTTCGCCTGTGGCCCATATGGATGCACGGCGCAATTAAGATAGCCGTTACCGCTGAAATAAGCGCAATGCTTGCACAGAGAATTAAAATTATCTGCTGGTCGGTTATCTGCTGGTGGTGGGCAACAGGAACGGGGTTCGTAAATCAGGATAGATGGTGGTGCTGGATACTCACGAATCGACATTACTGCTTCTGTGAACAGGCGTTTGATACACAAAATAAGAGACTCTATGCACATAGTTTTAGTACCTACTGAAAAAACGCACACTTTAAGCTAACCCATGAACCCTGGAGGGCTTCTAATGCATTCATTTTTCATAAACTGTTTAACCAGTCTTGCCGATTTCGTAAATTTTCTTTGTGTTTGGGTCTACAACCCATCGTTCCTGCCGCCCTTCTCGGCGGATTTTTAAAGCCTTCGGCCCTGTATTTTTAATCAATTGATACGTGTATTGCTTCCCGCCAAACTGGTTTACTTTGGAAACAATCTTCAGGTATCCAGCCTTAATCAAGGCTTGGGTGTAGGCTTTACAAGTGTAATAGCTACTTCCAGATGCTATTTGCAGATCGGTAAGAGTGAATTTTGTGAATATCCGGATAGCATTCCAGACTTTTTGCCGAGGAGATAGTACCTGCTCTTTGCCTTTTTTGCTTGTAAGCACTGGAGGTTGTAAGGAGTTGAGCTTTAAGCAGTACTTACCATGCTCTCCTTTACTTCGCTTGAGTTGCCTTCCTTCGTTTTTTCGGACAATATGGTCAACTCTGAGCAACTTTCCAATGTACCAATAAGCGTGGTTCTTGGAGATACTCAGGGCGCTGCACATATCCAAGCAAGTAAATTCTTTAGTTTCTCGAATCCAATCCCACACTCGGACAAACGTTGAATTACTGCTCATTCCGCCCCCTTATTAAGGCTAATTTGGAAGCCAAGGTTTCCGTCTTAATAAAAAGCAGTTCTTCAATCAATACAGCAGCCACCATCTCGGCCTCTTCGCGAGTAGCTTGCAGTTCATCTCGCTGAAGAATTGAATCAATCACTGCCCGAAGCGTTATTACGGTTTCAGGATTTTGGAGGTGCAGCACCTCAGCCACAGCTAGATAAGATGTACGCTTGTTGAGTTGGGGATGGATATTTACTTGCTGCGATTCCGCACAGCAGACATATGAGCCGCAAACGTAAGACTCAGACTTAGCCGTAAAAACAAAAGCCTGTCTCTTATCCACTTTGCTCAAGCAAGCAATTACAGTTTCACCAACCAAAGACAACAGCTTAGATGATGTATACCAACTGCCTTTAATCTCGATACCTTGCTCGGTCACAATCACCTTGTACTTGTCGCTATCGATTGCTTGCATGTTCTTGTTCTCCATTATTTGAACCGTCTAAATAGCGCACGTTACACAAAGCTTCATTGAGCTTTAAATCATCCAATTCATGAGCCAACTTATGAAGCAAGAAGGCGGCAATTTGTTCAGCCTCCATGCGAGTCATGTTGGCCTCGTGGGCGGAAAACCATCCATCCTCAAACCCGTGAATTTGGGAGACTAAAGCTTCCATTGCCACGAATAGCTCGCCGCTATACACATCAAATGTTTGAACTTTCATTGTTAAAAATCTCCTTCGTGTTTTCTTTTCCGGGGGCGCAGAAAAAATGGGCGTTCTCCCCACATAGACGCATTAATCTGTTCCCAGCCGTGTTCAATGGCATACTTTTCAACAGACGCGATTCCAACTGTTAGCTGCCCCGTATTGCCTTTAGCGTCCAGGTAGATTGAATTAAGTAAATCGTCGTCAATCCTTACTTGACAATTGATCTTGTTAATTAACTTAGCGTCCTCGAGGCTGATAGGCTTAAATTGCACAAAATGCGTTATGCGTCGGGAAAGTTGTGGGTATCGAGACAGCTTTCGCTCAATATCCTCCATGCCAATCAGCATGATCGGGTTGTTAGAAAGGTCGTGGATGTCTCGCAGCAAGTCCAGCAATTTTCTGTTTTCCTGGCAAAACAAATAATCTGCCTCATCAACAAAAAAAGTTCGCTGCTTTTGAGTTAATTCGGCGACTATCAGCTTTACCATTGAGTCGCTAGTGTAGGTTGGATCTATGAAGAGTTCGTAGCAAATTTCCCGGAGCATTGCTGTGGGCGTCCAGGAACGTCGCGCTCGCAAATAAAATCCATCTGTATGGTTGATAAGAAACGCAACAGATGTTGTTTTTCCCAACCCCGTCATTCCATAAGCTAGTCCCATCCTTTCGATAGATTGGTAGCCCGCTAAAGACTCTGCGGCAACCGCTAGTTTACGGAAGTTTTCGACCTTAACAAATTGTTTTCTCATGATACAATTGACTTAAGAAGTGCTGTATTCATCATTGACTTACCTGCCTTGGTTTGCTGCTAAGGCAGTATTATTTTGTAGGGATACATTTCGTAAGTAAGCTAAAGCTTCTTCACCGTCATGCAGCCCCAACAGTACTCCCTTACCAGAGGGAGTTTTGGAGTAAACAACCATCCAGTTAAGATCTTCTAAGGCAATATTTGCCTCGGCCTTGATCTGCTCCCATAGGGCACAGAAACGCTCGTCTGGAGAAAGTTGTTTTCGTGTTTCTCGCGTTTCAAAGCGAGACAAAATTTCCTCGCTAGTTTTCAACTCGTCAGCGATAAGGGGGTCAGGTTTGGGCGCGCTTTGCAGCTCGTCCAATGCCGTAACAGCCTCTTGAGCGGCTTGCAACCCCTCGCTGTCATGTTCAACCGTTGGAACAGGGAAATAAGCGACATTACTTATTTTCTCTTCCTGATAATTGAGGATTTCTTGAGCCAAATCCTCAACCTTAGTTGCTTTCGCAATCTGCTTCAACTCGCGAATCTCCTCTTTGATCCGCTCTTTCTGTCGCGCCTTGGCCTCAATCGCAACTTTCTGACGATTGATTCCAGTTCGTTCCGGGCAGTTAGCAATGGTAATAAATAACCCATCTCGATCGAATACAAAGAGATGGCCCATGTCGTACTCGAATGGATCGAAGCGTACCTGCACATCGCTGCCAATATACGCCTCCAGTTCGGGTGCGATAAAGAAAGCACCCTCAACCTGTATCCCCTGCTTTTGAACCCGTCTGATACCTTTTCCAGGTGCTTCTGCTAGTAAAATATCTAGCGCCCTGACTTTATCCTCTCCCAGCACAAGAATTGGCTTAATTGCTGCCAGCTTTTGGTGAACTTCAAGGGGGGTTTTCCCATTCAGCTCGCTATGAGGAGTACTGTTATAAATCCTACACCACCGATTGCAAAATTGTTGAAACTCCTGAGCGGTTATTTTGATTTCAATCTCTTTACCGCCCATGAATCGCTCTTCAAAGCTTTGTCTGGCTTCGATTTGTTTGCGTTCGGTGACATTGTGACCGATAAAGCCAGGTAGCAGCTCTAGTAATCCATGAGAGAAGGTGCGAATAAATCGCTCCACAACCCCCTTTTGCCAGGGTTGAAACGGCTGACAAAATATATGTTTTGTGCCGATTTCAGACAATGCCCTCCTGATAAGAATACTTGTGTATTCTTTACCATTATCTGCTTTCAGGCTTTCCGGCACTCCCCATGCCAAAATATTGGTTCGGAGAGATGCCGCCAGCGCGGTTGATTTGCTGGTTTTTGAAAGCAGAATTGACCCGCGCCTAGTGGCGACATCGATCGTGAAAATCAAGCAGTATCTCCCATCAACCAGCAAAATATCTGCCGGTGAGGAATCTTGCTGCCATTGCTGATTGGCGTAAGCAATATCCTCGTTGTATTTACCAAAAGAAGCCATATATCTGGATCTGAATTGATCCGGGCTTTTTAAGGCAGTAATCAGTTGAGGATTTTGCTTTTTCCAAGCCGCAACCCATCTCCAGATTGTCGTTTCTGATGGGATTAGCTCCGGCTCTAAGCGCGCCAATAAGCCTTGTTTTATCAAAGCAATGCTGGCGTGGGGAAATTCCAGCAGAATTGAGGTTACCAGGTCTTTAACGACCGGAGAAGTATCGATTTTGGTTTGCCCCTTACGGTGCTTTCCTCGGGCATCTGAAAGCGCCTCAAATCTTCCTTCTTGTAGTTTCTTGAACCACCGCAATAGGTTGACTCTAGAAATTGTGGGGTGCAAGGCTAAAATCCAGGATGGAATTTCTACTTTCTTTTGGTTGTAAATGGCTGCAAATTCTTCGCAAGCCAGTGAATAAGAAATTCCCCTTTTGGTTTGATACTGCCTCATTTCTTGCAGTATCCACAGCTTTGCATCTTTCGTCGCTTCTGCTTTGCTTTGGAGCTTTTCTGTAACTAGGGTTGTTGTAGTTACAATGGGGGCCGGAGTTGCGGGTGAGATCGCTTCGGGAGCCGTCGCCACCATCCCCTGGTAATTGGTAATTGGTAATGGGTAATGGGTCGCTTCCCCTTGTAGTAAGGCGATCGCTAGCTGTTTAACAACCTTCCCTCGCTCTCTTTCCTGCGCTTCGGATTGGGTGTCGCAAGCCGCTAATAAAGCAGCTTGTGTTTCTTGCGGGAGGCAGCTTAAAGGATATTCCCAGCCACCGCCGCGCTTTTGTCGAAGGCGAGAAGGCCATTTTTCTCGCTTAGCCAATCTTTGAATGCTGCGTTGGGAGGATGGCAGTCCTGGTAATCCCACCAATTCAACAGATGAATACCACATAGGCTAAGCATCCTCGGATTTTCCGAAAAGAAATTTTCGGTCAGATGTAGCCAGTCCGGCCTTAAAGGCTTTCTCCCAAATAGCTTGTTCGATCCATTTGGTTACATTGATGTTTTCAATGGCTGCACCAATTCGTGCGATCGCGTAGCAGTCAGGAGAAATACGAGAGGATCGTACTCCTTTCACTTTAATCATTCGAGATATTTGAGGTATTTGAGATGTTCGATACAAAATTAGCACAACTTGATCAACATGTGCAAGAGATACGCTATGCTGGTAGACAAGAAATCTTATCGCACGCCCATGAAAGCCCAAGAAGCTCAGCCAGAGCGGATTTCGGTAATACTCCAGCCTGACCTTAAGTACACTAAAGATGGTATCAAGCGCTTGGCAGCGACGATTCAAGCCACTTTGATCAGAAACCAATGGTCTGGAAGAAAATTGTCACAGGAAGCTGGCTTGGCTCCCTCGACAGTAAACAGATACATGAACGGTCACTTATCTAAACCCCAGGAAGAAGTGATCAAAGCTTTAGCCCCTTACATATATAAAGTGACGGCTATTGATAATGACTCAGTAGAGATCGATCCCAATCAGGTTTACAATAATTGGATTGAGCTAGCGAAGATTGCGACAGACGAGTTTATTCCAGAACACGAGTCATTAAATAAATTTATGTCTATTGTGAGCAAAATTAAAGAATGTATGCGTCGCCAAAATATTTCACAAGTTGAAATAGAAAATCGATTAATTGAAATGCAAGACAACAAAACCGCTCGCATGTCTTTGTCACGTTTAAGAGAAATCCAAGAACAACCAACTTCTATTACAGATGATGAATTGAGGATAATAAGAAATTTGGTAGATCCTTATGAGAAGTTTTTCAGCGAGGCTGACTGGCTAAGATCTGCATTTCCTGAAATCTTTCTGTCACAGAAATCCCTTGCTCAACCATCAGAACAAGGGATCTCGGAAAACGAACTATCAAAGAATGGCTCTCATTAGATCAGCTATCTGATCGGCCTCCTGTCTTTGCAATAGCAAATTCGTACTATTATATCCAGATCGTCCAGATACATAATTTCCAAATCAGAGCTGTACTCCATCTCTATATCGCGGCAAAGACTTTCTCTGCCTTGATCCACAGTATAAGAGCGGTAAACGTAATCTTTTAGAGTTGCCCTAGTTTGTCCAGGATTATTTGATAGTTCAATCATTAAATCCTGATACTGCTTTTCAAAAACTGAGCGGTCATACAAAATGGTTATGTCTTTGCTGTGCCATTTTGGAGCATGACGCCCAGAGAAATTAGTTACTTCGGCACTCGCTAAAATTACAGGTACTGGCTGCCCCCAGTGCCAGTTTTTTGGCAGCTCAGTCACAAAAGTGGGGTATTCAGAAGTCGCAACAATCTGTAGTAGATCTTTGTAGCTATATTTGGTTGCTGTTCTTGGTAAAATCATACGTGGTTGCACCCACCAACTAATTGGATAGTTATCAAGGGATGCTTGACCATAAAAGCATCCCTTAACCTTTAGTATGATTTTTTTTGATAACCCTAACAACCTAGCAGCTCCTAAAAGCAAATCCCTCTGCTGCCATAATTTATAAACCAGATTTTCCAAAGCCACATCATCAAAGTTTACACCAGCTTTAGGGCAGTCAATGACCAAACTATCTTGATGTTCCTGTGTCTTATAAATACTACACAAGGCTAGCTCTTGGCATTCAGAGGTAGACACAAATAGACAGTAATCTTCCTCTATATAATTACAGTCTTGGTTCATGCTCTTTCCAGTGCGTTCAACTTGACTTCTGAGTTCGATCTTGGGCGTCGATCTTGT
>DNGG01000154.1:64394-66166 GCA_003486675.1 Cyanobacteria bacterium UBA11372
GTCGATCTTGGGCGTCGATCTTGGGCGTCACATTACAGTCTTGGTTCATGCTCTTTCCAGTGCGTTCAACTTAACTTCTGAGTTCGATCTTGGTTCCACCTTAGTTCCATCTTGGTTCCACCTTAGTTCCATCTTGGTTCCACCTTGTCGATTTTGGTTCCAACTTCGGGCAATTCGATCCAACTTCGGTTTAGGCTGAGTCCATTCCAGTGAAACATTTCGCAACAATCAATCAAAAATATATCAACAGAGCAATACCCTTGTCCTTCCGTAAAAACACTTAGAAAAGTACCTAAGTAAAAACGATCGCGGCTTTCAGCGATTGTTAAGAATTACAAATCACTCAAAATATACCCGTGCGCCTCATTCTTTGCCCCAGGTACAAGTACAATGGGTAGCGAGGTGCTAACATGACTAACACCACTAACAGCTCTGACACTCGACAGGAGGCCACTTTGGTTGAAGCAGCAGTTTCCCTTTGGGAGCCGAAATTCAACTACACAGAGCAGGGCATTAAGCGTCTCAGCTTAGTCCTACAAGCCACTATCAAGTACAACAATTGGTCTGAGCGCGAAATGGCTAGAAGAGCTGGCATTTCTCCTGGAACCGCAAATAGGTATATTAAAGGACGTGTTTGTGAGCCACAAGATAAAATTATCAAAGCATTAGCTCCACACACGCACAGAGTTTTAAGAATTGATATAAAAAGCCACGTTGTAGACATCGATCCTGATACAACCTATAGCGACTGGACTCAGCTAGCAAAACTGGCAACTGACGAGTTTATTCCACATGATAGCGCCGGATTGGAGAGTTACAGTGTCAGCCGAGATCATTAATCTGTCGGAGCTTGAACGACCAAAGCCCAAATACACTGAAGATGGTGTGGAACGACTCAAAATGCTTATCCGCGCGACTTTACAGGTTAATTCCTGTTCTACAAGAGAGCTAGCGAAGAAAGCTGGTGTATCGCACGTAACCGTAAGCAAATACGTCAATGGACACTTACGGGAACCAAGTGATGAAACGCTCAAAGCATTGTCGCCTTACGTTTACAGGCTCATCTCTATAACAAGCAAAGGGATTGAGCTTGATACAGAAAACACCTACAAAGATGATTGGTTGGCGTTAAGCAAAGTAGCTACGGATGCCTTTCTAAAATCAAAAAGAGTAACAGTGAACACAATCCCAGCAAAACTCTGGACAAAGCGCGGCCTAACCATACTAGGCAAGACAATACGCGCAGCACGCATCGCAAAAGGGTGGAATCTTGACACCGCCAGCGAAGCCACTCACCTTGCCACCAATGGTAGAGCCAAAATATCCAAGAAAACCATTGCCAAGGTAGAAAACGGCATAGGCGAACCCAAATACAACACCCTAGCAGCGATCGCCGCAGCAGGGTTCGTCGTTAATTCAGCAGGCCACCCACTAACAGAAACAGATTTCATAGACATTGCCTGCGAACTAATCGATCCAGAAGACCTGTAGCTATAAAAGCGATCGCCAACCCAATCGACTGATAAGCTCCAACTGCGCCGCTGCGCTAAAAGGCTATAAGTTAAATTTATTAACCAGAATCCTTACCAAACAACGGTTTGAAAATCTTGTCATCAGAGTGTTAACGCCGCGAACATTTTTAACCATGGATATATAATTAATGCCATTCATAAACATAGAGAAAAATCAATATAGCTAGATAGTGAAAAGTAAGTAACCGCTGGGAACACTACCTAGAGTTGTACTTACCTGCTCCATAGAACTTAGCTAAA
>DNGG01000154.1:66441-78257 GCA_003486675.1 Cyanobacteria bacterium UBA11372
GCCTCTTCTTGTCCACGGGCGTTAATTCCGCTCAAGCCGAGCGTACTCGGAAGATCAACAAAAAATTGAGGTTTTGCGAAAAAGGTTTCGCGGTTTTTGTGCCTTGGTTTTCGGCAATCTGTCTAACTTACCACAAAAATACCTGCTCGTTGCGAGGAGGTATGGTTAATTTTAGTTAAGTTTTTGGCGATTTAATCATGCTCCTTCTACGCGATCGCCTGCGCTAGAGAGAAGAACGCCCAGAGTGCTTGTCAGCTCTGGGCGTTCTTCGTTTTGGATGTATAATACAAATGAACTAGCTTGAAGCGGGGCAGGCAGTCTGACGGGCGCTAATGCGCTGGATTTTAAAAAGGAAGATTCGGCTGATACCTTTACCTGTAGAGCTGTCTACCAAAAGCAAGTCGATGGCTTAATGTAGCGTGCTAGTTCGCGCGATCGCTTCCGGCTGCCCCTTGACTACCAGTTTTGGAAGCGATCGCCCCATTTTTATAATTAAATAGTCAAAATAAAAAATGCTTGGAATTGACCAGGTGTTTTTATTTATGTTCGTATGAGTCACATCCGTGTCCATCATAAACTCTTGTCTTCTTACAGTAATTTTTATTGTGAAAATATGGCGACACCGGGTTGTTGCAGTATCCCCAGTTTGAATAGCCATCTACCCATTCATCGCTATACTCTACAGATTGCCAGTCCCAATATTTGCAAAATTCGCAGTATCCATAGTCTTTTGTAGGCATTAAAATACCCGTTTAATTGTGGTATTGCAAGTGTCAGTACTAAACGTGGATTTGGTGCATGTACTGACAGTAGGCATTGTTTTCGCAAAATCAAACAATCATCTTCCGCCGAACAGGTATACGGCGAGGCTCAGTCATATCGCGATTCTCATGCAAGAAATCTTCCAACTGAGCCAAAAGCACCTTAGCCTGTTTGCGGTTTTTTAAGTAACAAATCACATACTTTATCACCTCCTTATTTTTCCTCGAATTGCTAGCAAAAGGCTTTTTACTTAAGCCTAAGTTATCATATCATATTTAACCGAAATAATATTCTCAGTGCAGATTCTCTGCACCGAGAACCATTAAATTAACTAACCCTCTTCATTCGCAGACTGTGCATCACCACCATCATCTGCATCCTGTGCATCCTGAGAGTCCCCATCATCGGCATCACCATCAACACTTTGAATCCACAAATATCCAATGCTGTCCATAGTTCGCCTCATGTGAAATTAGAAATCAGCCAAAACTTATCCAACCACTATCGCCATCGCTAAACCAACCGCTAAGATCGTAAACATCAAAATCAGCATCACCTACGTCATCGTCACCATCATTGTCATCATCATCCGGATCGATCAACGTTGTTACAGGGGTCATATAGAGCCTCCTAACTCAAGCAGGGAAGTTTTTAGCTAAATCATCTGCGCCAATAACAGTAGACATAAACAAGTAGTTTCGACTCAAAAGATAGCGTTGATCTTGCTTAATCAACTTCATAAAATCTCGATGCCCTTGTCTCGACTGCCCAACCAAGCACCCCGCCGACCACGGCCCTACCTTGGTTGCGTTTCCCCCCCAATGTTGATTGATGCCAAAACTTCCAGTCACCATCGGATCGCCACTACGGAAACCGTTTTTATCCCTGTCTCTGTGTCCTTTAACAGACGCAACTTGCACCAAAGCTTCATGGTCTTTATGCGTTCCCACTTTCCACGCTTTGTATTGACCAAAAGCAATCCGAAAAGCGCCTTGTGAATTAAGCGGTTTAGCAGTATAAGTCCATCCCGGTTCGCTAGTGGCAATCCAATTGCCTTTAATCAAGGGTTTGGAGCCAGGAATTTCTATCACGATGCGCCGATCGTTCCACTCATTCATCAAATCTGAATTTGGCACACCATCCGCATTAGCACCTTCTACGTAGACAATGTTGTAGCGTCCCGCTCCAATCGCTACAAAATAATTCTTGGCTTGCATATAGCGAATAATTCGGCTAGCCAAATCCTGCTCAAGAGTTAATAGAGTATCTGTTTCCAGACCTAACAAATACTCACTC
The DNA here is from genome assembly GCA_003486675.1 of Cyanobacteria bacterium UBA11372. GTDB lineage: Bacteria > Cyanobacteriota > Cyanobacteriia > Cyanobacteriales > Aerosakkonemataceae > Microseira. The sequence goes on from DNGG01000154.1 coordinate 68,500, forward strand.
GTTCGCACTCCGATACCAACCTCTTTAATTTGCATCCGCTGTTTAAAATTGTGCAGAGCCTGTGTAGACATCTGCCCAAATTTACCATCCGCAGGAGGATCAAGAAATCCCAATCGTACCAAATGAGATTGAGCTTCCTTAGCCAGATCCATATCATCAATCAACTCGCTAAGAGAAATTTCCTGCTTAATATCAATCAACTTCATGAAGTGCCTCAAACTTTCAAAAGTATCCAAAATTAGGTATATTAGCGCCAGCGTAACGCGCTACGACCGATCAATCTTCCGCATTATTCTTATCAGCAACTAACCCCTCAGCCTCATCCTTGTTGCGCCCAGGCAAGAACTCCGGAGTGTAAATTATTTCCGAAGCATTATATCTACCAATGCATCCCGCAACAGTAGCAGCAACAATTCGGACAATCGAAAAAATATCCGTTGGAACAAGCTGCCCATCGTTCAAAGCAGTCTCCAGATGGCTAGAAATACCTTCTATCGCTAGACAAAATACAGCCCAGAAAGTCATAGAAGAAAAGCAGCTTTTGCTTCCTTTGTAGTTAGCCAAGATATCAGCAGACTTAGGAGTTAACCGCATAATGAGGCTCAGAACAATTAGTTACGCGACATCCGCCATTTTCACGGCACACCCGACAAGTAAATCCAGTAGACTGTTGAAAACCAATGGTCGCTAACTGACCCCGAAAACTAACCTGAGATTTTCTATTCTCTATCCTGTCCAGTCGCTCTTTCAAACCCTTAATTTGTTCTTCCTGTGCTTCCAAGTCCTTTTTAACATCATTACGAATATCGCTAAGCTCAGACTTAACAGAAGCTATTTGTTCTTGAAGACGAACGACTTCATGAGAGACATTATTTATGGTAGAAAGTGTCGCTAGCCCAAGAGCAACACTAAAACTTGCCACGATACTCCCAGCGCCGTTAACCAAAGACTCAAGAATCGTGTTACTCATGCTAATAAACTTTTACTAGCCTAAGCTTAATCCTTGAGAAAGGTACAATCAATTGCGTTAAAGAACACATGAAATGTCAATAAATTCATGTATAATTAAATAACAAATGATCGCCAACCAAACCGTATGACAGTAGTAAAAGTTCACTACAGCGTCCTAGTTAACTTAGGAGACTTCAACAACGAAAGAATTGGTTTCGTGAAAGAAGTAAAGCCCGACGATAACGTACAAGACGCCATCAATGAATTAAGAGAACTAGCAAAAGCCTGCGGCTGTCCCAGACTAAAAGATTTGTACATTGCACAAACCAAAGCCGTCGAAGAATTGCGACAGATAGAAAGGAAGTTAAAAAACAAAACAGAAGAATGGAATCAAATGGCATCATTTTTGCAAGCACAAGGTATCAAGTCTAATGCAAAAATGATGCCAGATTTCTCAAAACTATTGGCTCCAGCAATAGAAATGGAAGAAATAGAAACTGAAACTATCGATGCTGATATAGCAGATATTGCATTTTAGAACGCCTAAGAGAGGGACGGCGCTTTCCAATCCCTCTCTATGAAAATCAGAAGAGGTTCTACCATGAAAACAATAACTATTAAAATCCCTCGCTTTAAAGGTCATTGGGTAGTATCCGATAAGGACAAAGATCTCTTTATCGACACAGCATTGTCTGTCCAAAAGAATCCAGAATACGGGCTATATATCTTTGATGATTTTAAAAGGGTTCTATCACCAATAGGCAGATACGTCTCAGCAGCAGAAGAGGCCGACAACTTAAGAACTTGGAATTATAATATTCCAGAATTCGGTATCACCAAGACCGGAAACGAGATTGACTACGTAATAAAGGATATAGAATAGGATTTTTAGTGCTTTAAACTGCCTATTAGCAGCGCTGTTAATAGGCAACAACTACTTCAGCTTATTTAAGCTTGCACTCGTGAATTGAAAAATCATCCCTGTCAACATAAAGCAAGGTTCTGCTATGTTCCAACTTAGCCAATTTTAACAAAACAGCTTCATACTTTTTCTTTACGCCACCCCCTTTACATTCATCTATAGCGTGACGAACGAAATCAATCTGTTTATTGTAAGCTTCTTTCTTCGTACAAGATGCCAGGAATATTTTATCCAAATCATCTTCTAGCTTTGCTAAGTAATTACTTAATAACCCTTTCTCGCTTTTTTCAATTGAAGAAAGTTGTATTTTTTTGACAAGGTGTAAAGCACGCATTATGTCCTCGTGTTTTTTTGCTATTTTTAACCTACCGTAACTGCTTAGTAGCGCTCTCATTAAAAACAAGAGCGCTACTAATCTACACAACAACTGCCTCATTAGCAGGATCGATCGCTTCCCCAACTTGGCGCAGCTTAAAGGCAGGTAAATGAGAAAATAACTTCTTTCGGAGAATCGCAAAATATCTTCCCAGGTCTAAGGACAATAAGAATCCCATCCTTATCAAAAATTAACAAATCCATACAACCCCCAAAAACAATTAATGTTAATTAATAGAGCCAAGAAGTTGAACTGTAACTGTGCCATACTTCTAGACCCCCTGATTCAGGATTTTTAAAAATCCCTATTTTTTCAGCAAAATCATCCGCGCCGGGATACCACTTTTCGCCCTCAAAAATAAATTCGTATTGCCCTCCATACCCTTCATGACTATACTCCGGTTCAAATTCGATCCATTCCTTAGTGGGATAGCCATTTTTGAGACACAGGTCAATCGCTGCCCTAACTTTTGATACAGCTTGCCCATTTCTATTGTCTATCCACCAAGCAGCTTTTTCAGTCGAAGTCACATTAACAGTATAAATCCCTTAAAAGGATTTTGTAAACGAGCCAGCTATCACCATGCGGCATACCGCAAACAGGACAGTAATAATCAAAACTTATATTTTTGTCCTATAGCAAAAGAAATACAAAATATCAGTTTATTTGCAATCTCAATATAAGTGAAAAATTCATTTCAAAGCTGTTCAGTTTATCTGAAAACTGTCCAACTTGAAGCGATCGCCAAAAGCCTTGCTGTCCCAGCATTTCCCGCATTATCCCGTCTCATCCCAAAATTTCGGTCTTTGTGAAAACCTACATGTCAATGCCAAGACTCAACGAGGCTACACTCCGCTGCACTTGGCAGCGCAGTGCAACTCGAAGGATGTAGCCTCTGTGCTGATTGCCAACGGTGCTGATGTCAATGCCAAGGATCAATACGTCGGAACTCCGCTGGCCTACACAGCAGGGTTTGAGAGGAAAGAGCTAGTCGAACTGCTCAAACGTTATGGTGCAAAATATTAAAACACTTCAACAAATGTATAAACCAACAGGCAACAATTACAGCCAGCATCACCAATTAGATTAAAGCAATCATGGAACTCCTGCACAAATCAGGCGATATTATTGCCCAAAAATATCGCATCAAAAGTACCTTGGGACAGGGTGGCATCGGCATCACATACCAAGCCATTGACTTACAAAACAATCACCTCGTAGCGATTAAAACCTTGTCTCTGCGGCGAATGACAGACTGGAAAGCCCTGGAATTGTTTGAACGAGAAAGTAAAACTCTCTCTCAACTCCATCATCCAGGCATTCCCCATTATCTGGACTATTTCCAGGTAGAAACAGAAAATGACCGGAGTTTCTACCTGGTGCAACAATTGGCAGAAGGAACCTCTTTAGCCAACTGGATAGAAAATGGCTGGCGTCCCCAAGAATCTGAAGTTAAAGATATCGCAATTCAAGTCTTAGAAATTCTCGCTTATCTGCAAACTCTTACTCCTCCTATCATCCACCGGGATATCAAACCACAAAATATCATTCTGCGATCCCCCCAACCCCCCTTACCAAGGGGGGCATGGGGGGATCTGTTCTTAGTAGATTTTGGCGCAGTACAAGATGTTTATCACCAAACTGTCACGGGTGGCAGTACGGTAGTGGGAACTTATGGCTATATGGCACCCGAACAATTTCGGGGACAAGCAGTACTCTCCACAGATTTATATGGTTTGGGAACAACGCTGCTGTTTTTGTTAACTCAGAAAAGCCCAGCAGATTTACCTCAGCGCCGCCTAAAAATTAATTTCCGATCTCATGTTCGCGTTGCTAAAAAATTTGCCAACTGGCTAGAGCGGATGATTGAACCAGAGATAGAAAACCGCTTTGATTCTGCCCAAGAAGCCTTAGCTGTATTGCGGCACAAACGGGCAATTGTTAAATCCCAATTCCTCACCCCTCGCAAACCCAAGAATAGCCCGATAATTTTAACTCGAACTGAGGAGCAGTTACTCATAGGAATTCCTCCCGTATGGCTACGCACAAATTACAGTAAGCTGTTTACTCTCTTCTCTTTAATTTGGAATAAAATCTCATTTTTAATACTTGGTATAATCCTAGAAATGTTCAAGACAGATGTGGAGTTTGCGATTGATACAATTATACTATCGAGTCTCTGGTTTTGGATTGTACTCATCTTTTGGTCAATTGGCCTATGGAGTTTGCGCGAGTCTCTACTGGGTTCATTGTGTGACATTAAGTTGGAGATGAACCAGAAAAGTTTGGTAATTGAGAGGAGTTTAAAGGTTGGGTTTTTCAATCAAGTAAAAGGATACTGTTTAGACATTGAAGAGCTAACAGTAAAAACAGGTTGGTTCAAGTCAATTACAATGTGCAGCGGGAAAGATCGATATCGCTTTGGCTTATTTTTAACCGAAGCAGAAAAAAAGTGGCTAGTGTGGGAGATGAGCAATTTTTTGGACAAACTGCGCTCCCAGCTGAAATCAAAAATTAACTAATAATTGAGTGATGGTGAAGTGCGATCGCTCCTTGCACAGCCTGTTATCAGAGTAGCTATAACAGCGATATGAACACCCAATGCCAATCCTTGACAAATAATCCATTTTCTGATATATAATTCCTCCCACACCAGGGCGAATGACCATTAGCAATTAGCAATTAGCAATTAGCAACATTGACACGCTTCCCAGAATTAGGCCAAGATTATAAAAAGTATTAAACTTTGTAAAGGATTTTGTAGATGTCCTTAGAATTTATATCCGTAGAAAACATCGAGGAAATTGCCGGGAAATACGGCTATTGGGCGGTATTTCTGGGAATTTTGCTGGAAAACCTGGGAATTCCCTTGCCTGGGGAAACGATTACGATCGCCGGAGGGTTTCTCGCGGGTAGTGGGAAGCTGAATTACTGGTTGGTTTTGGGTAGCGCGATCGCGGGCGCATTTTTAGGCGGTAACTGCGGTTATTTTATCGGTAAATACGGCGGCTGGCCTTTGCTGCTAGGACTGGGGCGAATTTTCCGCATCAGCGAAGAAAAACTACTAGAAATTAAACATCAGTTTGGCGAAAATGCCGGAAAAACGGTATTTATCGGTCGCTTTATTGCCCTGCTGCGAATATTCGCCAGTCCTTTAGCCGGAATTGTGCAAATGCCCTTCCTGAAATTTACAGCTTATAACCTGGCTGGGGCAGCCTTATGGGGATCTGTAATGGTGAGCTTGGCATTTTTTGCCGGTCACATCGTGCCCTTAGAAAAATTAGTCGCTTGGGTGGCGCAATTTGCCATCGTCGCTTTACTGCTGCTAATGGCATGGATATTCGTTCCCCTGTGGTACGAGTCTCGCCAAGCCAGCAAGCAACTAAACCAGCAAGATTAATTTCAGATTTTAGATTTAAGATTGCAGATCGATCGGTCTGCAATCTTAAATTTTTTGCTATTTACTCAAGTTGCTAGTTATAAATTGTGCCAGTGCTAATGGCTAATAGCTAATTGGTAATTGGATTAAAATGCGATGCACTATTGATAATTACCGATTACCCATTACCTATTACCAGTGTCCTTGGATGTAACTAGCAACTTGGGTTATTTGGGATTTAAGCTCGCAGATTGCAGAGCGAATTTAAAATCTGAAATCTGAAATCTGCAATTCTTTAATTCCCAATTGATTGAATTTAAAATCTGAAATCTGAAATCTGCAATTCTTTAATTTCTAGTTCCGGTTTAAGCTGCTACATCCATAGGCTTTGGCTGTTCGTGTTCGATGACAAAGACGTTTGAGTAGAGGTTAGCGATGATTTGTTTCCCTTGCTGCGTCAGTTCTAAATAGTACAGTGCGTCTTTGATGTAGACATAAACAACATTCCAGAAAAACTTAGCGTAATTCTGACGCAAGTCTCCGGGGTGGCGGTATCCCAAGCCTTTGTTAACGCCGGTTTCTTCAAATTCGTAGTATAAAGCACCGACCTTTTTCAAATAGCGGGGGTCGCTTAATTGACCGATCAGATCGGCGGCGCGAACTAAACCGGGATAATGTGCTGTATCTTGATGATCTTCATCTTTGGGGACGGGGAAACGGGTGAGTTCGATATTGGATTTGATTACTTCGGCGTCGATTAGTTTGTGACCGCCAAAGCGTTCGGATATAAACAGTTTGCCCCGGTCTACGTGGTAAGGTGTGAGGCTAGCATCGGATGCGCCAGGAGGCAGCTTTGCCATCGTGCCGTTGATGCCGGTGGCGTACAAACCTTCTGCTTCTCGATCTTGCCGACAAACGCCTTTAATGTAGCCAATGTCGTGGCACAACAGGGAGATAATGTAGTGCAACCAATCTTCGCAGGATACCCCGCCTTCGCGGATATGTTTACCCCTGAGAATTTCCTGTCCGACTAAGGTTACCAGGATAGTGTGTTCGACATTGTGATAGAGGGCGTCGCTGTTGGCAATGTTTTCCAAAGCCATGTTCCCAGCCCAGCTGAGAATGTCCGCATAGTCCGGTTTCCAGCCACCGTATGTGCGGGTATAGCCTTCGCGCAGCTGGCTGACGAAGTGGTCGATGAGTAGTTGTGTAGGATTAAACAACATGGCGACTTCTCTTTTCAATCAACAGGGTATTTTCTCCTATGAGGCTACAGCAAGCTGGTAGCGTCACGCTAGAAATAGGTTAACTCCATAATGTGCAATTTTTGGATTTGGATGGGTGATAAAGGGCTTTGTGGGTTGTGACCTGAGTCGCATGAGAGGGATACTGGAGAAGTATCAAGCGAGTTCTACCACACCTTGGCGTCGCGGATCGCCAGCACCTGTTGTCAACCCATTTAAATTTGTTATCACTGTATTCACCCCGCCAAAAAACATATTTTTTTGGTTCCATAAAACCATCTCAGAGCCATGGGGAAGCGTAGCATTTGCTACTTTTTCTGGGTTAAATCCGGGTTCTAAATGAAATATTCCGTTTTCAAAGTGGACTCTAGGACTTTCTACTGCTTGAGCGACGGGCATTTCAAAGTCTATCAAGTTGGAAATTACTTGCAGGATGGCGGTGCGAATTCGCTTCGACCCCCCAGAACCTAAGACTATTTCTGGCTGACCATCTTGCAATACTATTGTAGGAGACATCATTGAAGAAATCCGCCGATTAAGAGGCCAGTTATGAAATCCAGCTGGATTTAGATCGTCCTCGCCTAACATATTATTTACCATCATCCCCGTCCCCGGAATTACATATCCCGATCCTTCCCCATTAGAAGTTGTCACAGAAGCTGCGTTGCCTTCGCTATCGATGACGCTGATGTGAGTTGTACTTCCCCATTTATTCACGATTTCTGTTAATTCTTGTTCGTAAGGTTTAAAATGTTTGTTTGATAAGAATTTTTCGGCGATATCTGGTTGATAAATATCAGCGTCGTATCCATCTGTTCTGGCTTGATTAGTTAAACGCATAACGTGAGCCAGAAGTTGCAAGTGATAGTCAGAACCAAATTCAATTTTGTTTAAATCAATCGTAGATAACAGCTGGAAAGCGAAGGCCATGAGAGTGCCGCCGGAACTGGGGGGTGGGTTGGTGAGGAGGATGCGATCGCGATAATTTATCGCCAGCGGTTCTCTTTCGATCGCACGATAGTTCTCCAAGTCTTTAATGGTTAAATATCCTCCGCTTTCCTGACAATCTTTTACCAGTCTATGGGCGATTTCTCCTGAATAAAACTCCCCCGCACCATTGTTAGCAAACTCGGTTAGCGCTGCCGCCAAATCTGCCATCACTACAATATCTCCAACCTGGAGCAATTTACCAGCCGGTGCATACACTTTCCGGGATTCAGGTGAAGCCATGATAATTGGTTTGAGCAGATTTAAGCAATAAGCTTGAAAATCGCTAATTTCGATGCCGTTCTTAGCATAATGTATTGCCGGTTCAGCTACTACATGAAAAGGTAATCTCCCCAGTTTTTGATGTACGTGAAATACTCCCAAAAGATTTCCCGGTACTGCGATTGAAGCTAAACCAATATGAAAGGTTTGGATGGCACCGCCAAAGTTAACATCAACAGGATAAAAATTTAGATCGCCAATAGATTTTTTCTGGCGGGGTGTTTGAGTAAAGAAATCAAACAAAATATTGTTATTTTCTTTGGTATGTGCTAATAAAAAACCGCCGCCTGCGGCAGAAGTTAACATCGGTTCGGCGACAAAAGAAGCTAAAATAGCGGCAACAGCGGCATCGAAAGCATTACCGCCATTGCGAAACATTTCGATACCGGCGGCGGCGGTTTTGTGATGTCCTGCTGCTACTGCACCGCGAATTTTTTGATTCATCGATAGGGTAATTGGTAGTTGATTTACTTTAGTTTACTTAAAAAATCGTTCAATTCCCCTACCAACCATTCTTTCTCAGCTGGCGGCAAAAATAAGCCAAAACAATAGTTACGCGACTTGGCGCGAATCAGGCAAAAAGTCATCAATTTTTTGAACAATGGCAAATGCGATATCCTTCAGCAATGATTTTTCCCGATTGTTGTAGTATTTCCATATTTTTGCGGATAAGTTTATTTTGGATACATAACCTACACAAAGAAACCTGATTTCTATGAGATCCTAAACCATATAAAAAGGTCAAGGACTGACTCTGTGTATTTGCTTAAATTTCAATCACCGTATTCCTAGGGATAGCTTACCCATAATTTTGGAGTTTCATATCACCTTTAGCGAAAATTTACGGTTGACAGAGACACAGGACTTACACGCGACGATCTTAGAAACCTAGTTTCTTCTTTGCTCTCTGATTGCCAAACCAACGATTTTTACAGATCTGACGCAAAGAAACCGGGTTTCTATGAAAAATCGTCGCCAGAGAACTAGAGATCTATGCAGAAAGCCGGTTTCTAAGATCGTCGTTAGTAGAAACCGGGTTTCTTTGCCTAAAAATCGGCAATAATGCTAAACTGCGGTTTTATCAAAACGGAGTAAATGGGTGAAAGTCGCTATTATTGGCTGTGGTTATGTTGGTAAAGCTGAGCTTCAGCATTTGCGTACCAAGTCGGATTATGTTATAACTGCTACTACGACCACCTTGGGACGAGTGGCAGAGTTAGAAACAATTGCTCACCGAGTGGAAGTGCTCAAAGGAAATGAAGAAGGAGGGATGCGCCAGCTTCTGCAAAACCAAGATGCCGTCCTCTTGTGTGTTGGTGCAAGAGGTGCAAGTGTATACGAAGAAACATACCTTGGAACAGCCAAAACTCTTGTATCGGCTTTAAAGCAAGCACCTACCGTCCGGCAGGTAATTTATACAGGTAGCTATTCTGTCTACGGCGACAAAAAAGGCGAGTGGGTGGATGAAGATTCACCCCTGACACCGACTAACCAAAACAATGAAATTCTGGCTGAAACAGAACGGGTATTAATGACGGCGTCTAGTCCAAATATTAAAGTTTGCATTTTCCGACTGGGAGGTATTTACGGCCCAGGACGGGAGTTGATTAAAATATT
>DNGG01000199.1:0-4780 GCA_003486675.1 Cyanobacteria bacterium UBA11372
TCGCTTCGCTCAACCCAACCTACGAATAATTATAAATTGATCGCACTAAGTACGGGGGAACCAGAATAAGAGGGGTCATCAACCCGGATTTGGTAATTGGTAATATTTCCATTAGCCATTAGCAATTAGCCATTACCAATTACCAATTACCAATTACCAATTACCAATTACCAATTTCTCGCTTCTAAAAATTTTAATTGCTGATAAAGCATCGTCATTTGAGGCACTGGAACGCTGACTTGTTGCGCGGCGCGCATTGGATTGCCAAAAATGGCTTCTATTTCCATAGGATGGTGACAATCATAGTCGAGTTTCATGCTGGTAAGGTAGGGTTTCATTTTAACTGTATCTTCTAACCTTTGTTGAATAAAACTCTCTTTGATTTCCAAACCATAACCAGCAGCAGCAGCTACTACTTCTCGCATTAATTGTTCAGCCATTTTACGACCGTGTAGGTCAGCCATGATGGCATCTGTTTTGGCATTTAATACTACTGATAAACCGTTAAAGGGAATATTCCAAACTAATTTTTTCCAGCGTGTCAGCATTAAATTTTCTTCCATCTGGATGGGAATGCTAGCTTGCTCAAAATCAGCGGCAATCTGACGCATTGTATTGGTAATTCCTTCAGTGCCATAAGCAGCTAGCTGAATCTGACCGTAATCGATGTGATGAATTTTACCAGGACTAATTTTGTTGGAACAGATAAAGCACAGCCCTCCCAGGATTTCGATATTTTCCCCCACAACTGAGGCAATTTCAGGTTCAATTCCCAATCCGTTTTGCAGTGTCAGAACAATACCGCCTTGTTTGATTAAAGGTGGCAATAAGTCAGGCAGTAGATGATTTTGAGTCGTTTTCAGGGCTATTATTACAACATCACAACGCGGCATATCTTTGACGTTGTTGTAGGCATTAACCTGGGGTAAGGTAAAGTCGCCATTGATTGACGAAATCGCCAAACCATGCTGTTTGACATGTTCGTAATCTCGGTGCAGCAGAAAATGCACCTCTAGGCCAATTTTTTGTAACAGAGATCCGTAAAAGCCTCCTATTGCCCCAGTACCTACAACGGCGTAGCTTCTTCCCATAAGTCCAATTTCCTGGTTCTACTCTTGAGATGTGACGATCGCTCTTTTTTACCTTTACCTCAAATTGGCATCGAGTAGAGCAGTAAAGTGTCAGATCTGGTGGGATTATTTAATTCAGCATTATCTTCTCACAGGCCGAAATCGCTGCCGCGATCGCAACTCCAGATCGCGCCAGCCTTAGCCGCCAGATTGCACGAAATGAACATCAATCTGGAACGCACTCAGATGTAAATTTTTGTAAATCAAATAGTTTTTTGCGTAAATTGCATAGCTAACTCCAGAGTAATTAATAGCTACGCAAGAATGGGTGTTTGCAACAACGCTAGCGCTGTGGAGGGTATATGGACGATTGGGAAAACTTTGCCAAGAAAGCTTTTAACTTATTTGTTGGAGGAGTCAGCCTCGCCGTTGAAGAAACTCAAAAAATGCTGCAAGAAATGGGAGAGCAAGTTCAAATCCTAGCAGATGAGGCCATTAAAGAAGGTGAGGCTAAATACAATGAGTGGTGCAGCCAACAACAACATTATGAAAACCAACCTAGAGAAGAACTGCGACAAAAGCTGTGGATTCTCCTCCACGGAGATACGGATCTGGCTGAACGGTTGGTTGATTTGGCAAGGCAGAAGCATCCCAATCGTTCTGAAGATTGGTATTGGGAAAAAGTGATATACGATTTAGAACGCGATCGCGATCGCTCTCGCTAGTATATATAGCGGTTTGCACTCGAATGAGGTACACCGACAGCGGTGTGCGGGCACCCTTAAGGGTGCCCGCACACCAAGCCTTTTGGCTGTACCTCACACGAAAAGCAATCCGCTGTATCTTTTTTTTGGACTGCTTGCAATCTTGATTTTAGTACAAACGATCTGTATAACCTGACAAACCATACCGACAGTCAGAACAACGCTATGATAAAAGAAAGTTAAGTTATGTAAAGAACCTTGACTGCGACTTTTACAGCACCAGACAGCCTAACTCTGCCAACCTCTTGGCACGCCCTCACGCCGATTTGGCAAGGGGGAGAAAGTATTATCCAGCAAGGATTGCCCCATTCGCAACTGGCACCGACTTGGCAATTGTTGCTGTTGGGGGATGGTTCCCCGACGCGCCACCTGCAATTGCTGACGGGGGAGAAGACTGAAGTAGATTTAATTGATATGTCTCCTGTGGGAATGAATCCAGATGGCGCACCGGAACAAATGCAAGTGGTGCCGGGACCTCGCGTCAGGCGACAAGTATGGCTGCGGACAGCTTCGGGACAGCGGTTAGCTTATGCTTGTTCTTGGTGGGAAGCTAGCCACGTGGATGAGTATTTGCAAAACCGTTCTATTCCCGTTTGGTTGAGTTTAGAAAAGCTGCGAACTGAGTTGTATCGCGATGTGCAAGGGATTTATTACGGTCACTCGGAGGCGTTAGAAAAGGCTTTTGGACATGCGGGGCCATTTTGGGGACGCCATTATTTGTTTTGGCATCACAAACAGCCTTTGACGCTGATTTATGAGGTGTTTTCCCCTTATTTGACTAAGTATTTGGGGGCAATGCAGGGAGAGAAATTTTAGATTTTAGATTTGAGATTGCAGATTTTAGATTGAATTAAATTTAAAATCTGCAATCTGCTATTAGCTATAGCGCCAGTCCAGTAGAATGAGTTGACAAGAATAATTAAGATATGGATTATGTAGGGGCGAAGCATTCGGGCGACAATTGATGCCAAGCTTCAACTATTTTTATTCCGAATGCTTAGCCCTGCCGAGGTCGATATATACACCCACACCATCTTCTTTTTATCAACCTCTTTTTTGGACATAATGCAACAAACCCTAAATGTAATAAATACTTCAGGTTTGGGCATTGACGTATACCGCGCAACAGAGGTATCCTAATTATGGTGGCAAGGGTAATCAACCACTTAAAAAACCCAGTAGTCGAGAGACAACGTACCTTGAAAACTGAAGTTATGGGGTTCCGTGCAGGAAAGCTTGTACGGGTAAAAACTTCAAGCAACAAGTACCAGAGAAACCAATTTTTTAGGTTTTGAATTGTACCGTGGGGCACAGGGAAACAAGACTCACCAAATGAGTCGAAAGCTTGGGGACAGAACCACCTCTGGCAGGCATAGGCAACTGTGTTTGGTAAGTGGACTGGATGAGCCAAGAATCCGCCGCGATTCATCCGGCGGAGTGTCAAAAGTCTCGACGCGAGAGAAGAACCCCCACCAACACCACCCACAACTCAAAACACCCCTCACCCCGACGCCGGAAATATGCCCAGGGGAGATACCCCAGGGGGGCATCGAGGGAGAAGGTGAGGTCATAATAGTCTAACCATGTGTGTTTCACACGCCATCCTACGCGATCGCCCAAGCGGCATTCTGTGTCATAATCCACTTTTCCACCCACTTCTTGCCAGATGCGCTTCTGCACGCTAAAGCCGAAGCGCCCATTGCTGTATTTTAGCCAAAGCTGGTCAATGAGGCGGAGGTCTTCACAGGGAAAGTTTTTGATGTCATCAGTATCTAGCCAGCCTTCTTCTTCTCTCCCAGCCACCTGAAGCATTACGTTTGCCGTTTCCTTATCCGCCTCTTTCCACTTCTCAGCCTTCAGCAAATCCCGCAATTTCTGATATCGCGGTGGAACTTGTTCGCTATCCTCCTGACTGGAGAACAAAGCCAACCAATCCGACACAGAAGCCGGACGTTGATTGGCTTCAAATTCCATCCCGGCAATAATAGCCCGATTCAACCCATTGCTGAGACTGGCGACGTGACGTTGAGGCGGAATTAATTCCTCACCATCTCTGCGGTCATAAGCCTTCGTCGGATTTTGACCCGTCACCGCATAGTACAGCGAAGCAGCCAGAGTGTAGATATCTACCCTTGGGTCACTATAACCTGGTCTTCTGCGAAGTAACTCATAGGGTGCAAATTTCTCATTGCCAAATAGTGTTGAACTAACCGAGCGCGGAACAATCTCTCCCGCCAATCCAAAGTCAATCAGCACCGCCGAAACAGAATTTCCCCCTGTAGCATTTGACCGCAGCATAATATTGCCAGGGTGAACATCCCGATGCACGATGCCCTCGCGATGCACGACTTCCAACGCCGAAGCAACTTGACGAATATACTGTACCGCTTCCGCTTCCGGTAACTTGCCGCGACTGCGAACTAAACGAAACAAGTTCTCTCCTGGAATAAACTCCATTACCAAACAGAGAGTCTTTCCTTCCTCAAACAAGTCATTCACCCAGACAATATGAGGATGGCGACAGCGCTGACACAATTGAGCCAGTAACCGTCCTTCTCGGCGAAACTTTCTCACATAACTGGTATATTCCGGGTCGTGTTGTAGCGTTGGATCGGGCGTTTTGAGGACAAAATGGGTATTAAACTCGGCGTGCAGTGCCTTGTAAGTAATTCCAAATCCCCCGCGTCCCAAAATTGTTTCAATTCTGTATCTCCCGCCCTGTAACTCCTGCCCATCCCGAAACATAAAGGTTGTTTGGATAACTAAGTCAATTTTTACACAGCAGCCGGGTTAAAATCCGGGCTATGGGAATCGTGACGATTGAAGTTGGGGATGCATCATCACAGATGCGCGTCGGGGCACGGCAGTATAGAGATTTCGGTTTGAGATTGATGATTGCTGATGCCGTGCCCCTACAGTTTGGTATCACAGATGCGCGTCGGGGCA
>DNGG01000199.1:5018-5216 GCA_003486675.1 Cyanobacteria bacterium UBA11372
ATTTCGGTTTGAGGTTGATGATTGCTGATGCCGTGCCCCTACAGTTTGGAATCAACAGATTGATATTTTGCGCCTGCGTTCTCGCCCGCGAGGGAATGAATTGCCCATCATAAAAAAACCTCACACAGTTGTTGCGTAGGGACGCATCAGAGATATATCGGAGCAACAGATAACGTCGATCTTGCCGTGCAAGGGCTG
>DNGG01000199.1:5406-6792 GCA_003486675.1 Cyanobacteria bacterium UBA11372
CCCCCTTCCCTCGCAGGGAAGGGGGTTGGGGGGTTAGGTTTTTCGATTCGCCAACAGTATCATTTATTCCTAGATGGAGTTGGTATTTCCACAGGTGTTGCGCTGGGAGAAGGTGTTGCAGGAGGTTTTAAATAAGCGACCAAAGCCACAATAGCCGCTAACACTCCCGCTAATGTTCCTATTGCCTGCCAAACAGTCATTGCATCCGATTGAGGCAAAGGAAGAGAAATTTGTTTTTTCACTCCCAATAAACCTAACCATTCCTGCATTGTCTGGGGACGATTTTTACCTTCTAATTGCATCCCTTCAAGAATGGCACGATTCACCCGCTCGGAAATTTGAGGATTCAACTCTTGAGGCGAAATTAATTGCACTTTGCCATCCCTCAAATCCTGAGCATCCGGCGGCACTTCCCCGGTTAAAACTGCATACAATGTCGCCGCCAAGGCATAAACATCGGTATAAGCGCCCCTCTCTCTTTTATCGCCATACAATTCCAGGGGGGTAAATCCTTTCGCAATAACGTGACGGGATAAAGGATAATTAAATCCCCGCACTAAGTCAAAATCAATCAACACGGCTTCATACTTTCCCGCCCGAATCATAATATTTTCTGGCTTCACATCTCGATGCACCCAACCTAATTTATGCAATTCGCTTAAAGCTTCTCCAATTTGCCGAATGTATCGCAATGCTTCTGGTTCGGGCAAAACTCGCTTGACTAACCGATTGAGCGTATCCCCTGGAATATATTCCATGACGATACACCCTTGTTGCCCTTCTCTAAAAGTATCGATGACCTTGACAATATGAGGATGTTGAAAGAGTCGGATTCTTTCTGCTTCTTCTAGAAACTTCGCTTCTAATTTAATGCGTTCTTCTGGGGTTAGTTGATTGGCTTTAATTTGTAAGTTCAGTTCGTCATCATTTAGGGTTTTGATAACAACTTCTTTACCATTTTTATCTTTAGCAAGGTAGGTGATACAGTAGCGACCTTGCCCTAATTGTTGTTTAATGATATAATCGTCGTTCTGTAATGAATGATTGTTGGGCCAAACCATAAAGCAATTAAGAGAAACCCGTATTGATTGCAGATTCAGTCACAGAGATTTATTTTCCGGAGATTGGTGAAAAATTATACCGTTTTCCCATTTATGGGAAACACAAGGGGAATGTTTGCTCGCGCTCTTTCTCTCTGTGAGGGTGCGATCGCTCTGTAAGATCAAAAAATTGCTCCTGTCTGCCAATTTCTATGACTGACTCTATCGAACAAGAAGCTCGCCAAATTCTCGATATTCTTGCCTTTACCCCCTTCGAGCAGTGTTATCCCCTCAGTCGCGACTTCGAGACAGTTCCTGCCAGGGTTGGTTTGTACGCCTTTCGACA
>DNGG01000125.1:0-10013 GCA_003486675.1 Cyanobacteria bacterium UBA11372
GAAATGGCGATCGCTAGCTTTCTGGATGAAGAAGCTTTTAGCTTTGAAGATTGCCTATTATCGCAACGTCTTAAAGAGCGAGTCTAGGACTATGCAAAATGTGCCTGCTATCACTGGACATCTCTCCCCTGAATTAGCACAAATCTTTCTGGAAGGATTACCCGAACCGATTCGTGCTGCACTTGAAATGCGAGCAAAAACAATGAACTATCCTGTTTGGGCAGTAGTTGAAATGGCGATATGCCAAGGGCTAGCTACGCGATCGCAGGCTACCTAGATGAAGAGGCTCTATCCTTTGCCGATTGTAAGCCCAAGCTCGATTAGCTATCTTAACGCGATCGCCCCCGGTAAAAGCAGTTAACTGGCAATTTTAGATTGAAGATTGCAGATTTTAAATTCAATCTGCAATCTCAAATCTGCAATCTGCAATTAACTAACTGCTACCTTTTCCAACATCAACTTAGAGCGTTTCACCATCTCTGGCACTGGAATGGGATAATCGCCAGTAAAGCAGGCTGAACAGAAGCTGTTGGGATCTTCGCCAGTAGCTTTGAGCATTCCTTCCCAACTGAGATAGGCTAAACTATCAACGCCGATTTGCTTGGTAATTTCTTCCACCGATTTTGTAGCAGCAATTAACTGTTCTTGACTATCGGTATCGATGCCGTAGAAGCAAGGGTGCGTTACTGGCGGGGATGAAATTCGCATGTGAACTTCAGACGCACCTGCATCCCGCAACGCCTTGACGAGTTTGCGACTGGTGGTGCCCCGCACAATCGAGTCATCTACAATCACGACGCGCTTTCCGGCTAAAACGTCTTTGAGGGGATTGAGTTTCATCCGAATCCCCGCTTCCCGCATTTTCTGAGTCGGTTGAATGAAGGTGCGACCGACGTAGCGATTTTTAATCAATCCTTCTGCGTATGGGATGCCCGATACCTGGGAAAAACCGATCGCCGCCGGGATGCCAGAGTCTGGAACTCCCATCACCATATCGGCTTCGATGGGTGCTTCTTCCGCTAATCGACGACCTAACCGCAAGCGATAGCTGTATAAACTTTCACCTTCCATGATGCTATCTGGACGGGCGAAGTAAATCATTTCAAAAATGCACAGCTTGCGCTGGGGTTGTTGCGTCCAGTGGAAGGATGCTAAACCTTGTTCGGTAATCCAAACTAATTCTCCTGGTTCCACATCGCGCAGGTATTCTGCGCCGATGATGTCTAAACCGCAGGTTTCGGAAGCGAGGACGTAGCGGACTGGATTTGTACCAAGGGTGCCAATTACTAAAGGACGGATGCCGTTGGGATCGCGGACTCCCATGATACCGTCTGGGGTGGCGATCGCTAAACTAAATGCACCTTGACATTTGTGAAACGCACGAATCGCCCCTTCTAACCAGTCATGCCCTTCGTTGATTTCTTCAGCGATCGCATGGGCAATCATTTCCGAATCCGTCGTCGTTATTAGGTTACAATCCCGCCGCAGCAATTCTTCTCGTAACTCTGCTGTATTGACAAGATTGCCATTATGTGCTAACGCCAGCGAGCCTAAGCGAGTTGCAACGACGGCGGGTTGGGCGTTGACAACGCGGCTAGAACCTGTAGTCGAGTAGCGGGTGTGACCCACGGCTAACTGACCGACTAGATGTTGCAAAATAGACTCGTTGAATACTTGGGAAACCAACCCCATGTCTTTGTGCAGGTGTACCTGGTTGCCGTCAAAGGTGGCAATTCCTGCCGATTCCTGTCCTCGGTGCTGTAAGGCGTATAAGCCAAAGTAGGTTAGTTTGGCGACATCTTCTTCGGGTGCGTAGATGCCAAAAACACCGCAGGATTCTTCTGGTTTGTCGAGTTGCGCCTCGCTAGCATTGGCAGAATGTTCGTCAGCAGAGAAGGAATGAGTGGGGATCATTGCTACGGCTTCGCTCCTAATCAAGATGTTGAGTCAGCGGAATTGCTTGAGGACGGAAAAAGTTAGAAAAGTTAACCTACCTTAATAATGTCTTAACGATAGCATCATTAGGCACAATTACTCTGGGGGTAGCACCAAATTATGGTGGCGAAGCGAGTAGGTCAACTTGGCATAGGTGGCTAAATCTTTAAGCGCCGTTCGATGGCGTTGTAATAGCGATCGCTCACATCTGACATGCTAGCGTCGATCAGGGAAATGCGATCGTCCGTAAATATGCGTAAATTACTATCGGTATTTCCCACTTGACCGATTTTTTCCCAAGCATCGGCTAGATTTTCCTCTAAGTAAGATTCCCAGGTTTGGGCAGACTCAGCCGATACAGAGACGATGATTCTGGCACCGCCTTCACCGAAGAGGATGCGATCGCAACGCACAGACGTATCCGGCGTTACATTCAAATTAACTTCTGCACCCAGACGATTGCCGAGGCAAGCTTCTGCCAAGGCAACTGCAACACCTCCCTCTGCACAGTCGTGTGCCGAATTTATCCAACCATGACGAATTCCCTCGCGAGTAACGGCTTGCACCCGTCGTTCTAAATCAAAATCTACAATAGGAGGTTTCCCTGCGACTGTATCGTGAATTGCAGCTAAATATTCAGAAGCACCCAAGGTGACAGCATCCTGCTTGCCTAACAGATAAATCAAGTCTCCCGATTTCTGCCAACTTTGACCGCAAATTTTCGCTAAATCTGGAATTAAACCTACCATCCCGACAACGGGGGTGGGATAAATTGGTTGGGGATTACCTTCGCTATCGAGGGTTTCATTGTAGAGAGAAACATTCCCGCCCGTGACGGGGGTTTTAAATTCGCGACAAGCATCGGCAATACCGCGACAAGCAGAAGCGAGTTGCCAGTATCCAATCGGCTTTTCTGGACTGCCAAAATTAAGATTATCAGTCACTGCCAAAGGTTCTGCACCAACGCAGCTAAGATTGCGCGCCGCTTCAGCAACAACTGCTTTTGCCCCTTCATAAGGGTCAAGATAGACATAACGAGAGTTGCAATCGACAGTAGCAGCGACACCTGATTTTGGATTGTTATCTTCAAAACCTCTTGTGGGGTGGGCATCTTGCCCGCCCACTGCGACTTCAACATCTCTTGTGGGGTGGGCATCTTGCCCGCCCATTTCCAAAGGCAGGCGAGACGCCTGCCCCACAAGAGGACGATCTTCCACAGGACGCAAGCGAATTACAGCTGCATCTGCACCGCCTGGTAAGATGACAGTATTGTTTTGAACTTGATGGTCGTATTGACGATAAACCCAACGTTTGGATGCAATAGTCGGAGTATCCAACAAGGTCAATAAAATATCAGTCCAAGATTGCAACTTGCCTTGAATTTCAACTCCATTTGTTGAGGCAGGTGGTAAAGAATCTTGATTCCATTCCCAAGCTTTGCGGGCATATTCTGGCGCTTGGGCTAATAACTCGCGATGGTAAATCGGCGTATTATCTGCCAAAGCAGTTGCCGGAACTTCTGCGGCGACTTGCCCTTGAAATAAAATCCGCACAATCGGTTCTTCGATAACGGTTCCGGCGACAACGGCATGGAGTCCCCAGCGATGGAAAATATCAATTAATTCCTGTTCGCGACCTTTGTGGGCGACAAATAACATGCGTTCCTGGGATTCTGATAATAAGTATTCGTAGGGAACCATGCCCGTTTCGCGACTGGGAACTTTATCTAAATCGAATTCAATTCCCACGCCGCCTTTTGCTGCCATTTCCGAAGTAGAACAGGTAATTCCTGCTGCCCCCATATCTTGTGCGGCGACGACTGCACCTGTTTTGAATGCTTCCAAACAAGCTTCAACTAAACACTTCTCTAAAAATGGGTCGCCGACTTGCACTGCTGGACGGTCATCCATTGAAGCATCGCTGAGTTCTGCACTGGCAAAACTGGCGCCTCCCATACCGTCTCGTCCTGTCGTAGAACCGACGTATAAAACGGGATTGCCGATGCCGGATGCACCTGCTTTAACTATTTCTGTTGTTTCCATTAATCCGAGTGCCATTACATTCACTAACGGATTGCCGGAATAGGCAGGATTGAAATAAACTTCACCGCCAACTGTGGGCACTCCAATGCTATTACCATAATGTGAAATTCCCTCAACTACGCCAGTAAATAACCTGCGAGTTTTGGCATCTTCTAAATTACCGAAGCGGAGGGAATTTAATACAGCAATCGGACGCGCACCCATTGTAAAGATATCTCGTAAGATACCGCCGACTCCGGTGGCTGCACCTTGGAAGGGTTCGACGGCGGAGGGGTGATTGTGGGATTCTATTTTAAAGGCAAGGCGGAGGCCGTTGTCTAAATCTACCACTCCGGCATTTTCTCCGGGGCCGACTAGGATGCGATCGCCCTCAGTCGGAAACTGCTTTAATAAAGGTCGGGAGTTCTTGTAACAGCAGTGTTCCGACCACATGACGCCGAACATTCCCAACTCAGCTTTGTTGGGATGACGCCCTAGCCGCTTCACAATTTCTTCGTATTCTTCGGGTTTAATACCAAGAGCGGCAATTTCGGCGGGGGAGAAAGGGGAAGTAGTAGACATGGAACCTTTGCACAGATGGCACAGGTTCTTATTTTATCGGCAATTGCCACAATTATTTGGGTTGTATATGTTCTTCTAAGAATGTAGCCTGTTGCGACTCGCATCACTCAGGTGTAAGCTGTCTCTTCAGATAGGTTTAGCACTGAGGCACGACGATCCTAAAAACCGGGTTTGGAGCGTGGATGATTTTTCATAGAAACCCGGTTTCTTGGCTGAATATGATGTCCGGCTTTTCACCGATAATTAAAACTCAGAGCGTCTGGTGTTTCTCCCCGTCTGGTGCGTCATATTATGTCCGGTGGCATCGGTACCGTTAGCCCTTGCGGGTTTATTTGGTCCTTGGGTAGCTTTCAAATATCTCTCGTAAAACCCGCCCCTACGATACACAACTTTTGCGAAGGGACATGATATCAGTCCTAACTATGGGTAATCAAACGGAGGCGATATAAATACTGAGATTAAGACTGTATCCGTTGTCGAGAAACCCGGTAAGGCTCTTATTTACCGGGTTTGTATTGCCAAAGTGGAAAATAAAGAAAGAGCGATCGCTTTTATTTTCCCTTTAGACAATCGAACGCGATCGCTTGGCTATTACCAATTATTTCCACAACTAAGGGCAACCATCCGGATATTATCGAGGCAGAAAAGTAGAGCTATGCTGGAAAACAGAGGCACTTCTGAGCTGCTCTCCTCCTCCCAAAACCAGTCAAAGCCGATGAAATCCCCGACTCCCAATGTCTGTTTATGGAATTTACCCCTGTTTCTGGCTGCGATCGCGGTTGTAGGTGCAAACCCATCTGCTCCAGCCTACGCACAACCAATTGTACCAGCACCCGACGGTACAAATACGGTTGTCACGCCCGATGGTAACCAAATCGATATTACTGGGGGGCAAACTTCAGGCGATCGCACTAACCTCTTCCATAGTTTCACTCAATTTAACCTCGACTCCGGTCAAACTGCTAACTTTATATCTATACCTGAAATTCGCAATATTTTAGGTAGAATTACTGGCGGCGATCCGTCGCGCATTAATGGTTTAATTCAAGTTATTGGTAGCAATGCCAACTTATTTTTAATCAATCCCGCTGGGATTATTTTTGGTTCGAGTGCCAGTTTAAACGTTCCGGCTGCTTTTATGGCGACGACGGCAAACGGGATTGGGTTTGGAACTAATTTTTTTAATGCTACAGGTGCTAATAATTATAACATTTTAAATGGTACGCCAACTGCATTTGCTTTTACCATGAGTCAACCGGGAAGTATTATCAACGCCGGGAATTTGACCGTAGGCACTGGGCAAAATTTGGCGTTAGTTGGCGGTACGGTTGTTAATACGGGACAGTTAACTGCACCGGCGGGACAAATTACGCTTCTCTCCGTACCGGGAGAAAGAACGGTGCGGCTTTCTCAACCGGGATTTTTACTCAGTTTGGATGTAACACCACCGGGTGGAAATCAACCGAATCAATGGACGTTACCGATTTTATCTTTGCCGCAATTGCTCACAGGTGGAACTGGGGGAAATGCCACGGGTGTAAACATTAATGAAAAGGGACAAGTCGTTCTAACGGGTTCTGGAATTGCCATCCCAACAGATGCGGGTACAACGATTGTAGCGGGTTCTTTGGATACTTCTGGAAACACCGGAGGAACCGTACAAGTTTTAGGCAATAAAGTTGGATTAGTTAGCGCCAATATTAACGCTGCCGGGACAAATGGCGGCGGCAATGTTTTGGTTGGGGGAGACTATCGCGGACAAGGCACTGTCCCCAATGCATCTCGAACTTTTGTAGATCAAAATTCGACAATTTCGGTGGATAGTTTTACCGCAGGGAATGGCGGCAGGGCGATTGTTTGGGCGGATAAAGCCACTGATTTTTATGGCAGCATCAGCGCTAAAGGTGGCAGCAATTCGGGGAATGGTGGATTTGTAGAAATATCGGGGAAAGATACGCTGTTTTTTGCCGGTAAAGTCGATTTAACTGCACCAAATGGCAAGACGGGGACGCTATTGCTTGACCCGAAAGATATCATAATTGTCGGCGGGATTGAAGCGCCTAACGATGGAGAATTGACAGATAACCAAATCCTGGCAGGTGATAGTCCAGGCGCAACTTTCACCATATCCGAAGCCGCACTTGAATCTTTACCCAATGATGCAAATATCATTTTAGAAGCAACCGATAATATTACGATTGAAAGTTTAAGCAACGGCGTTCTTAACCTCAAAGCTATTACTGGTTCGATTGCGTTTAAAGCCGATACAGATAACGATGGAGTTGGCTCTTTTTCGATGCAGCCGGGGGACACTATCCAAACCAAGGGGGGTGCTGTCTCAATTTCAGGTGCTAGCTTAAATATTGGAGGTATTTCAGTCAAGAATACTGCAAATACCCCTTTGCCCAACGGCAGCGATATTAACTTGACCGCTACAAAAGGCGAGATTAACATTAAAGGTGATGTAATTTCGCGTATTTTCGTTAGCACGCCCGCTGGCAATGGTGGTGCGATCGCTATTAGCGCTAACGGCGATATTGTGGCAAAGGGTGCGATCCAATCTCGCTCTATAGAGCTTCCTGGTGCAGCTAAGGCGGGCAATGGGGGACCGATTAGTATTACCACCGCGACTGGTAATATTAATGTCAACCAGTTACAGACATTTTCTCGTATTGGTACATCATCTCAAGCTGTACCTGGCAACGGTGGAAATATTACGGTTAATACCAACAGCGGCAATATTATTGTTAATGGAGAGGTATTATCTGCATCCTTGAACGATTCATCTGATAACACCGGGGATGGGGGATCAATTAATATTACCAGTCGCGGTGGTTCGATTGCGATCGATGCGCCATTAAGAAGCTATTCTGAAAGCGGTAAAGCTGGAGAAATTCGGCTGGAAGCTGATAATGATATTACCGTGAATGGTAGTATCAACTCGACTTCAATTAGTGGAAATGGCGGCGCGATCGCACTCACCGCCAAAAACAATATTACCGTTTCCGAACTATCTTCCTACACATCTGGATTGAACAATGGTGGTAATATTACCCTCAATGCTGGCAATACTATTACCGCCGGTAAGATCGATTCAACAGGCGCACCAGGTAGTGGTAATATTAGCCTCACGGCTAACGAAATTGACTTGGTTGGGTTGGCAAGGGAAACTACCCCTACAATCAAGGGTAGGGGAACGCTCCAGCTGCAAGCAGCAACCCCAAGTCAAAATATTGCAATTAACGGCATCAGCGATACCGGCAAAGATACTTTAGACATTACCCAATCTGAATTAGCTTCTTTAGTTAATGGCTTTGGCGGTATCGTTATCGGTGGAAGTAGCACCAGCGGTGCTATTACTTTAGCCAATGATGTTACCTTCAAAGATCCGATTATTTTAAACGCTTTTGGTGCAGGGGGTTCGCTCTCAACCAACAGTTTTACCATTAGCGGACAAGACAACGCCAGAATAGTTTTACTAGCTGATGGAAATATTACCACTAGCAATATTAATAATCCAGGTCGCCCGATTACTATAACCAGCACCAACGGTAATATTAATACCAAAGCAGGGACAATTAAATCTGAAATTTCGATCGGTAACGGTGGTCAAGTTTCTTTAACAACTTTATCCCCCACCGGCACAATTACCACGGGCGATATTTTAACTGGTTCTGCCGATGGAGATGGAGGAAGTATCAGCATCAATACCGCTGGCGGTGCTATCTCTACAAGTAATCTAGAATCGAGAACTTTCTATGTAGGTACTGGCGGTAACGTTACCTTGAATGCTAAAGGCGGCAGCATCACCACGGGTAATATCGACAGCTATTCTAATGTAAGTTCTAAAGTTGGTGGCGATATCCGGATCGACAATGCCAGTACGATTGCGACGGGCAATCTCAACGCTGCTAGTGGAGGCATTTTAGATGCACCCAAAGGCGGTTTGATTTCCCTCAACGCTACCGATAATATTACAACCGGAAATATCCAAACCCGCGACAATAATGTTGAATTAAATGGCCCAATTACTCTAACAAATAATTTAGCCGTTTGTATAATTGGTCCGGATTACGTCTGCGGCAACTCATCGGGTAATATCACCTTTGGCGGTACGGTTAATGGCAACTATAACCTGCTGCTAGATGCGGGAAAGGGGGACATCACCTTTAAAGGTGCGTTGGGTAATACAGTTGCGTTGGGCAATTTGACACTTAACAGCACCGGCACAACTCGCTTTGACAATACCGTTAATGCTGCTAGCGTCACTACTAATCCGGGTGGAACTACTCAAATCAAGGGTAACGTGACTACAACCGCAGAGGCGGGTCAAATTTATAACGATAACGTTGAAGTTATCGGTAATATCATTCTTACGGGAGACGAAATTAACTTTGGCGGTACGGTGGCGGGGAAAGGTAACCTGACATTGCAACCTTGGGCAAAAGATCTCGCGATCGCACTCGGCAGTGCTACCGACACAGGTGCAGGAACCTTGGATCTAACAGCAGCAGAGATTAACGCTTTGCAAGATGGCTTTAGTTCGATTACCATCGGACGCACAGATAGCACCGCCAACATTACCATCCCCAACGACGTTACTTTTAAAGACCCGGTAACAATTCAAACAGGAGCGGGAGCGATCGCCGCCACCGCAACCATCACCGGAACGGGTAACGCTGCTATTACCCTGAGTGCGAATGGAAACATAAATAATCGCAATATTACTGCAAGAGCGGGGATTGGGATTAGCAGTACTAGCGGGACGATCGATACCAGTGCAGGGACGCTGGATGCTGCTAATAACGAAGGGGATGGGGGAGCGATCGCTCTCAATGCAGCCGGTAATATTACTACAGATAACATCACTTCCAGTTCCACTGCCGGTGCTGGCGGTAACATCACCCTCCGCAGCCAAACAGGAGCCATTACAGCGGGAAATCTCAATGCATCCGGCACTACCAAAGGTGGCACAATTACCGTTGAGACACCCGTTCAAATTACCACCAGGCAAATCAACTCCAGTGCCAGTATCGGCGATGGTGGCAACGTTTCCCTCGATCCGAAAGGTGACATCCAAGTTGACTTTATCAATGCCCAAGGCGGAGCGGAAGGTAGGGGAGGTACCGTGGACATTACCACCGCCAGATTTTTCCGCGCTTTAAGTATTTTCACAGATAGAAATGGTATAGAATCTAGCATCTCCACTGCCGGAGGAACTGGCGGCGGGTCGATAGCAATTCGACATGGGGGAGGAGCAAACACTGCCTTCGTAGTCTTGCGCGATCCGAACAACGACAACACCGTTGATAATACGAATAACGGCACCAGAGGCAACATTACAGCTGGCACTGGTTCCCAAGAAACAGTAACACCCGGATCTTATTTTGGGCCTTTTACCCAGGGTTTAACCCAAGTCATTACAACCCCCGGCAACAGTCCGCCTCCCACTAATCCAAACAATCCGACTAATCC
>DNGG01000125.1:10457-10597 GCA_003486675.1 Cyanobacteria bacterium UBA11372
AATCCAAACAATCCCACTAATCCGACTAATCCAACTAATCCGACTAATCCGGGGAATCCAAACAATCCGACTAATCCGGGGAATCCAACTAATCCGGGGAATCCAAACAATCCCACTAATCCAACTAATCCAACTAATCC
>DNGG01000124.1:0-3510 GCA_003486675.1 Cyanobacteria bacterium UBA11372
GCGATCGCGCAAAATTCCGCCCCTACAATCATAGGTAACCGCATCTCCCAAAATAAAGATGGGATTGTGGTTTACGGTAAGGCACAACCAGTTTTGCGGAACAATACGATTGAAGGCAATATCCGCGATGGGTTAGTCGCCACTCAAGAATCCCGTCCCGATATGGGAACGGCGGCACAACCCGGTGGCAATCTTTTTCGCAATAATCGCCGCTACGATATCAACACCACGGCGGCGAATCAAACAATATCGGCTTTTGGCAATCAAATTGCCAGGGGAAGGACTGCGGGACGTTTGGATATGGGACTCCGGGTGCAGGTGACTCCGGGAGTAGGTGGGAACGATATTCAGCCATCTCCAAGAGTCAATTCCCCAACATCGATTGAAATTCCGGTTCCGCCACCAGCGAGGGCGACATCTCGGCGTGCCACAAGGGAAAGAGGTGCTGCCCCAAGGCGTCGCAATGTTCGCAGACTTCCGCCGCCGCCGATCTCGCCGACTGCGCCAGTTGAAGTTCCCACACCAAGTGTGACGCCTTTGAGGGATAGGCTGCCAAATTTAAGCGTACAGCCTGGGGTACTCCCAGGTCAGGGTGAGCCGCGCAATTTGCCGAGTGTAGAAATACCCTCTAATTCCCCCCGTGCAGTGGGGGAACCTTTGCCACCTAATTCTACTGCTGCGGTGAGTCAGGGGTATCGGGTGGTGGTGTTGGTAGAAACCCTCGAGCAAGAGCGATTGTTGCGCCAGCTGGTTCCAAATGCGGTTCCCGTGCGTTCCCTCAACCGGATGGTAATGCAAGTTGGTGTGTTTCGCGATCGCTCTTCTGCCGAGCAAATGTTGCAAAAGATGAGCGGTAATGGTTTAAATGCCATGATTGAAGAGTTATGAGGAATTGCAGCTAAGATCGAAATATCTTGAATTAGCTAATTGCTAATTGCTAATTGCTCGAATAATATCCGGAGCTACCATTAGCTATTAGCCATTAGCTATTAGCAAGCATAAAATCGATAAAACTGCAATATATAAATGGAGCTAGTTATTTTTATTGGGTTGCAAGCTTCCGGGAAAAGCACTTTCTTTCGCACTCGTTTTGCCTCTACCCACGAGCTTGTTAGTAAAGATTGTTTCCGCAATAATAAAAACCCTTCTAGAAGGCAGGCACAGCTAATTGAAGCCGCACTGAAAGATGGGCGATCGCTGGTTGTAGATAATACTAATCCAACAGTTGAAGACCGAGCTGCGATAATTCAATTAGGGCGATTATACAATGCTGAAATTATCGGTTATTACTTTAAATCCCAGGTGAAGCCTTGTCTGGAACGCAATCAACAACGGCAGGGTAAGGCGCGCGTTCCGGATGTAGCGATTTACGCGACAATGAATAAGTTAGTAAAACCGAATTATGCAGAAGGATTCGATAAATTGTTTGACGTTAGTATGGCGGGTAATGGGGATTTTAAAGTACGCGAGTGGAGAAAAGAAGAGGTAAAAAATGGATAGCGATACTTTTGAGAAACAGATGCGATCGCTCGAATATTTCCACTCCCTGCGGGTGTTACCAGGCGCGTGGACGGTAATTCGCGTTGATGGTCGCAGTTTCTCCCGTTTTACCGAATCTCGCTTTGAAAAGCCGTTTGATATTCAATTCCATAACTTAATGGTACAAACTGCCAAAGCCCTATTAGAAGAACTTCAAGGAATTTACGCTTATACAGAAAGCGATGAAATTTCAATTTTGCTGCCTCAAAATTGGGATTTATTTGACCGCAGTTGGGAAAAAATTGTTTCTGTTTCTGCAAGCATCGCCAGCGCTACATTTACCCACGCCGCCCAAACAATTGTGCAATTTGATAGTCGCGTTTGGATCGCTGCCAATAAATCCCAGGTTGTAGATTATTTTAATTGGCGTCAAGCAGATGCAACCCGCTGCGCTTTGAATGGTTGGTGTTATTGGACGTTGCGTAAAGCAGGTGAAAGTATTGGCAAAGCGACTTCTACACTAGAAGGAAAGTCTGTGGGATTCAAAAATGAATTGTTATTTCAACGCGGAATTAATTTTAACGATTTACCAGCATGGCAGCGACGGGGAACGGGTTTGTACTGGGAAATTTACGAAAAAGAAGGATACAATCCCATTGAAAATAAAGCAGTTGTCACAAAGAGACGCCGAATCAAAGTAGATGAAGAATTGCCGATGAAAGAAGCTTATGGGGAATTTATTAGTCGGTTTCTGGATGTTGAATAGAGCCAATAAATTTAAAAGAAGGAACTAAAACAATATCACCAAAACTATAGATCGTCATAGATAGCAAATCAGAACAACAGTTGCGAACAGCTAAAATTATCACCAAGCAAAGTATAGTATAAAAATATACTATACTTTGCGTTCTGCTGGCGCGAGGCGATATGCCAAAGGCAGGCTGCGCGATCGCCAGGGCGGAAAAAAGATCTTGGCTATCAACGCCAAATTTTACACCCGAAGAGAGCGATCGCAACAGTAACTAGCAACTTGAGTTACCAATTCTTTAAGCGTCGCTTTTAATTAGCGCCATTTCCACCCGATCCGTATCGGGTTGCGTCAACTCTACTTTGATATTGGGGCCAAAGTATTTTTCCATTTTCTCCTGCTTGTCTTGCCAGCTTTCAAAGGGAACCTGCGGCGAAGAAAATTCCAGCACCACAGTGTAAGCACCTTCAGTTGAAGTTTCCCGTATGCCTACAACCAGCGGTAGTTGTTCGTTTGAGGAACCCAAACCCAAGTAGGCAAGCGCTCGATCTAAATGGGCGACTTGACCATAACAATAGCGGGTAATGTCTTTGCGGATTTTATTTTGGGTTGTGGTTGCTTGTTGCTCCCTCAGCGCCAGCACCTCTGGAGTGGTAGGTTGAGAAAACGGCACTGGATTGAGTTCGGCTGATTTCAGCGCCAGTCCCCCCAAAATCAGTGGAATCCCGTAGAAGAATCCTGCCAAGTTCAGCGTGGCGTAATCGGCAACGTAGGCGTAAATTCCCACGGAGGTTAAAACCAAACCCAGCCCCAAGCCTAAAGTTGCCAAAGAAATTTGACGTAACATGTTGGATAGATACAAAAATTAACAATCTTTATTATCTCCTGGGGGGTTCGGCTGGCTCTGGAACAATTCAAATAGCGCCCAATCAAGGGCGCGACGCCGACGCAGCTCCGTGCGATCGCGGTTTTCCAGCAGGCTGACCTCGATCATAGGTATTCTCCGCCATGGAACGGTACTATGTCTGTGTTGGGAAAAAATTGGGAAAAATACTGGGTAACAAACCAAAGCAGCGCTAACTTTTATTATTATCACAGGGCCATTACATGACTTCTAACGAAGATCGGCAACCTAATGGGGCGCGTGCCTTACTCGAGCAGATCAACTCCCTCAAGCGGGAAGATGAAACGCTGTATAACATCCTGGCTGTCGATGTTTGGGCTTTAGCCAAAACGATGGATGAGTTTCAACCAGGGTTTTGGACTGCTTTTATGAAAAATCG
>DNGG01000124.1:3637-5877 GCA_003486675.1 Cyanobacteria bacterium UBA11372
CTGTATAACATCCTGGCTGTCGATGTTTGGGCTTTAGCCAAAACGATGGATGAGTTTCAACCAGGGTTTTGGACTGCTTTTATGAAAAATCGTGAAAAGGCGCTGAAGCGATTTATCGCCGAATCGGTCAAGAATAAACCTCAAGAAACTCAAAGACCGCCATTTTTACGGTGAACCTATTGACAAATAAAATTTTAAATGATATATGTTGCGCTCAACCAGAGCCAGT
Organism: Cyanobacteria bacterium UBA11372; assembly: GCA_003486675.1. GTDB lineage: Bacteria > Cyanobacteriota > Cyanobacteriia > Cyanobacteriales > Aerosakkonemataceae > Microseira. The sequence continues at coordinate 3,867 of DNGG01000124.1, forward strand.
AAATTAAACTGATGGTTGATGGTGTAGTTGAGCAACAACAATGATGGACCCAAAAACGATTCGAGAACGAATTGCCGCGATCGAAAGCAAGCGCGAGACTTTGTTGCGGCTGTTGGAGCAACCAGACTTAGGCACGTTGAGAATAGACGTTAACCAAGCACTCGAAGAAATGGACGATCTGCTCGAGGAGTTTAAACGCACTTTTGGTGAAACTGAAAAAGAATAATATGATGGCGCTTGCCTGTTTACTCCAAAAGGCGTTGAATTAACAGGGCTTACGCCAAGAAACCGGGTTTCTATGAAAATCGTCGAGCAAGGAACCAGAGAACGCAGCAAGAAACCCGGTTTCTAGGTTTGTGGTGGGTAAGTCCTAATTAACATTCACTGAGGCTTTTAGTGCCTAATTCCTTCACCAGGGATATCAGATCTTGGGTATTCGTGTCTTTGCGGCAGAATGCATCAACGCAGGCGGCTGGGTTCATCGCTGCAGCCTGCGCTTCTTCCATCGCCGAGTAAGCAATGATTTGAGTTTGAGGATGAATCTGTTTGATTTGGCTGGAGGCAAGCCAACCATCCATCACCGGCATCTGTAAATCGAGAATAATGACATCAGGCTCGTGGTTTTTTACCATTTCTACGGCTTCTTGACCGTTTTTGGCGATCCCAACCAGCTGGATATTGCTCTGGGTGGCTAAGGCTAACTTTAAGCTCAAACGGGTTAACTCGTGGTCATCTGCCACCAGCACACGTAAATTAGATCGATCGCAAGACAACATTCTGTCCTCAGATGATTCCCAACTGTGATTGATGGCTCTAATTTAGTCAGATTCAATCCGCTGCGCCTCTACCATCAGAGCGATTAATTAACCAAGTATGCAACTAAATTTCGGCATCAGCCAGAGCTAAACACAAAAAATTATTTTATTAACAAAATTTATTAAAAAAATAGTTAACTACAAACTTAAATTGAGGATATTGACTGGCGGTACGGGGAAGAAAGAAGCCGGTTTTTATCAGAGCAGCTGGCGTTGCTCTCCTCTCAGTGAATTCACGGATAAATTGGTAGCAAGGAATGGAAAAGTATACCCCATCTCTTGCTAAAATGTAAAAATTTTAATAAATTTATAAATTATTATAACAAAAGTTAAAATAAATTGCCATAATGGGCGCAATGGAAATGTGTCAATCTTAATAAATCCGTAACCTTGAGGGGCTTGGAAACGATGAAGATTCTGGTATTGACCTGGGAATTTCCGCCGAGGCTGGTGGGCGGAATTGCACGCCACGTAGCAGAGTTATATCCAGAACTGGTTAAATTGGGGCATGAAGTCCACTTGCTGACGGCGGAATTTGGGGAAGCACCGATGTACGAGGTGGTGGAAGGGGTGCGGGTGCATCGGGTGCCGGTGGGGTGGAGTCACGACTTTTTCCACTGGGTGGCGAACCTGAATGAGAGTATGGGTCGCCACGGCGGTAAAGTAATGTTAGAGGATGGGCCGTTTGATATTATCCACGCCCACGACTGGTTGGTGGGAGATGCAGCGATCGCGCTCAAGCATAATTTTAAAGTACCCCTCGTAGCCACCATCCACGCCACAGAATACGGACGCCACAACGGTATACATAAAGACGAACAACGCTACGTCCACGGCAAAGAAAGCCGCCTTGCCTACGAAGCTTGGCGAATAATTGTTTGTAGCGACTACATGCGGCGCGAATTGGAACGGGCATTTAATACGCCCTGGGATAAGATGGACGTAATTTATAACGGCATTCGTCCCGAAAAGAAACCCCGCTGGCACGATTTTGATGCGTGGAACTTCCGCCGCCGCTATGCAAACGATAGGGAAAAAATTGTTTATTACGTGGGGCGCATGACTTATGAAAAAGGCGTTTCCGTGCTGTTAAATGCCGCCCCGAAGGTGATATGGAAAATGGGAGGTTTTGTTAAATTTGTCCTGATAGGTGGCGGTAATACCGACCACTTGAAGCGTCAAGCTTGGGACTTGGG
>DNGG01000124.1:6053-24594 GCA_003486675.1 Cyanobacteria bacterium UBA11372
AAGCGTCAAGCTTGGGACTTGGGAATTTGGGATAATTGCTATTTCACTGGCTTTATGTCCGATGAAGATTTAAATAAATTCCAAGCTATTGCTAATTGCGCTGTTTTCCCCAGTTTATACGAACCATTTGGTATTGTAGCTCTAGAAAGTTTTGCCGCCCGCGTACCCGTGGTTGTATCGGATACGGGCGGTTTACCAGAAGTAGTGAAACACACCAAAAATGGTATTACCACCCAGGTTAACAATCCGGATTCCCTCGCTTGGGGTATTCTCGAAGTGTTGAAAAATCCCGGTTACTGCCAGTGGTTGGTTGACAATGCTTATGAAGATTTAGAACGGCGCTTTTGCTGGTCTAAACTGGCGGCGCAAACCGAAATCGTTTACCAACGGGTGGTGGAAGAGCGATCGCCAGCTAAGTGGTAATATTTATCACCAATAGAGACGCGATGTCTCGCGTCTCTCCCCGAAGCAGAAAATAGAAGGTAAATTCGTCCTTAAGAAAGGGATTTTGGAGCAAGATGCTAGCACTATTTCTAAAAATAGTACCTTGTTTAAAAGCGAATTAATAGAAAATCCTAAAGCGGCTTTAAAATATATATCAGTTGGTAATTCCAGCGTCGATACAACTTCACTTTGTAATCTTACAGCCAACATCCAGATTAGCGAGATTCACTATTTCTCTACTGAGGATAGTCAAAGCTTCAGTATGGAGTACGATCTCAGAAATATTTACACGATTCCTGTTCTTTTGCTTCCTCAATAAAATGATTGTATAAAGATTGCTGAAAACATATGTCAAAACAATTTAAAACTGAAAAAGTTATTAAATTTTACCTATAACTATCAACGCCTGAGAGAACAAGTATTTAACAAAGAAGACTCACCAAAAGCTTTTGTTTATCGACTGACTTTCTCTTTACTTGCTTATACGACGCTAAAACTTTTACTTGATTCGGCAAAACGGCGGTTATTTATTCCTATCTTGCGACTGCATTTGAGTGACAAGCAAAACCCTGTAGCAGAAGAAGAGTTTATGCGCTCTCTCTTTGCAGTATTATCCCATCTTTTAAACGAAAAACATCGAGTGAATTCTCAAGGATTCTGCATTAGAGATATTAATCAATATAAAGTTCGTAATGGTCTAAGTTCGCTGTACTCAATTTTACCTAAGAAATTTAAGTTCAATACACCTCCTACGGAACACCAGCTAGACAAGTTAGCAATTATTGTAGTGTCTAGTCGAGAAAGCGATCGCAGCAGATCAAGCGATTATAAAATTGCCAACTTGATGGGAGAAGTTGTCGGAGTACAGCGTCAGTCTGATGGCACGATTCGATTATATATGAGCGGCACTTTCTCTGATAACTATGGTAGCCAGGAGATCCACAATCATCCTGATGTTCTCATCGATGAAGTTAATAAGCTTTATCAACTAGGATACAGATAGTTTTTCTGAATTCTTGCGATCGCACAATTTTATGACAGCAGAAACAGAGGCGATCTTTAATGTCGTGGGGTATAGCGATCGCGGAATTAGATCTTAATTCTCTGTATCCTGTCAGTAATATTCTGCCGATTGGTCACAAATATAAAGATTTCCCGTTTCTGGTTTTTAGAAGCTACAGTTTAAATTAGATTAGAAGCAAACTTTTTACAGATAAGTATTTTCTAACTTCTAATGAATTAAATGTCCTAAACTTGATTCTTTCTCAAAACTCCCAATAGCTAAATTAACGTCGCGTGTTTTCCCGCACGCGGAGCCAAAAACAAAGGTGATGCGTCAATCTCGCTCGTCTAAACCCACGATTAATCGATTGAAATCAGGTTGTTTTGCGTAAGTTCTGCTGATGATGATTTAGAGCGGCGCTTTAGCTGGGCTAAAATTGCCCTGCAAACCGAGATGGTTGATCAACGGGTGGTGGAAGAGCGATCGCCAGCTAATTGGTAAAAATTATTACCAGTATATCTCGGATGCATTCCCTCTCCAGTTAAGGGGGAGTAAGTGGGCGAGACAGAAACAATGTGGGCAATATAACTCTGAATACCTGGGTATTAGCGCCGTTGTTATCGAACCCCATGAACCTACCTACTGCTAAACGTACCAAATCTTTATCGCTCCAGTGGTTGCTCATCGTTCCCTTTGTGCTGCAAATCTTTGCTGCTGTGGGATTGGTGGGTTACCTGTCTTTTAGAAACGGACAAAATACCGTCAACGATTTGGCGAACCAGTTGATGGAGAAAACCACCGATCTTGTGGATGAACACTTAGACCAGTATCTGAAGATTCCCCATCAGGTGAACCAGATTAATGCGGATGCGGTGCGATTGGGTTTGCTTGATTTGCGCGATCGCAAAAAAGCAGGACAATTTTACTGGAAACAAATGCAGGTGTACGACCTCACCAACATTGGTCACACCTCTGTTGATGGTACAGCTGCGGGGGCTGCTCGCTACGACGGCAAAACTGTCACTATTAATGAACTGGTTTCGCGACCGCCTAAAAATTCATACACTTACGCCACAGATGCGGATGGAAATCGCCAGCAGCTTCTATACAACATGGACTTTGATGCCCTCAATGAAGCGTATTATACCAATGTTGTCAAAGCAGGCAAGCCTATTTGGTCGCGCATCTATACCTGGTATGACCCCACCGGGTCGATTCCTCCCTACATTACAGCTTCGGCGGGCTATCCCCTCTATGACAAAAATAAAAAGCTACTAGCAGTACTGGTAAGCGATGTTCACCTGCTGAAGTTGAGTGAATTTTTACGTAATTCCAATCCCAGTCACACGGGACAGATTTTTATTATGGAACGGAATGGCGCACTAATTGCCAACTCCGGCAAGCAGAAACTCTACCGCATTCGCAACAACAAAATTGAACGCATCAACGCGATTGAGAGTTCCGATCCTTTGATCCAAAGTGTAGCTAAACAACTTCAGCAACAGTTTAAAAACTTCCAGACTATTAATGAAATTCGCCATCTGCAATTTGACGTTGAGGGCGAACGGCACTATGTCCAAGTCACACCATGGAAAGATGCTTACGGGTTAGATTGGTTAGTAATAGTCACTGTTCCACCACGGGAATTTACTGACCAAATTGATGCCAACACCCGCGATACCATCGTGCTTTGTTTGGCAGCTCTCGCGATCGCCACTTTAATAGGATACTTGACATCTGGCAGGATTACGCGCCCTATTTTAAAGCTCAGCCAAGCCTCACAAGCCATTGCCAACGGAAAACTAGATCAACAAGTTGAAATTTCCCACTTCAAAGAATTAAGCATTTTGGCAAATTCATTCAACCAAATGGCAGAACAATTGCGCGAATCTTTCACTGCATTAGAGCAAACAAATGCAGAACTAGAATACCGAGTTGAGGAACGCACGGCTGAACTTAAAAACACCCTAAAAGAACTGCAACGCACTCAGGCTCAAATGCTCCAAAGCGAGAAGATGTCTGCGTTGGGGCAAATGGTGGCGGGTATTGCCCACGAAATTAATAATCCGGTCAATTTCATCCACGGCAACCTCACCCACTTGCAAGAATATGCCGAAGATTTGCTGAAGTTTTTGCAACTATACCAACAACACTACCCGAATCCAGTGGCGGAAATTGCAGCCAAAGCTGAAGAATTGGATGTCGATTTTTTAGAGAAAGATTTGGTAAAAATATTAAGTTCGATGAAAGTGGGAACTCACCGCATTCGTCAAATTGTGCTGTCGCTGCGAAACTTTTCGCGCATGGATGAAGCAGAATTTAAGGATGTCGATATTCACGAAGGAATTGAGAGTACTTTGCTGATTTTGCAACATCGCCTTAAAGCTAAAATGGAACGCCCTGAAATTGAAGTGATTCGAGATTATGGCAACTTGCCCAAAGTTGAATGTTACCCTGGAAACCTGAATCAGGTGTTTATGAATATTCTGGTAAATGCGATCGATGCTATCGAAGACGTCAATGCTAAGCGAACTTATGAGGAAATCAAAGATCATCCCGGTCGGATTACCATTCGCACATCTGCGATCAATTCCCAATGGGTAGAAATTGCGATCGCAGACAATGGTCTCGGCATTCCCGAATCCGTTAAACAACGCATTTTCGATCCTTTCTTTACTACCAAAGCAGTAGGCAAAGGTACTGGAATGGGGATGTCCATCAGCTATCAAATTATTACCGAAAAACATAATGGCAAATTAGAGTGTTTCTCCACGCCGGGAAAGGGAACTGAGTTTGCCATCCTAATTCCCATTCAGCAACAACAGGAGTTACGCAAACAAAGCGGGTTTCTGTGAAAAATCCTTGGGAAAGGAAACGAGAGATATGCCTCCGTTGGCTAGCTAAATTTTAGACTGGCAAAGCGATGCAACTCGCAGAGATTTGATGGTTGCGATCGCATGTTGCGCCACTGTATCTATCTCTGCTTCTGTATTAAACCGCCCAATCCCAAACCGCAGCGAGGCATAAGCAAGCGCCTCCTTTTGTCCCAGCGCCATCAAAACGTGGGAGGGACTCGTTTTAGTCGAGCTACAAGCAGCGCCAGAAGACACCGCCACAACAGGTTGCAACCCCAGTAACAACGCCGCACCGTCCACCCCCTCAACGCTAATATTCAGATTACCCGGTAACCGCTCTTTAGGATGACCGTTGAGAAAAATGTCTCCCACGGGAGACATTTTTTCCCACAAACGCTGGCGCAAGTTGGTCAAACGTTCCATTTCCGAAGGCATTTCCTCTAAAGCGAGTTCTACCGCACGGGCAAACCCGACTATTTGCGGTGGATAAAGCGTACCAGATCGCATACCCCGTTCGTGTCCTCCCCCGTGTAACTGGGGTGCGAGTTTAACTCTGGGGTTGCGGCGACGAACGTAAATAGCTCCAATACCTTTAGGACCGTATATTTTATGTGCTGTCATTGATAGCAGGTCGATATTCATCGCCTCCACATCGAGGGGAATTTTACCCAATGCTTGGGCAGCATCGGTGTGAAATAATACCTGATGTTCGCGACAAATTGCCCCAATTTCTGCCAAGGGTTGCAAGACGCCAATTTCGTTATTAGCTGCCATTACCGACACTAAAATAGTATCGGGACGAATGGCTGTTTCGAGTTCGGCTAAATCAATTAGTCCGTCTGGTTTTACGGGGAGGAAAGTGATTTGGAAGCCTAGCGATCGCAAATACTCACAAGGGTCGAGAACTGCGTTATGCTCGGTGACGACGGTGATAACGTGACGCCCTTTTTGGAAATAAGCTTCCGCCACTCCTTTGATGGCTAAATTATTCGCTTCCGTCGCCCCGCTAGTAAAGATAATTTCTTCTGGTGTAGCGTTAATTGCTGCTGCTAAAATTGCCCTCGATTGTTTAACCGCTGCTTCTGCTTCCCAACCATAAACGTGGTTAATGCTAGCGGGATTGCCAAAGTGTTCTTTAAAGTAAGGCAACATTGCTTCTAACACCCGTTCATCGACGGGGGTGGTTGCGTGATTATCGAGATAGATGGGACGGTGAGACATCTGGGGAATTTTAGATTTTAGATTTTAGATTTTAGATTTTAGATTTTAGATTTTAGATTTTAGATTGAGAATTTTTAGCTTAATCTTAGATTATTTTAGCAAATTTTGCTAAAATTATACACCCATTGGCTCGATAGCCCTCTGGGTCTAAAATAAAAAGCGATCGTAACCAGGAGTGGCAGATCTCGCTTAACGGTTGCGATCGCAACGGGTGGAAATAAGCACAATGGCAGCAGATCGCATCTGCTTTCTGAACAAAATTGAAGCAAATTCCAGCAGCGCTTGCAGTCGCAAATAATACAAATGCCATCCGAATCGGTTGGGCTGATAATTTTTCTTGATAATTTTTCTTCCTTGTCCCCCTTCCCAAGTCGTCCGACTGCTTGAGAGATGAAGCACTTGCCGTGAAAAGTAACCTCCCTCTAGGAGAGCAAATCGCTAAATTAGAAGAAAAATTAATATGTTGTGGCGAGAGCGGCTGATAACGATATCCTCAGAAAGTAGTTTCAAGTTGTTATTCCTCTGAATCGATATGCAGCCTGAAAATCCCCCAACAGCCACAAATAAGGCTGAAACGGAATTACCGACCGTAGAGGTCAAAGTCCAAGCAGCAGAAACGGCGACGCCATCGGTGTCGTCAGAGGAACCCCCGAAGGAACAATGGCGACAGGCGGTAGACCAAGTTTTAAAATTTGTAGATACGCCGCCAGATTACGTCACCAACTTTTTTACCACATACCAGCGCCCCCTGATTACCGTTGGTTTAATTCTGGCAGGCTTTGTCAGCGTTAAAGTCTTATTTGGTTTGCTCGATGCGATTAACGACATTCCATTAGTAGCGCCAACCTTTGAGCTAATTGGGATAGCATACTCAGTTTGGTTTATTTACCGCTACTTGCTGGGTGCTACCAATCGCAAAGAATTGCTCGACCAAATTCAATCCCTGAAAAACTACATTATTGGGAGTTAATGGGTAATCGGTAATCGGTAATCGGTAATGGGTAATGGGTAATAGTAACAGAAAGGGTTTCTCTCCCTTCTTACTCTCCCAATTACCAATTACCTATTACCAATTACCTATTACCAAATTATTGCGACTTCCATATTCTAATCGTCTCATCTCTAGACCCACTACCGGCACTGACAATAATTTTCCCATCGCGGCTAAAAGCAAGGCTACGCACTTGATCTGAATGTCCGGAAAGGGTTTGCAGCAATTGTCCCGTATTCATATCCCAGCGTTTAATATTACTCGCTTCATCGCCGCTGGCAATTGTTTTACCATCGGGGTTAATCGCTACGGTAAAAACCGGACTTTCATCTTGCAGCGTGCGAATAACTTCGCCATTATCCAGATTCCAAATTTTAATTGTCTTGTCGTGGGAACCGCTCACCAACATTTTACCATCGGGACTAAACGCCACCGACCAAACGGCATAAAAAGTATGTCCCTTCAAACTGCGAACCAATCTACCAGTACTCAAATTCCAAAGTTTAACCGATAAATCTTGATTGCCACTTGCCAAAGTTTCCCCATCTGGACTAATAGCAACCGATAAAATCATACCCGAACTAGGCGAAAGGGTACGCTGCAATCCTCCAGTACTTAAATTCCAAATTTTAATCTTGCCATCTCCACTTCCACTCACTAATGTTCGACCATCCGGACTAATCGCAACTGAATAAATTGCACCAGAATGTCCGGATAAAGTCCGCCGCAGTCTACCCGTTTCTAAATTCCAAATTTTAATCGTTTTATCGCTACTGCCGCTAACTAAAGTTTTCCCATCAGGACTAATCGCAACTGCTAAAACCGGGTTAGTATGTCCCGTCAAAGTCCGCTGTAGTTCACCTGTTTCTAAATTCCAAATTTTAATACTTTTGTCGCTACTGCCGCTGACTAAAATTTTACCATCCGGACTAATGGCAACAGTCCCAACTCCGCCTGCATGTTCTGTGAGGGTTTTAGTTAGAGTAAAATTGGTTGGGTCAGTATTTTGGGATGGGGCAGTCGCTGGCGGCGTGGGTGAGGCTTCTTGCGCCACCGTGCGTCCATAAATTTGGGTTCCGGTTAATACCAACAAAAGCAGCCCCATACTGACGAGGCTTTGATTTTTAGGCTTTAAGAAGCGGATGAGGGTTGAAAATTTTGGCATCAGCGGCATTTGATCGCTCCATTTGGACTTAGTATAGATATTTTGCGCCAAAGGTCAACTACCCTGGTAAGGATTAGACTAACCGACGAATAGTTTACATTACTGTAGGGGGCAGTGCGATATGCCGACTGCACGAGTAGAGCGATCGCAAGTTTTGATCAAAGCAAATCCGCCCACGACTTACCCCTTTTGAAATGAACCGCCAAGACGCCAAGGACGCCAAGAAGAAGAGATAGAATAAAGAGGGTTTCTCAGAGCGGATTGGGTATGATTCATTTAAGAGCTATTTGTCAAAAAAACGTTAAATATCCTAGCAGTTGTTTTCCTTTCAATCTGGCTTTAATAAAAAATTTAAAATCAATTAATTTGCATCAGCCTGTAACTTTCTTTGTGGGGGAAAATGGGTCGGGAAAGTCAACTTTGTTGGAAGCGATCGCCGCCGGTGTAGGAGCAATAACCGTCGGTGGAGAAGACATCCAAACAGACAAAAGCTTAGACCCCGCCAGACGCTTATCCAACCAGTTAAAATTTGTTTGGAATAAACGAACCACGCGGGGATTTTTCCTGAGAGCAGAAGACTTCTTCAACTTTGCCAGACGCCTCAATAATATGACAAAAGAACTAGAAGAACAAGCTTCAGAGTATGAAGTAAAATTTAGTGGATATGGCCTTCAATTAGCCAAGGCAGCAGTTTTGGGACAAAAAGCCGCTTTAGTGAGTAAATACGGGGATAATTTAGATGCTAATTCCCACGGCGAAAGTTTTTTAAAGCTGTTTCAATCGCGCTTTGTTCCTGGTGGATTATATCTATTGGATGAACCGGAAGCACCCCTATCGCCGCTGCGGCAATTGTCATTTTTATCAATGCTAAAAGATATGGTAAATCAAGATAGTCAATTTATTATTGCGACTCACTCTCCCATTCTTATGGCCTTTCCTCAAGCATCTATTTTGAGTTTCGATAGCTATCCGGTTAAAGAAGTAGCATACGATCAACTCGAACATGTTACTTTAACAAAAGCTTTTTTGAATAATCCAGAATCATACTTGCGGCACTTGTAAAATTTCAAGAACCTATTTTGTAGGTTGGGTTGAGGTACGAAACCCAACTTTTACATCTGTGTGCTTCGCTCAACCCAACCTACACAGAAAGGGCGAATGTGTTGTTATAGAAACCGAGTTTCTAGCTCGTATTGAAGACTTAAAGATCTGGGGAGAGCGGGTTTATATAATCGCTCTGTTTGATGCAAATATTGTTGGTAAAACTGTCCCCGAAAAATTAAATATTCGCTACCCTAGAAACAGGGGTATTCACAGGCTAAACAATGACCGAAGATATGCAACGCGAATTTGCCAGTCGCGAACAGATGGTATCCTATCTGCGCGAACAATTTCCAGCAGCAGCGACGCGGGATGACCATATTAGCGAGACTCTAGGTGGACGTAAAGCTGCTCTTAAAGTACTTGCAAAAGTAGATGCGGCACGCTATGGAAAATCTCGTAATTTCCTCACTGGTGCTGTAACGCGCTTATCTCCTTACCTGCGTTATGGCGTGCTGAGTTTAGCAGAAGTTCGCGATGCCGTACTCAAGAAAGTTGATCGTAAAGATGAAGCGAATAAATTAGTCAACGAACTAGCTTGGCGCGACTACTGGCAACGATTGTATGCTGAATTAGGGAATGATATTTGGAAAGATCGGGAAGAGTATAAAACGGGTTACGATGCTAAAGCTTATGCCGATACTTTACCGGAAGATATCGCCAAGGGCAATACGGGTTTAGTTTGCATTGATAGTTTTAGCCGCGACTTGCGAGAAACTGGTTACCTGCATAACCACGCGCGCCTGTGGATGGCTGCTTATATCGTGCATTGGCGGCGCATCCGTTGGCAAGTGGGTGCTAAGTGGTTTTTGTCACATTTGTTAGATGGAGATCCTGCTAGTAATAATTTATCTTGGCAGTGGGTTGCTAGTACTTTTAGCCATAAGGCGTATTTTTTTAATCGGGACAATTTGGAAAAGTATACAGAGGGGGTTTATTGTCAAAAATGTCCTTTGTACGGACATTGCGATTTTGAGGGCAGTTATGAGGAAATAGAAAGACGTTTATTTCCTAAAGCCGAACTGTTTGAAAATCGCAGCGGTAGCCAAAGTTGGCAACAGGGGAAAAGGCGGCGGTAGTCGGTTTAAATTAATCGAGGCGGAGCCTCTAAAAGTTCTTTCCCAGGTTGAACCTGGGAACGAGAATAAACGAGGCAGAGCCTCTAAAGTAACCGAGGCAGAGCCTCTAAAAGTTCGTTCCCAGGTTGAACCTGGGAACGAGAATAAACGAGGCAGAGCCTCTAAAGTAACCGAGGCGGAGCCTCTAAAGGTTCGTTCCCAGGTTGAACCTGGGAACGAGATCCGAAGAACATTACCAATTACCAATTAGCAATTAGCAATGAGCAATAATCCGATTGTTTGGGTTCACGGTGATTGTTTGAGTCCTGATAACCCTGCACTGCAAAAATATCCGAATGCACCGGCTATTTGGGTTTGGGATGATGCTTTGTTAGAAGAGTGGCAAATTAGTCTCAAACGCATTACTTTTATTTACGAATGTTTGTTAGAGTTGCCTGTAGTTATTCGGCGGGGTAATGTGGCGACTGAGGTGGTAGCTTTTGCTAAGTCACATAATGCAGATTTGGTTGTGACGGCAGAAAGTCCGAGTCCTCGGTTTGTTGCTATTTGCGATGAAATTGAGCAATCTATCCCCGTGGAAGCGTTCGCAGTCGAGCCATTTTTGGACTACGATGGTTATATTGACCTGAAGCGGTTTTCGCGTTATTGGAAAATTGCCGAAAGGTATGTTTTTGAGTAAAGCGATTGCCAGCTTTAACCTAATTCCTCAGAATCAGAAAGCGAGCTTTCTGATTCAATTTGTTCAAACTTTACTTTGTTGTACAAATCGAACAGGGAAATTTGAAAGCGAACTGAGGTTAAGGCGATGGCTTCATCTTCTTCATCATATTCGCAAAGTTCCCATCGCTTGTTCCCGGTCTTAGAATACTGTTCTACTCGAATGCTGGTTTGATCTATTAATAGATACTCTCGAAAAGTTTCTATTGTTCGGTAAGCTGCAAATTTGTCTTCGCGGTCGTATCCTTTGGTGGATTTCGACAAAACTTCTACTATGACCTGTGGATTTAAAATTATATCTGTACGGTTATTGAAATATTCTGGTTCGCCAGGGACAATCATCACATCTGGATAGGTGTAAATCCGCCGCTTGGGTATCCACAAACGAACATTCCCCATGAAGACTTCGTAATCTTGCTGTCTGAAGGCAAAATTTAGGGAAGCACTAAGATTGAGTGCAATTCGATTGCGATCTGTCGTTCCGCCTGCCACAGGTATGATTTGTCCATCAATGTATTCGCTTTTGTAGTCGGCAGCTGCTTCTAGTTGCAGGTATTGCTCTGGGGTGTAATATTGCCGTTCTGTTATTTGCATAGTTTTGTCAAGATGCGAGAGCTTCGCGGAAGGGAGGCATATCGCTTCTACCAGTATAGTCAGCAGGTATCAGGGAGACGCAGAAGAAAACCCAAGACTAAGCGCAATTAAATCTGGTACGGTTTTTAAAACAGTCTTTTTGTAGCGCGGTAGGTTGCTGCCATGCGCGATCGCATAAAACTTCACCAGAGATGAGCATGGAAACACTAAAAGGACGAGATTTATTAAGTTTGGCAGATCTAAGCGCCAGCGAGGTCGGCGAACTTTTGGAATTGGCAGCGCAAATGAAAGCAGGAACAGTCAATCGGCGCTGCAATAAAATTCTGGGATTGTTGTTCTCGAAAGCTTCCACCCGCACGCGGGTTAGCTTTACCGTCGCGATGTATCAGTTAGGCGGACAGGTAATCGACTTAAATCCCAACGTCACCCAAGTCAGTCGCGGCGAACCTTTAATCGATACGGCGCGGGTATTGGATCGGTACCTCGATATTGTGGCAATTCGCACATTCGATCCCAAAGATTTGGAAACGTTTGCCGATTATGCCAAAATTCCGGTGATTAATGCCTTGAGCGATCGCGAACATCCCTGTCAAATTTTGGCAGATTTACTCACCGTGCAGGAATGCTTTGGCTCCCTTTCCGATGTCACCTTAAGTTATCTCGGCGATGGCAATAATGTCGCCAATTCCCTACTTTTGGGCTGCGCTCTGATGGGGATCAATGTCAGAATTGCTACACCTTCTGGGTACGAACCCGATGGGTCAATTGTCGAACAGGCAGTTGCGATCGCTAACAATCGTTCTGAAGTGACAATAACCACCGATCCCATTGCTGCTGCTAAAGGCGCTCACGTCCTTTACACCGACGTTTGGGCAAGCATGGGACAAGAAGATTTAGCCGATCAAAGGATGCCAATTTTTCAACCTTATCAATTAAACGATGAATTGTTGAGTTTAGCTGACAAAACGGCGATTGTGTTGCATTGCTTACCCGCACACCGAGGGGAAGAAATTACTGATGCCGTCATAGAAGGAAACCAATCGCGAGTTTGGGATCAAGCCGAAAACCGAATGCACGCACAAAAAGCTTTGCTCGCTAGCTTGCTTGGCGCAGATTAGCTTGGATTAGGGTAAAAGCAAGTTCAGGACTTGTGGCTCAACACTATATGTGGTGGTTGAGGTGCGTTACGCTTCGCTAACGCACCCTACATTTAGAAACTTTGGAATGCTTCGCTCTCGCACCCACGACCAATTACCAATTAGCCATTAGCAATTAGCCATCAGCCACTAGACAAATAGGTGGTTTTAATAGTACGAATGTTCTATAGGAAGAGTTTTGAGTTTTAACTCTTGCCTTCACGGGGAGGCAGGTTTACAGATATAGTTCGTTTGTATCGCCCAAATTCAAACTTAAACCCGCCTCCAAAAACTCGCGTACCATTTCTAACCAATATTTATGGAACCTCTAACAGAAGCTCAACAAGAACTTTACGATTGGCTAGTAGAGTACATTCGCCAACATCAACATGCACCTTCGATCCGGCAAATGATGCGGGCGATGAATTTAAGGTCACCCGCCCCGGTTCAGAGTCGTTTAGAACATTTACGTTCTAAAGGATACATTGATTGGACAGATGGGCAAGCGCGGACAATTCGGATTTTAAAACAAACCACAGGAGGAATTCCGGTTTTAGGAGCGATCGCAGCAGGTGGTTTAGTCGAACCCCATACCGACACGGTAGAACGACTCGATTTTTCCAGTTTATTCTTCCCGCCGCGATCGTTTGCACTGCGGGTGATGGGTGACAGCATGATCGAAGATCGCATCGCCGATGGAGATATGGCAATCATGCAACCCGTATCAGAACCCAGTCAAATCAAAAACGGCGCGATTGTAGCGGCTAGGGTAGAAGGAATTGGCACCACCTTGAAGCGGTTTTACCGCCGGGGCGAGAAAGTCACCCTCAAACCCGCCAATCCCAAATATCCGCCGATTGAAGCACCCGCCGATCAAGTTCAGGTGCAAGGCGTATTAGTTGGCGTCTGGCGTCGGCTAGATGTGCCGATTAAAGCAGCTACCACTTCCTCGCCGCGATAACCACGCCTCCGGATAAAGGCTCTCTCCTGTGGGAAAATCTCTCCATCAGGACTGATGCAAAGAAACCGGGTTTCTATCAACAATCTTCGACTTGGAACTAAAGATATACGCAGAAACCCGGTTTCTAGGAAGTCTATGCTACAGGAGTTATTCCTCGAGGGAGGATCGTTTGAAAGCAGTTCAATCTTGGTTAAAAGTATTTGAGAGTCGCAAAATGGCGGCTCTTTTATTGTTGGGTTTTTCATCTGGATTGCCGTTTTTGTTGACTAGAAGCAACCTGCAAGCCTGGATGACGAAAGAAAACATCGATATTGCGGCGATTGGGCTGATTAATTTAGTAGCCTTGCCTTACTCATTAAAGTTTGTTTGGTCGCCGTTGCTGGATAGATTTGTGCCGCCATTTTTGGGGCGTCGTCGCGGCTGGCTGATTTTAACCCAAATTGTGTTAGCGATCGCGATCGCCGCAATGGCAATCCAAAAACCCGCCCAAGCGTTACAACTTGTGGTTATCAACGCCTTAGTCATAGCCTTTTTTGGTGCTACCCAAGATATTGCTGCCGATGCTTATCGCACCGATGTATTAGAAAAACTAGAAATGGGCGCCGGTGCTGCCGTTTTCGTTTTAGGATACCGCATTGCGGTTTTAGTTACGGGTTCGGTAGCCTTCATCCTAGCGGATCAAATGCCTTGGCCCATCGTTTACCTATTAATGGCGGTGCTGATGGTAATCGGGATCGTGGCTACGATTTTCGCACCGGAACCAGTTTTAGACCACAACCGCCCCGCGTCGTTAGCAGAGGCAGTAATATTGCCGTTTGGAGACTTTTTTCAGCGCAATGGTTTACTGTTGGGCGTCTTAACTTTATTGTTCGCCATCCTCTACAACCTGGCTGATGCTTTACTTAGCAGTTTATCTACGCCGTTTTTGCTCAATACTGGCTTTTCCCAAACAGATATTGGGGCGATTCGGGGCGGGATGGGTTTATTTGCGACAATTATCGGAACTTTAGCGGGCGGATCGATTGTCAGCAAGCTGGGAATTAATCGTTCCCTGTGGATCTTTGCCGCACTGCAAGCGTTGAGCAATTTAAGCTACTTTGCGATCGCCGTTGCGGGTAAAAATTATCCGTTATTGGTATTGGGCATTAACGTGGAAAACTTCTGCGGCGGGATTGCATCAGCGGGTTTTGTTGCTTATTTAATGAGTCTTTGCAACCAGCGCTATTCTGCTACCCAATATGCCTTGCTCACCAGCTTTATGGCTTTCAGCCGCGATATTTTAGTATCGCCTTCTGGCTTTTTACAAAAAGCCACCGGGTGGCCTGTATTTTTCTTGATTACGATTGCAGCCGCTTTACCCGCGTTTATTTTGCTACCAGTGGTTGCGCCTTGGAATGCCGAAACAGCACCCATGCCTAGACCAGGACTCGACGATCAAATCGATGAGTAGTTTTTTGAACTTTTCACGATGGGAACCTGTCTAAAGTAGCAACAAAATCGACGATGGGTGCGTCGTTGGCATCGGATCTACCACTTCTAACAAACAAGTAACTTGATGAAGAAACTCTATCTGGTTATACCCTCTGCGATCGCTTTAGCACTTGCGGCTTCCCCCGTGCTACCTGTCTTCACCGAAGCAGCTTCTGCCTTCCCTGGTGAGATAGCCGAAAGGCGAGGTGAAGGATGGGGCAGACGCCTCAACCTCACCGAACAGCAACAAACCCAAATGCGGCAAATCCGAGAATCAACCAAAGCCAGAATCGATCGGATTCTCACCTCACAACAGCAAGCAGAACTTCAGCGGGCAAGACAAGAGCGCCGCAGGCCAAATTTGACCCTCACTGACGATCAAAAGGCTCAAATGAGAACAATTCGCCAAGAAGCTAGACGACAAATGGATGCTGTGCTGACGGCAGAACAAAAGCAGCAGCTTGAACAGATGCGGCAACAAAGACGCCAGCGTCGCCAGCAAACCCCCCAATAGGGGCACGGCGGCGGTAGGGGCACGGCATTCAAAAACTTTGCGCCCAGCGACAAAACTTACTCATGCCGTGCCCCTACCACGTTGCGTTGCACTCTTCTACCATTAGAAATGGTGACAAAAATTATTTCCCTCCAACTGCTAGAACAATGGCTTTCTTGCGTCAGTATGTTTTTCCGTTTTTAATTGTGGCGATGTTTTTGGTTGCCCTAGTAGCAGTCAGCGCCCGCATCTTTTTACCCGCAGATTTGGCAGCCCCCGCGCCCCAAGTTGAAGCACCAGCGGCTGAACCCGTAGCAACCCAGCCCTCGGTTACTTCCCCCAATTAGCAATTAGCAATGAGCAATTAGCAATTGGGTATGTCAATTTTGCTACCACCGGGCTACCAGCTTCGCAGCGGATCGAGTTTAGATCGAGCGATGCTGGTAAAGTTTATGCACTTAACTTACCAAGAGTTTTACCCAGAAAGGGATTTTTCCCATCTAGCTCAAACCGTCGAGCAATATTTGTCTAAAGATACGCCGCTTTGGTGGGTAGAATTTTTAGACTCAGAAGCCGGATCGCTCACCCGCTCACCCGCTCAAGCGATCGCTTCCCTCTGGCTAGGTAACGCCGTCGATCAGCTAAAAGGCTCGCGCCACACCCACATTTTTTTGCTTTACGTCGCAAGAGAACACCGCCGCCAAGGCATCGGCACGGCTTTGATGCATCATGCTGAAGATTGGGCTAGGGCGAGAAGCGATCGCCAAATCAGCCTGCAAGTTTTTCTCTCCAACCAACCCGCTGTGAATCTTTATCAGCAGCTAGGCTACCAAACCGAGTCGCTTTTAATGGTTAAATCGCTAAATTGATCGGATTTCCCCTCAATAGTCAGGTGGCATCAGGTCGCAGGTGATGGTAATTTTACTGTATATGTATGACGAAGATGACCTGAGCGTAATCGATCCAGATGCCGATCTAGACAGTCCTTTAGATCGGCTAGATCCGCTCGATGCCGAACCGGAAGAGACAAAGCCCAATCCAGATGCGATGCTGGCGTTACTGGAATCTGGCGCCACGCCACAAAAAACGATCGCAGCGCGAGCGTTTTGCGAAATTCAGGACGAACGGGCTATTCCCTATCTGATTCGCTTGTTGACGGATGCTTGCCCGTTGGTGCGGGTAAGTGCTGCTTATGCATTGGGAAGAAATCCCAGCCCCGATGCAGTTGAACCGCTGATAACCCAGTTAAACCGCGACTGGAACGGTTACGTGCGAAAGGGAGTAGTATGGGCATTGGGAAATTGTCGCGATCGCCGCGCCTTAGCCCCCCTGATCGATGCCCTCAAAACCGATATTTCCGCCGTGCGACTCTGGGCAGCTAGTGGGTTAGCCCAAATGGCAGAACTAGGCTACGATGCCGTTGTAGCAGCCGTTCCGCCTGTAATTGAAGCTTTAATCCAAGATCCAGTAGCAGCTGTTCGCAGTAACTGCGCTTGGTCGTTGGGGCAACTGTGCCGCGAACTTCCCTCTAACGTAGTTTATGCCGGTGCAATCGACGCCCTAATTCAAGTTTTGGAAGAAGACGAAGACATGGGGGTGCGAGAAGACGCCAAAGCCTCGCTGTTGCGAGTTGGCGATCCTCGCGGCTTGCAACTGATTGAAGCGATGCAACAAGAAGAAGATTTAATCTGATATTTCGGCGTCAGACTGGTGAGTTTGGGGGGCGACTGATACTTTCTCAATATATTGGCTTTCCATCAAGAAAGCGCCTCTGGCGAAGCGAACTCCCCAATACCCCCCAGGTCGCCTATCCAGAATAATACCTTCTTCCCCAATGCTAATCACATCGGGGGGACGCAGCATCGGCATCGGTTCGGCTGTTTTAACGTAGGCTGGTAGCGCTACGACTCTAACTTTATCGCCAACTGTAAATTCTTTGGTCATTGCTAATTGCTAATTGCTAATTGCTAATTGCTAATTGCTAATTGGTAATGGGTGAACAGCTTTTTTATTACCTATTACCTATTACCCATTACCTATTACCTATTCACGGTGCTTGCCAAATTTTGTGATGGTAATCTTCTAATTTGGCATAGGGGTCAACTGGTGGGTGGTCGTGGTGATGGTGATGGTGATGGTGATGGTGGTCGTGACTGTGACTGTGACTGTGACTGTGACCGTTACTATTGCTAACAGCTGCTAAGCGGAACTTGCACATTTCGCAATTCATTTGTACCTGTCCCAATTGGGTTTCAATTTCCCTTTCCCGCATCACGGAAAATAGTTGGGGATGCAGTCCCATTTCTGGTAAGCAGGTCATGAGAATATCGGGATATTGTTCCTGTTGTTGGGCTGCGATCTCGAAGATTTTTTTCACCAACAAACCTGTAAATAGAAAGTAGGGCAGGACGATAATGCGCTTGGGTTGGTAAAGTCGGGCGCGACGGAAACCTTCTTCTAAACGGGGGTGGGTGATGCCGATAAAACATGTTTCAACTGTTAGGTAACCGCTGCCTTCCCATAAAATACGGGCGAGTTTGTATACGTCGCCGTTGGCATCGGGATCGCTGGAACCTCTGCCGACAAATAGCAGAACTGTGTCCTTTCTGTCAATATGGGTATGGTCCTTGGCGGCTAGGCGATCGCGCCACAAATCTAAAATACCGGGTGTAATGCCAAAATGCCGCCCGTAGTGAAACGTTAACTGGGGATATTTCGCTTTTGCTCGGTCTAATTCGTTGGTAATGTCAAACTTATTGTGTCTGGCGGCAAATAACAGCACTGGCAGCACGGAGAAGTCAGTATAGCCCTGTTCGACGCAGCGATCGATCCCTTCACCAATCGTAGGGCCGGTGAGTTCTAAAAAACAAGGCACGACGGGGCGGGAATTGTCCAATGCTTGATAAGCAGCGACAAAATCTAAAAAGCACTGCCGTCCATCATCGTCCCTCGTGCCGTGACCGATCATCAATAGCGGACGTTTTAGGGGCAGGGGAGTTAAGGACTCGGAGGGTAGGGTATCTACAGTTTGCATCTAGGTTGGGGCTCCTTTCCCGTGCAAGGCAGGAAATTAGAGGTTACGGGTAACATTGAGGTATTCTGGCTCGCTTACGCTCGCTTACAGTTGCCGCACAGCCTCGGACTTGCACCGACGTTTCCCTATTGTGTTACCTTTGGGTTTGCTTTGTTATCTTAGCCGAAAAGTTCAATTTTAGATTTTAGATTTTAGATTTTAGATTTTAGATCGTGTCCGTTAGCAAAGGGCTGTGTATAGTAGGGGCGGGTTTTACGAGAGATATTTGAAGGCTACC
>DNGG01000129.1:0-1737 GCA_003486675.1 Cyanobacteria bacterium UBA11372
TTTTACTGCAACCCCGCTGATTGTAGGGGCGGGTTTAACCAACCAACCGCCGGAGCCGGGAGATATTTCGTTAAACCCGCCCCTACTGCGAAAAGCGAAAGACGAATTGGAGTTAAGGGTAGCAGAAAGAACCGCCGAATTAGTCAGCGTCAACGAACAGCTACATGTAGAACTACTCAATCGCAAGCATATAGAAGAAGCGCTGCGGGTATCACAAGCAAGGTTTGGCGGAATTTTAGAAATAGCCGACGATGCGATTATTGCGGTGGATGCCAACCAAAGGATTATCTTATTTAACCAAGGGGCGGAAAAGATTTTTGGCTACAGCGCCGGGGAAATTCTCAACCAACCCCTGGGAAAGTTGTTACCCCAGCAGTTTGAGGAAATACATCGCCAGCACGTGGAGAAATTTAGCAAATATGCCGGAAAAGCCCGCAAAATGGGAGAACGGCGCGAGATTTTTGGTCGCCGCGCCGATGGGAGCGAATTTCCTGCCGAAGCTTCGATTTCCAAGCTGGAAGTGGGAGGCGAAACGATTTTTACGACGATATTGCGGGATATAAGCGATCGCAAAGCCGCCCAAGAAGCCCTAGAACGACTCAGCCATCAAAACGAACTGATTTTGAATTCCGTCGGTGAAGGACTCTGCGGGTTAGATTTACAAGGAAACATCACCTTTGTCAACCCAGCAGCCGCAAAATTGCTCGGTTACAAGATAGAAGAACTAATCGGTCAATCGATCGATACCATATTACAACCGGAAGAAATCAACGACGAGGAGTATTGCCCGCCCAAAAACTCTCCGATCGATCAATCCTTGAGAGATGGAACCGTTCATCAAGTCAGCAAGGCAATATTTCGGTGTCGAGATGGTTCTAACTTTCCAGTTGAATACGTATCGACGCCAATTCTGCGATCGCCAACCGAAGTGGCATTTTCCGGCAGCAAATCGCCAACTAAAAGTGAAATTATCGGCGCAGTTATTGCCTTTAGGGATATCACCGAACGCCAAATAGTGGAACGAATGAAAGATGAATTTATTTCGGTAGTTAGCCACGAACTCCGCACCCCCTTAACTTCAATTCACGGTTCATTAGGGATGCTAGCCAGCGGTTTGCTCAGTACCCAGCCGGAAAAAAGCCAGCGGCTGCTAGAAATTGCCGTAGACAGCACCGAGCGTTTGGTGAGGCTGATCAACGATATCCTCGACGTTGAGCGCATCGAGTCGGGAAAAGTGACGATGGCGAAACTTGCTTGCAATGCTGCCGATTTAATCGAGCAAGCAGCAGACACAATGCAAGCGATCGCGGATAAAGCCGGAGTTACCCTCTCAGTTTCCAGCGTATCGGCGCAATTATGGGCAGATCCAGATCGAATTATCCAAACTTTAACCAACTTACTCAGCAATGCGATTAAATTCTCGTCGCGAGGCGATACTGTATGGCTGAGTGCGGAAATTCACTATGGGGGCGAGGGGATGAGCAGTTCAGAACCAGAAGTAGGGACGAATTTTAGGAACCAATCAGGGGAAAATGGGAGAGATCTGGTTAAACCCCCCCCCAAATTCTCACCTGCTCACCCGCTCACCCGCTCACCTGCCAATATGAAACAAATATTGTTCAAAGTCAAAGACCAAGGGCGGGGAATTCCCGCTGATAAACTGGAAACCATCTTTGAACGCTTTCAACAGGTGGATGTTTCCGACTCGCGCAATAGCGAAGGTACTGGCTTGGGTCT
>DNGG01000129.1:1867-16272 GCA_003486675.1 Cyanobacteria bacterium UBA11372
ATTCCCGCTGATAAACTGGAAACCATCTTTGAACGCTTTCAACAGGTGGATGTTTCCGACTCGCGCAATAGCGAAGGTACTGGCTTGGGTCTAGCGATTTGTCGTAGTATTGTGCAACAGCACGACGGTCGAATCTGGGTCGAGAGTACCCTGAGTGAAGGCAGTACTTTCTACTTCACCTTACCCATGACCAATTACCTATTACCAATGACCAATAACTAATGACTAACAAGCGAATTCTGGTAATTGATAACGAGGAATATATTCGGGAAGTAGCCCAGATTTGCTTAGAAACGGTAGCAAATTGGACGGTGATAACGGCGGGTTCGGGTAGCGAAGGCTTAATCGTAGCCGAGACAGAGCAACCCGATGCCATCCTGCTAGACGTAATGATGCCCGATATGGACGGAATTGCCACATTTGAAAAGTTAAAAGCGAACCCACTAACTGAAAACATTCCGGTGATTTTGCTGACGGCTAAGGTGCAAGCTTCTGACCGTCGCCGGTATGCTGAAATGGGGTTAAAAGCTGCGATCGCTAAACCCTTTAATCCCCTACAGTTAGCTTCCCAAGTCTCAGAAGCTCTAGGTTGGACTCTATAATTCTCCCCTAGCGACTCTCAAGGAAAAACTACGGTAAACCTTGATTTTCCCAGCGGAGATCGCATATCTGCTCTATGGCTTAGGTAAAAATATCTAAGTCTGAACCACTACAGGACTTACGCGCATACAGCGGATTGCTTTCTTAGTGAGGGAAAGCAAATTCGCGCCAGTTTGTGTAGAGACGTTACATGTAACGTCTCTACACAAACCTTGGGTGTACCTCATGGTACTGCAATCTGCTATTTACTGGGTTTCTCTGAAAAATCCTTGGGAAAGGCAATGAGAGATGTACGCAGAAACAAAGGTGATAGGAGCGCCCTTACCTGGGTTCTAGAGGATAAAATCCTTATAACACAGGAATTACACTTGGGCAACCGAGAAACCGCGTTTCTTGCTGGTTTCAGAGAAACCCGGAGCGGTGCGGGTAATTCCTGAAACATCTCGATTGTCCTCACAATTTCCTCAACTTTTTTTCCTAACCTCAAAGTAGAGGTGACATAGCTACTGACTTAACAGTAGTTACACCAGGTTCTAGTTGATTGCAGAGGTTGGGGATGAATACTGAAGAAGAAGCGCGCTCTGCAATGAAAAAGCAGCGCGAACAAGAAAAACACCTACAACAGTCTATGCTTAGCCGTGCCGAGACGGAGGTAGAAACACTTACCTCAGACGGCATCGAGGCAGAAGCTAGGGAGTTAATGGCAGAGCAACGTCAGCAAGAAGAATCCTTGCAACAGTCGATGCTTAGCCGTGCAGAAAGCGAGATTGGCGTACCTACGGATGCCCAGTAGCAAACCGAAGCATCTTAAAGATGCAGCGTGGCGCGCAACGGCGGCGGTGTCAAAAGTCAAAATTCCTTTGCCATTTAACCATCGCGAATAATAACTCGATAATAAATAAAAGGAGAACAAAAGTATGTCTATTTTGCCCAAAATCGGTGCAGCAATTCAATCGGTTTTAACTGGAATCAAAAATCTGATTAAATTCATGGCGGGAGCGATCGCGCGGATTTTTGGCCCAACTGACGATGAATATCCGCCTACAGGAGTTCAACCTTTTGAAGGAGAATTACCTGAGAAAAAGAACAAACAAGCTTGGTAAGCTGCCCAAAAGGCTAACGGCTAATAGCTAATCGCTCCTAGAACCAGCTGGCAATTAGCAATTAGCAATTAGCAATTAGCAATTCAAGGAAACATCCATGAAAATTATCAGGAAGATCAACGACGAATTAGCGATCGCAGGACAAATTACCCCTGAACAGTTACAGCAGATTGCTCAGGAGGGATTTAAGTCGGTGCTAAACTTGCGATCGCCTGACGAAGAAGGCTTCCTGATCGGCGAACATCAACAAGCTGAAGCCTTGGGACTGCACTACGCCAACATTCCGATTAAACTTGAGGCATTTAACGATGAAATAGCCACGCGGGTATTCCGCGTCATGAACGAATCCTTACCCAAACCAATTCTCGTACATTGCACCAGTGCCAAGCGAGCTGCTGCTTTGGTGCTGATGTATATTGCTATGCGTCAAGGAGCAACTTTCAAACAAGCTTTTAACCAAGCCGAACAACTTGGCTTATTTGCCATACCTACCTACTCTTGAATCATCCGATCAGTAGATGCCGATCATCTGTCTTAGGTCATAGGCTAGTAGTGTCTGGGTGGGAAAGAAGTATTCCATCCCGAATGCTCATAGATACTTTCCAATTACCAATTCCCAATTACCAATTACCTCTAGCTGTCAACAAAAACGAGGTGATAAATATGACCAAAACAATTGTCAATTTAACAAGGGAAGCGCTGGTTCAAGCGATTGAGAGCGTTTTGGAAACTTATCCCCACCATCCTTATCAAAAAGCTTTTTCCCTCGATGACTTGCGCCAAGAGTTAATTGCCTACGTCCTGAGTCGCATTCCTAATTTTTACGTAGTTGAAGAGTATCCCGACCAATCCGTACACTCGACTGGTTTTTATCACTCTCCAGAGGAAAGGTGGCATTTAGAAGCTGCAATTCACCAGGGTATTGAATACGTACTCTGTCAAAATGCCGAACGGGTTTGTCACCACATTCCGGAAGAAGTTGACCCCGGTTTTTGTGCTTCCAATTGGTTTGGCTAAATCAAAAACAGTTCCTAGAAACCGGGTTTCACAGCTAGGATTTCTGGTTCTAAGTCGAAGATTTTTTAGAGAAACCCGGTTTCTTGGCGGGTGGGGCTAGAGTTGGGAGAAACCGGGTTTCTGGCGGCGATTTCTGGTTCTAAGTCGCAGATTTTTTCGAGAAACCCGGTTTGTTTGCGGGTTTGGCTAATATCAAGTGCGCTAGCATCGGTTGTATATAGCGATTTTGCAAAAAACTGCTTTTTCCCTCCCACCTGCCCACCTGCCCACCTGCACAAGAGCTGACGCGACTGATGACCAAAACCCTCGATAAATTTACCTCTGTCTACGGCCCGGTAGTATCTTGGCGATATGGGCGATCGCTCGGTATCGACCCCATCGGTTTAGTGTCTACCTGTTCCTTTAATTGCGTCTACTGCCAGCTGGGGGAAATTCAACACCACACCACCGCTCGTCAAATTTTTATCCCCACAGAAAAAATAGTGGAGGATTTACAAGCGATTAACCTAGCGGATGTGGATGTTATCACCCTCAGCGGCAGTGGCGAACCCACCCAAGCTTTGAATTTAGGAGAGATTTTAACCGCCGCCAAGCAAATTGCCGGATTACCGATGGTAGTCTTGACCAACAGTACCTTTCTCGGCGAGCCAGAGGTACGCAACGCCTTAAAATTGGCAGATATCGTCGCCGCGAAACTCGATGCGGTGTCGCCGGATCAACTGCGGCGGGTGAACCGTCCCGCAGGCGCAATTGAGTGGTTAGATATTATATCAGGGATAAAGCAATTTCGTCAAGAGTATGAAGGTAATTTGGCGATCCAGACGATGATTTTATCGCGTTGGTCCGATGAGGCGCAAGGCGAGTATATCCGCCTGATGCAGGAGTTGAAGCCGGAGGAAATTCAACTGAACACGCCGACGCGGGGGCGATCGCTTACCCGCCAACTGGAAACGCGAGGAAATGACCCCCAAATCCCTGCCGATTCAATCTGGATGCTCAAACCAGTCAGCGTTGATTTCCTGCAAGCATTTGCGGCAAAAATTCACAGCAGTACGGGTATTGCGGTGCGGCATAGGGATTTTAGATTTTAGATTTTAGATTTAAACCTGCAATCTGAAATCTAAAATCGACGCAAAGTTTCTACATGTAGGGTGCGATCTTCGGGCAGAGTACGGCACCATCACACCATATTTCACCATATTTAGTGTTCCTGCGTAAGTGCTGGAAGAAATACAGCAGATTGCAAGTGAGTGAGGTACAGCCTTTTGGCATAAGTTTGTGTAGAGACGTTACATGTAACGTCTCTACACAAACCTTGGGTGTACCTCATGGGACTACAATCTGCTATAAGTCCTGAATCTAAAATCTGCAATCTGAAATCTAAAATCTGCAATTCTTATTTTCTACCCGTGAGTAAATAAGTTGTCATGTCTCCTTTACCTTTGATGGAAATAGAACCGCGCTCAACAAATTGATAGCGATCTTGTAACAGCTCATAGGTAGCGGGACTGACCTGAATAGCACCGGGGACGCCGGTTGTTTCCATGCGACTGGCAATATTAACCGTATCGCCCCACAAGTCATAGCTAAATTTTTTAATCCCAATCACGCCAGCAACAACGGGTCCCGTATTCATGCCAATTCTGACATTGAAACTTTTAGCCATTTTTTGATTAAATTCGTCAATTCCTGCCAGCATATCCAGCGCCATTTCAGCGGCAAGGCAAGCATGATCTGGGTGAGGAAATGGCAATCCTGCTACTGCCATGTAGGCATCGCCAATGGTTTTAATTTTCTCCAAACCGTGGCGTTCTGCCAAGCGGTCAAACTCGGAAAACACGACGTTGAGAATATTCACCAATTCTCCTGGTGATGTGGAAGCTGAAAATTCAGTAAAGCCAACCAAGTCGGCAAACAAAACGGTTACGTCTTCAAAATGGTCGGCGATCGCGCTGGGGTCTTGTTTTAACCGATGGGCTACAGGTTCTGGTAGGATATTGAGCAATAATTGCTCGGTTTTTTGCTGCTGTTCGTGCAAAGCTTCTTGAGCTAATTTACGCGCCGTGATATCAGAAACCGTGCCTTCATAGTACAGCAATTTTCCCGTCGAGTCGCGAACGGCACGGGCATTTTCGCTCACCCAAATTTTGCTGCCATCTTTACGACGTACCAGGGATTCAAAATCGTGTACGGCATTATTTTGTTCAATCGCATCGATGAATTCCTGGCGCCGCTGTTGATCGATATAAACTTCTGTGGCGATATTGTGAACGCTAGATACGAGTTCTTCGGGGGAGTCGAAACCGTAGA
The DNA here is from genome assembly GCA_003486675.1 of Cyanobacteria bacterium UBA11372. Lineage (GTDB taxonomy): Bacteria > Cyanobacteriota > Cyanobacteriia > Cyanobacteriales > Aerosakkonemataceae > Microseira. The sequence goes on from DNGG01000129.1 coordinate 6,898, forward strand.
TTCTCGCTAAAGCTGCATTGGCACTTACATAACGTCCAGGGGGGGTTGTTTGAAAAATTCCCTCGACTGCGTTATCGACGATGCTGTGATATCTTTCTTCCGAAAGACGCAACGCTTCTTCAGCTTGCTTGCGCTGGATCAGGGAACCTAATTGGGTAGCAACGGCATTAACAAGTTGTACCAAATGAGACTGTTCTGGGATACTTTCTTTTTTGAAGAAAATCAAAACAGCTAATACTTCGTCATTGACAACAATAGGAATGCCAAAACCGGCTTTTAATCCGACTTTAGCTGCAAGTTGGGGACGCAGAAAAAATTGATTTTGCTCGGTGGAAACATCTTCGATCCATTCGGGTTCCTTGTTTGCCCAAACTCGTCCCGGCAGTCCGATATGGGGAGCAAAGGTAAATTTCAAGCTTTTCTGCTTGAATTCTTCTAAATTTATGTCGCTGGTATACCAACCCTCGGCGTATTCTAAAACAGTGCCATCATTGGCGGGAATCCAAGCTTCGCTAAAATCCCAACCGATAGTTTCAGCGACTAAACCAATCGTGACTTTGAGGGCAGAGTGAAAATCTGCGGCGCGACTAATGGCTTGGGTAGTGGCGAGTAAGAGGCGAATTTCGATTTCGGCTTTTTCGCGATCGCGTATTTCTTGTTCCAGCTGTTTATTTTTTATTTTCAGTTCCTCGTTCAGCCTTGTCTGCGCCAGTTGATTTTCAATTCTGGCTAAAACTTCTGGCACTTGGAACGGCTTTGTGATATAATCCACTCCCCCTACTTCAAAAGCTTTAACTTTATCTAATGCTTCGTCCAAGGCGCTAATAAAAATGATGGGGATTTTGCTGGTTTCCGGTAGAGATTTTAACTTTTGACACACCTCATACCCGTTCATTTCAGGCATATTGATATCGAGCAAGATTAAATCGGGTGGAGCCATCTGCGCCCCTTTTAAAGCAATTTTGCCATTAATTGCCTTTCTAACTTGATACCCTTGCTGTGCTAGCATGGCGGATAACAGTCGCAAGTTATTCGGCGTGTCATCTACGATTAGAATATCGCCTTTTAAACCGGGTTCTTGCTCTTCATTCAGCAAAATTTCTTCCATTTTTTGTATCCTTTCCATGTATGTTTTACCAACGAGAGTTACTATTGTTTCATTGTATATAGTGTACTGGAGAATCTGGCAGGGAGATTTCGGAATGGCATTTTCTGTGAAAACCAACTAAGTCTTCAACTACGACGCAGTTTCTTCCTTGGTTTTTGGCGGCATAAAGTGCTTTGTCAGCAATGGTAATTAAGGTATCGGGACAAATTTCTGCATTGGGAATAATACTGGCAACTCCTAAACTTAAGGTGACATATTTACTCACTTCAGATTTAGCATGAACCAGCTTAATTCTTTGAACTTGCTTGCGGATTGTTTCAGCCACGTAGAAAGCTCCCTTCGCAGTTGTATTCGGAAGAATGACTGCAAATTCTTCCCCGCCGTAACGAGCCACTAAATCTGAATGACGTTTGACACTCTGTCGAATTGCTGCGGCTACATGCTGCAAGCAAAAGTCTCCGGCGAGGTGTCCGTATGTATCATTATAAAGTTTAAAAAAATCAACATCGCATAAAATTAAAGACATCGGTAATTTTTCTCTAAAAAGCCGCAGCCATTCAAAGTACAAATATTCATCAAACCGCCGCCGATTGGCAATTCCGGTTAACCCATCTAAGGTGGCAATTCGTTCTAGTTCCTGATTGGCTTTTACCAGAGCTGCTTCTATTTTTTTGCGGTGGATAAAAGATCCTAATTGAGTGGCAACTGCTTTAACTAATTCAATTATTCTGGTTTCTGGTTTGAGCTGCTCTTGTTTAAAAAAAACTATAATCGCTAAAACCTGGTCATTGATAATAATAGGAATGCTTAAAGCCGTTTTAAGTCCTACTTCTTTGGCAACTTCATGCCGGATGAACCAGGCTTCTTGAGCCAAGGAGAGGTCTTCAATCCACTCTAATTGCTTGGATAACCAAACATGACCAGCTATGCCGATATTAGGAGCTAATATTAAATTTTTACTTTTTTCTATAAATTTTTCAAATTTTTGTTCGCTCACATACCAACCGCGACTATATTCGAGGGTGGCGGTTTCGTTGTTGGGAATCCAAGCTTCTCCTAAATTCCAACCAATTGTTTGACCTACTTGACGCAGAGTGATTTCTAAAGCATCGTGAAAATCTATCGATTCATTAATCAGTTTAGTAGTAGTTAATAAAAACCGGACTTCTTCTTCAGCTCGTTGGCGTTCAATTATCTCTAGTTGCAGTCTGGTATTTTGTTCGCACAGTTGTTTCTGCATGTGATGCAGGGTTAATTGATTTTCCACCCTTGCCAATACTTCTTCTATTTGAAACGGTTTAGTGATATAATCTACTCCTCCTACGATAAAGGCTTTTACTTTATCTATTGTTTCGCTATAAGCGCTCAAGAAAATAACTGGAATATTCCGGGTTATTTCTAAGCTTTTTAATTCTTGGCAAACATCATAGCCGTTCATTTCCGGCATATTGATATCGAGCAAAATTAGATCTGGTTTGAATATCTGCGCCCCTTGCAAAGCTAATTTTCCGTTAATTGCTTGCCGGACTTGATACCCTCGCGACGTCAGCATATTGGTTAAAAGTCGCAGGTGTTCCGGTGCATCATCTACGATGAGAATATTGGCTTTTAATTGCTGTTTAGTTAGGTGACTCATCGCTGTAAGTTTGAGTTAATTCGATAATTATATCCATCCGAAAGTTATCTACTAAATCGGTTAAAGCTTTGGTCATATTTGACTGAGTGGCGGGAATTTGCGCGAGCAAATCCATAATTTGCTGGTCGTCGATTTCCAAGGCTGCTTGGTGCAGTGCGACGATCCAGTTTCTGGGCATACAGCTCAAGTCTTCGCTGCTGAGTGGCTGAGACTGTGCGGGCAAACGACCGTTTGCAGCCAAGGAACGATTTTGTTGGTAGACGTATAACACGCCTAAATGTTGAGCCATTTTTTCAAATAGAATTTCCTCTTGAAAAGGTTTGCAGATAAAGTCATCGCAGCCTGCGTTTAGGATCGCCAATCGCTGCTCTTCAAAGGCGCTGGCGGTGAGGGCAATGATTTTAGTATTTTTTCCTTTGGGATGGCGTTTAATTTCCCCTGTTGCTGTATAGCCGTCCATCACGGGCATTTCCATATCCATTAAGACTAGATCGGGTTGCCAAGTTTCCCAAAATGCCAGTCCTTGTTGCCCGTTTTCGGCTTCTAGTACGTCAAAGCCCAAGGGAGCGAGCAATTCCAGGAGCAGTTGGCGATTTGCTAAGACATCTTCGACGACGAGGATGCGGTATTTTGGCTGATTTGGTTCCAAGCCAATCACGCGCCGCGCGTCAGCGAGGTTGCTTGGCGGTGCTTCGGATACTACAGTTGCTTGGATATTAAATTTAAAGGTGCTGCCTTTCCTTAGTTGGCTGGTGACGCCAATCTCTCCTCCCATCAATTTGACAAATTGCTGGCTAATGGGTAAGCCTAAGCCAGTACCTTCCATTGATTGGCGTCCGGTTTGGCTTTGCACGAAAGGTCTAAAAATGGTGGTGAGTTCTTCTGGTGCAATGCCGGGACCTGTGTCTTCGACTTCAAAGAATAATTGGTAATGGGTCATGGGTAATGGGTCATTGCTACTTTCTTGCCCATTACCCATAACGCGCAATGTAACGCTGCCAGTTGAGGTGAATTTAATCGCATTTCCCAATAGGTTAATTAAAACTTGACGCAGTTTGCTTTCGTCGGTTTTTACGTACTGGGGGAGTTGGGGGGCGCGTTCAAATTTTAGTTCTAAGCCTTTGGTTTTGGCTTTGAGTTGGAACATGTCTTCGATGGCAGCAAGTAGGCGATACAAATCAAAGGATGTTTCATTGAGTGCTACTTGTCCGGCTTCTATTTTAGACATTGATAAAATGTCGTTGATTAGGTCTAGCAAATGCTCGCCGCTACGATTGATAATTGCTAGATGTTCGCGCTCTGCCTGTGCTAGGGATTCGCTGCGGGAGAGCAGCTGGCTGAAGCCGAGGATGGCGTTGAGTGGGGTTCTGAGTTCGTGGCTCATGCGGGCGAGGAATTGACTTTTTGCTTTGTTGGCGGCGTCGGCGGCTTCTTTGGCTAGCTGTAATTGGGCGAGTAATTCTGCTTGCTGTAAGGCGACTCCCAATTGGTTGCCTATTTGTACAACGATGTTGATTTCTGCGGCTGACCACAGGCGGGGGGCGTTATTTTGATAGGTTGCTAAGAGTCCCCAAAGTTTATTGCCGCAGAAAATGGGGACGGTGATGTAGGCTTTGGCTTGAAATGTTTCTAAAAGTTCGATGTAACAATTGCTGAATCCGGCTTGATAAATGTCTGAAACGCAGAGGTATTTTTCTCCTTGGTTGTAGATGCCGCCAGAGGTGCATTGTAGGTAGGTATCTTCTATCAAGCTATCGGGGCTGTCCCATAGTTTGACGATGCATCTGGGGGAGTCTAAAACTGCTTCTGTATAGTTGGGCTGTTCTAAGTCGGATTGAATGAGGGGAACCCAGCCAGATGCGACGGACTCGGCGACGAAGTTGCCACTCCAGTCGGGGTTGAAGCGATAGATGATGACGCGATCGCTCTCCAATACCTGCCTTAATTCTTCGGTTGTGGCGCGGAAAATTGTTTCTAGATCCAAACTTTGCCGCATTCGTTCGATCGCTTTGGCGATCGCTCGTTCCCGTTCAGCACTTTCCCGCAATGCCTCTTGCGCTTGTTGACGTTCTGTGATATCAACTGCCATCGATGCGCCGCCGATGGCGTTGCCTCTTTCATCGATCAATGCTGTGTTATACCATTCGCAGATCACGATTCTGCCATCTTTGGTGATGTTCTCGCTGATGCTGCAATTGGCGCCCCGCAGATAAAGTAAATCTTCTGGTACCAGTTTGATTTGCTCTTTGAGCATAGAGGGGGTGAGTAAGTCAATCAGGTTCTTACCGATGGCTTCAGTCTGAGAGTACCCAAAAATTTCCGCCGCAGCTGGATTCCAGGCAATGATTTCACCGCCGTTGTTCCATTCGATCGCGGCGATGGGTGTTTGCTGCACTAAAAATGCGATTCTTTGTTGGGATTCTTTCAGGAGTGCTTCGTTGAATTTGCGATCGCTGACATCGATCATCACCCCATGCCAAATGATTCCGCCCTCGTTCCCAGGCTGAGCCTGGGAACGAGCAGGCTGAGCCTGGGAACGAGGCAGGCATTCGGGGCGAGAAGTTGCTTGAATCCACTTGATTTGACCTGATGGGGAATTCAGGCGTCCTTCCCAGGTAAAAGGCGTTAAAGTTTGGGCGCTCGATGCGATCGCGTCCATCAAGCTTTGGATGTCATCTGGATGAACTTGCTCTAAGGCTAGCTGTGCATTTTCTAATAGCTGCTCTGGTTCTAATTCGTAGATGTCTCGACACCCGGAACTTACATAAGCAAAACTATAAGATCCATCTCTGTCTTGGATAAATTCATAAATCAATCCCGGTACGCTGGCGGTTAATTTTTGCAATCTGGCTTCGCTTTGCCGTAAGGCTTCGTCGGCGGCTTTGCGATCGCTGGTGTCTATTAGCACGCCATGCCAAAGGATATCGCCGTTGTCGCAGCGTTCTGGTTTGGCAACGCCTTGAATCCATTTTTGTTTTCCGGAGCGGGTAGTAATTCGCCCTTCCCAAAACCAAGGTTCTAAAGTTCGGGCGCTAGTGGCGATAGATTGGTGGAGCTTTTGTAGGTCATCGAGATGGGTGAATTGAAAGCCTAGATCGGGATTTTCTATTAGCTGTTGGGGTTCTAATTCATTAATTTCTCGGCAACCGGAACTGACATAGGCAAAATTATAAGATCCATCGGGATGGAGAAGATATTCATAAAGCATTCCCGGTACGTTGTCTGCTAATTTTTGCAACCGGGCTTCGCTTTGCTTTAAGGCATTTTCTGCTTGTTTGCGGGCGGTGATATCTCTGAGGCTGATCAGATAGGCTGGTTTATTGTCCCAGCTAATTCTTAACGCTCGCATTTCAGCGATGATTATTTGAGATCCAGGCCGAATAATTTCTATTTCGTTTAATTCGTCGATCCTGATTGGTAAACCTAAAGATAAATGCAAAACTTCTTCGTAGGATCTGCCAAACAAAGCGAGGGCGGCACCATTAACAAATAGGATGCGCTCGTTGTCGTCTTGAACGACTAAACCTTCGGATATTGTGGTGACAATTTGCGATAACCGCGCTTCGCTTTGTTCCAGACAGTTAATTAATGCAGTTTTGACTCGTTCGTCGCGTTTCTTTTCGCTGATATCTCGTCCTTCGGGAATCAGCAGCACGACGTTACCCGCGTCATCAAAAACGGGTTTTAAAGAAAAGTCAATCGTGGCGATTGTCTTTCCCTCACCCCGGATATCGACTTCGTAACGGACGAATTCACCGCTGGCAGCTAGTGCGATCGCATCGCGCAGCTGCTGTTGAGTCGGGGTGAGGGATTGGGAATTGGTAATGGCGTTCCCAGGCAGAGCCAGGGAACGAGGGTAATTGGTAATCGGTAATTGGTAATTCTCACCTGCTCCCCTGCTCACCTGCTCACCTGCTGCCCTGCTCACTTGCTCCTCTACGCCTACCGTCCACCAGCGACTTTCCCAAAACGGGCGTCCTACAGCGTCGCTAGACTCAATGCCGCAAAAATCTAACGCTGTCTGGTTGGCTTCTAGGAGGGTGCCATCGGGGGTCAAGAGTCCGGTAAATTGAAAGGTATTGTTAAAGATGGCGCGGAATTTGCGCTCGCTTTCTTGCAGGGCTGACTGGATTTGCTTGCGATCGCTAATATCTTTATGAGTTCCCGTCATCCGCACCGGGTTGTTCAATTCATCCCTTTCGGTTACCCTACCGCGAGATAAAATCCACTTCCACTCGCCGGACTTAGCGCTCATGCGAAACTCTATTTCATAACCGGAGGATTCCCCTTGCAAATGCGCCTGCAACGCTGCTTTTGCCAGAGGCAAATCATCTGGATGTACCAGTCTTTCCCAAGATTCAAATTTATCTTCGATTTCTTCTATGGCATACCCCAGCATAGTTTTCCACTCATTGCTGTAATAAACAATGCCTGTCTGAATATGCCAATCCCACAAGCCCAAACCGCTAGCTTCAATGGCGAGTTGAAAGCGTTCTTCGCTTTTGCGTAACGCTTCTTCTGCTTGTTTGCGCTCGGTAATATCCTGCCCAATCCCGATACAATTCCCATCGGATAGCAGAATATTCGCCCAGCAAGTATCGATAACCTTCCCCTGGCGGGTTGTGGTTTTGAAGTCCTGCCATTTGCCAGTGGCTGCCGCCATGAAGTCTACAACTCTGGCGCGGTATTCTGAGTCTGGGTAGCATTCTACTATTAGATTGCGGTTGGCTAACTCTGCCCAAGACCAACCGATAACTTGTTCTAAATGCCGGTTGGTTAATAGCATTTTACCCGCGCGATCGTAAAGCGTGACCATCACGGGTATATTGTCAAAAATTGTTTGCAAAAGTTCTTTTTGCTGGCGCAGTTCGGCTTCGGCTTGCTTGCGTTGGGTAATATCAGTTGCCGCACCAAGCATTTGCTTTGATTTCCCATCTGCGGTGCGGGCGAATAAGGTATCCCGACTGAAAAGCCAACGGTACTCGCCATTTTTGTGCCGCATCCGGTATTCAAATTCAAAAATATCCCCATCTTTGCCCGTTTCAAATTCTTTGAGATATTCCCCAAAGCGTGCCAAATCCTCGGGGTGCATTAAGGTTGGCATTACAGCCGTTCCCATCTGCTTTAAGTCTTCCGCAGTGTAGCCAAGAGTTTCAGTTATTTCGCGGTTAACATAGACATTTCGCCCTTCTATCATGTCGTAAACGTACAAAATATTAGGATTGGTTTCGGCTATTTTTTGAATAAACCGCTGGCTTTCTTGCAAGGCTTGTTCGATCTGCTTGCGCTCGGTAATATCGCTGAGGGAGCCAATCATTTCGATCGGGTTTCCATCTGCATCCCGCACTAACTTAACCGCATCGTAGAGCCAGCGATAAGTGCCATCTTTGTGTAAAAAGCGGTATTCGCCAGCATGATAACCCTGTGCGAATATCTGCGGCATCTCTGCCCAGATGCGATCTTTATCTTCTGGGTGAATGTGGCTTGCCCAGAAATTATCTGAATCCAATAATTCTCCCGGTTCGTAACCTAAAAGGGCGGTGACATTTTGGCTGACAAAGGTAGCCCCGTAGTCGCCCGTCGTCTTGCAGCTATAAATAACCGATGGGTTAGAGGAAAGTAAATATTCCAGCCGTTCTCTGGCGATTAAAACTTCTTGTTGAGCCAGCTTTTTATCGGTAATATCGCAGAATGTCACCGCCAAGCCATCCCCTAATTTTACGGCGACAACGTGAAACCAAGCCAATCTTCCTGCAAAGTTGTAGTGAACTTCCCGGTTGAGAATTTCTCCGGTTTCAACCACGCGGACATAGTCTTCAAATAGTCCAGTTTCTGCCATCCAAGGCAGTTTTTTTAATAAATGTAGCTCGATTAATTTTTCGGCGGCGATTCCGGCTATTTGTTCGGCGGAAGGATTGACTAAAATAAATTTAAAATCTACTATATTTCCTGGTTTATTTCTGACGGATGCCAAAGCTACAATCCCATCTTGGGAACTATCTAATACGCTCGCCAGTAAAGATTTTGATCGCGCCAGTGCTTCGGTTGTTTTCACCAACTCGCTAACATCGGTATGGGAGAAAATCATCCGCACAACCCGCCCGCTGCGATTTTTGAGATGAATGGCTCGGACGAGGATATATACCGTTGAACCGTTTTTATGATAAAATCTTTGCGTTGCCGTAAATTCTTTTAATCGACCGGAATTATAAGCATCGATTAAATTTAAGGCGGCAATTTTATCTTCAGTAAAAATTAGATTTTCCCAAGAGGAAAATTGATCGCAAATTTCATCTTCCTCGTACCCAAGCATTTCTTTCCAGCGGGGGGAGAAGTAAACTTCGCCCGTTTGTAAATTCCATTCCCAAAAGCCGTCGTTCGAGGCGCACAAAACTAATTCCAAACTGTCTTTAGTTTCTTGCAGTTCTGCTTGTGCAGCGGTGCGAGTCAGAATTTCTTCTTGGAGTACTTTATTTTTTAGTTCTAGTTGCTTTTGCAGGGTTTGGATTTCGAGTTGATTTTCGATCCGGGCTAAAACTTCTTCAACTTGAAAGGGTTTGGTAATATAATCGACGCCGCCGACTTTAAAGGCTTTTACTTTGTCGTTTGCTTCATCTAAAACGCTCAAGAA
>DNGG01000514.1:0-2924 GCA_003486675.1 Cyanobacteria bacterium UBA11372
AGCGGCAAGAACCGCATCAAATCACAGAATTAAACCAAAATACAGCCCTGGAACCACAAATAAAGCAGCTGCAAGCTGAAATCTCCTCATTGAAACAAGAGTTTCAGCAGCGGAAAGAACCAAGTCAAATAGCAGAATTAAAGCAAAATACAGCCGCAATTGCCCAAAAAATAGCTGACTCATCCCTGGAACAACAAATACAGCAACTCAAAGGTGAACTTTCCGCTTTGAAACAAGAGTTTCACCAGCGGAAAGAACCAAGTCAAATAGCAGAATTAAAGCAATTAGCAGCGGTAATTCAACAACAGATTTTTGCTCTCGAACCCGTACCCCCAGCTTTCGATCCTACATCCCTAGAGCAACAAATACAGCAATTAAAGCTAGCGATCGCGCAAATCGACTCAACCCAAACAAACTTTACCATCGAACTCGCCAAACTGCCCCAACTGTTTGCCACCGTCGCCCAAATCCAGCAGCAGCAGTCGGAGTTACAACAGCTAATACTTCTTTTCAAGCAGCCAAAACCCTCCCCAGTCTTTCCTCTCGTTACCTTCGCAGGCAAGATCCAACCCCACAGAACCAAAAATAAACGCATAGAAGCCATTATGGAAATGGCGCAAGCCCATGGTATTGGCACAGAATTTCAGATGGTGACGCAAGCAGCAGAGAAACTAAACCTGACTTTGAATCCCTGGCCTACTAATCTGGTGTTCGGCCCAGCCGATAATTTAATCACGACCAAGTCTAGCAAGCGATCGCAATGTTTGTTTACAATGTCAGGACAGCCTACGCCAGAAGGAAAAGTTCGACTGTGGCTGTCATCGCAAGCATTCGCGGATTTTTACCCAGTTATGGAGATGACTGTCACCTCAATTTTGGGATTTGATGGCTGGCAAGAGATGGGGAAGGGAGAAATTGAGCAGTTTGTCGCGAGTCTGAATCGCTTGTTTGAGTCGTTGGAGGCAAATCCAGCCTAGTTCAACTAGGTGTCTGCGATCAATTGGCGATCGCGTTGTGATCTAGATCCGCGATCGCTCTTGCTGCCCCATGCATAATAGGACTTGGAATAGATCTAACCGACCTACAGCCGATAAATATTGCCTTTGATCCCGGTTAGCCATCTTGTGCTACCAGTCGGTGACTGCGTCTCTTGTCTGGGCTGCAACCAACTAGGCGATCGCGCTTCTTAAAGATATCTTAAACTACCCTGTGACTGGCGTCACCCTAAGCTTGAGCTTCGCCTCACGGGGTATAGTGGTAACAATCATCTTGAACAGAGGAGTGCGATCGCTAAGCATCCTCGAGAGGAATTCTACAGTTAAAGTGTAAGAGTTCCCGGCACTAAGTAAGATGGTATCTCAAAGTTTTTTCCCTCAAGCCACAACTGGACACTTTAGAGCTATTAAAGCTCCACTGCCCAGCGATGACTCAAACTTTGGTCACCAGACTCAATCACTCCGAAATTCAAACGATCCCCAACCAGATCTCTCCCCACAGAGAGAAGTAATCTGCCAATTTTTTCTCAATCTCGTTAAGCAATCATCCCCCGACTTAGTTTTATCTGAATTTAAAAATTTATTTATCAAGTTATTTGTGGTTCAGACAGAACCGCAAAAAGCATTTTATAAAATACTTATTTCTCGCCATGAAGAAGAGTTTAAAAACACCTTAAAGCGATCGATTTATATTATTATTAACAACTGGATTTTTCGCCGGGACTACAAGCCAGCACACCAGCTGATTGAATTGCTTGCTCACGCTCCCATTAATTGTTGCGCTCCCTCCCCGACACTCAACCATCTAAGTACTTGGTTAGAGAATTTTATCAACAGTCAAGACTACCAAGAAATAAAACTATTTGTCGGTAAATATGACTATCAACAAAAAAATCACTGGAAAAATCGCTATACTTCTTACTTATTAGCTTCTCAGTATGCTAATTCTGAAAACACCCTAGAACAGCGCCAAGCTGCTAAAACATTATCCAAACAGTTGCAAGATAAATTTAACTTTGACTTAGCTATGTACACCGCACATTATCATCCTAATGCCTCTAAGGATACTATACCCCAAAACCCTACAGGTTTGGGTGATGAAGCACTGCGCTTAATCAAAAAAGTTGTGACAAAACGCAGCTTTTTTAGCTATGCCAATTTAGCGAATATTTTTATCCAACAAACTCACCGGCTTAAATACAAATACTTTAAGCAAAGTTTAATAAAATACTTGTTTTTCTCTGTCTCTAATCAAGGATTAGTAGATAATCTCAGAACAAAGCTAACTGAAAAACTAGAAGGCATTTACCAAGAATATGACGAAGAAGGATTAAATAAACCGCTGCTGCTAAAAACTTGCAATCGCATAATAGAATGGTTAACTATCCCCAGAAATGGAGAACCTTCTTCCCTATTTATTGCCTTAGCTTCTCAAGGAAATCCTTTAACATTAGCCATTATTCTGCTCAAGCTGATTTTAATCTGCCCGCCGACTCGGACTCATTTAGAAGTTTGTATGGCAAACTTAATTCGATACTACGAAGATTATTCCCAAGAAGAATGTCATTGGGTGATTAAATTCTTAGAGATCGCGAAAATTATTTTGACAATTTTTACTGAAAACGTTCAATACAATTTAGTCAACATGGACGAAAGCAACTTAAATACTAACGTTCAAGCTCAAGATGAATGGAGAATTTTTTCTCACCAATTCGAGCGTAAGAAAAACTCTCCTTAACCCCTCTTCCTCTTTTCTCTGCGTTCTGGAGTGCCTCTGTGGTTTGTTAAATATTAGCTATTCTATCCCTGGCGGATAAATTGCCTTAAAATTTCTCCCGGTTCCCGATCCCAAGTATCTATATGTTCGTAGATCAGGCCGTTTTCATTGAGCTTGTAGGTAGAATAGCCATTAAAAAATATGCGAGCTTT
>DNGG01000514.1:3015-8609 GCA_003486675.1 Cyanobacteria bacterium UBA11372
TCCCTTGCGGATAAATTGCCTTAAAATCTCTCCCGGTTCCCGATCCCAAGTATCTATATGTTCGTAGATCAGGCCGTTTTCATTGAGCTTGTAGGTAGAATAGCCATTAAAAAATATGCGAGCTTTCCAAGGAACTCGCAAAACACCGCGCACCGTCCAATTGGCAATAATTGTATCCTCAATTTTCCGCTCAACATCATGCAAATCGAAGTAGATTTCACTAAAAAATAGCCGCGCGTGAAATCGCAGCGTCCAGAAAATAATCCGATAGTTGAATTTCCATTTAAACTTGTTCACCGGGTCTTGAAAGTAAATATCCCGGGTATAAATATCATAGGAGATATCTTGCTCAAACAGCGTTGGTAAATCCTTTTTGAGCGTTTCTATAACCTGTTGTATATGCGATCGCTCTGTCATTGCATCACTCCCACAACTAATAATTTCCTTCGCCCCAAGCCCGCAACAGCAAGTAAACTAGCACCAGCGTCACTGCTAGCAACACCGTTGCAGCTGCGGCGGCGTAAGTGAAGCTGAGGTAAAACAGGTAGGCGATGAGCCACAGCACGAAGATACCCAGTAGGAGCCAAGCAGGAGATAAAAAGATCCAGCTAGCGATCGCATCCGAATCCGACCAGGACTTACTATATAGTTTTGGCCTCTGCAATCAAACCTCCCATCTGCCATGACTGTGACTCCAATATCAGATGATTCTACCAAGAGCCTCGTTTCTCCAGCCATTGGAGCCAAACTTCCCCCACAAGATGCACCAGTGAAACTAGGTATTCTGGCGTCTGGGAGTGGTAGTAACTTTGAGGCGATCGCACAAGCGATCGCTGACAAACAGTTAAACGCTAAAATACAAGTTTTGATTTACAATAATCCTGGCATCAAAGCCGCAGCCAGAGCCGAACGGTGGAACGTTCCCGCCGTCTTACTCGATCATAGAGAATTTAAGCCTCGCCAAAAATTAGACGCTAAAATCGTCGAAACCTTGCGGGAATATGATGTTGAATGGGTTATTTTAGCAGGTTGGATGCGAATTATCACCCCTGTATTTATTGATGCCTTCCCCAACCGGATTATCAATATTCATCCTAGTTTATTACCTAGTTTTAAAGGCATTGGGGCAGTAGAGCAAGCCCTGGCGGCGGGTGTAAAAATTACTGGGTGTACGGTACACTTAGTTGTTCCAGAAGTTGACAGTGGCCCAATTCTCGTCCAAGCTGCTGTGCCAGTGTTACCCGATGATACCCCAGAAACCTTGCACGCCCGGATTCAGGTGCAGGAGCATAAGATTATGGTAGAAGCGATTCGCTACGCGACTGCTTTGCCGAACGCATTAGCTGCACCCCAGCATCAGGTAAAGTAACGCTCAAAATACAGACTTTGCATTGAGGCTGGCAGTCCGGCGTCGGCTACGGAATTTGTCGGTATAGTTCTTTATCTAAGCAGTCAACAATTGATACTGCTAGCTCATGCATTACCTCTAAAGCGGCATCTTCATATTTTTGATACTCGTTCAGGTCTTTAATTATCATTTTTTGACCATGAGCGATATCATTTCTCCTTCTAACTAATGCTTTAAGCTCAATTTCGTATTGATCGACTAGCTTACAATCAAGACCAGCTAAGAGTGAGTTTTGTTTCAATACATCAGGCCATAAATTTGATTGTGTTTCTAATTTATCTGGAAATTCTAAATCTTCTTCTAGCATTATCTTGAAACCTGTTTGCCCAAATTCCCATATACTTAATGGAGATAAATTTCCTCTCATCTCCTTAAATTTTTTATAAAGAGATAGCCTCGCTACTGTATCTTTACACTCTTTTCTTTTAACCCCTGTCTTTTGCAATTCGTCGAGATATAAATCCCAGGCAAACTTGCAGAAACCTTCGTAGTGAGCATAAAGAAGCGCCCACATTGCACGTAGAAGCACTCGGTATCTAGCAGAGTCTTTTGCAGCTAGAACAGCTTGTTGCTTCAATATAGCGAGTTCTGCCTGTCTCCAATCTAAATCTTCTTCCAGTTGCTTCAACCAATTACTCATTGACCAGCTCCAAAAGAGCGTTCTCAATAGTATTGATTCTGCCTCTTAACTTGTCTTGTTTATTGGCGCCAGAACCAGTATATTTTCTAAATTCTTCAGTTTGAACTGTATCAATTATTTTCTGTTTAATTGCATCAATTGGCAGATTACGAATGCGATCCAGTACATTACAAGTACCTACTGTAATAGCTTCATAATAAGCAGGAGCAAGACCTCCTATAGGATCGTTTCCCCTATATTTTACAAATGCACCTTCTCCTAAAGTATTACTCAAGAATGTAAACAATCTATTAAATTGTTCTGTTTCTAAATGGTAATCAAAGTTTATATCTTTCAGCAGGATTTTTTCCATGTAATTATCTAGCCAATCTTGAACACTACCTTTAAATAAATTCTGAGCATTCTTGGTAGCCAAAAATCTCAAAACAAGTTCTTCGTCTCCTTTTTTATCTTTTTCTGGTTGTGACAGTGTTTCTATGCAATTTACAAAAGCAGGGTGAGTTGCCTTTTCTTGTATAAAAGAATAGAATCGGATGCCATCTTCACCTACCATCCTTGCAGAACAGTTGCGAATTTCTTGTGGATCTAAATTTGCTCCGCCTGTATTTAATCTTTTAAACATTGCATATCTTAAAAATGACTTACTTTGTCTTTTGATGACAACAGTTCTAACTGACGAGCGTTTGATGGTAAGCCTCAGTCTTAGCGGTAAGTCCTCAAATTTTTTACCATCCAGATCTTTGACTAGATCGCATCCTTGAAGAACAAGAGGTTCCAGGTTTAAAACTGACGGATTAATAAACTGAATAACTGAACTGATTCTTTGCAGACCATCAATTAGTTCCAAAACCCCACTTTCTTTTTCTATAACGAAAATTTGAGGTATGGGCAGTTCCAAAAGAATTGACTCAATTAGGCGCGACTTTTGTTCATCAGACCATCGGAATAGACGTTGATATTCTGGTTGAATTATCAGTTCTTTTGCTGAATGTAAATTGACGATTTCGCCGAAGCTTATATCAAGAGACTCAGTACGAACTTCACCAATTTTCTGATCTATAATTTCTTCTATTTCAGCCATCACATACACTCCTGACATGAAGTTTTACTGATTGAAATAATAATTATTTTTATCATAAAATAATTCTCTTGTATTGTCTGACACTCACTTCTACTTTCAAGCAGTACTTTTGATTACACAGGTTACTATTCAGCGTACATAACTTTATATTTCTGAACAGGCTTACCCAAAGTATATCAGGTTTTGAAACAGATCGCGAAGAAATAGAGGAAAATGGAGGTAGCAATTTATACATTAAATTCTCCTATTAATTCAGTGAGGTTCTAACCTGCTCAACCAACTCCGCGACATTTTCCTTACGGAAAAACTCCGTCAGTCGCAGAGTCTTGGGTTTGGTGGGAAGTACGCATAAACAGGATACTTGTTGGGCAGCCTGCTCTAGTGCGGTGCGATAAGCTCGACTGGTAGCATAACCGATACAGGCGATGTAGCGATCGCTATGTCGCTTCAAATAGGACACCAGGCGATTAGCTATTAGGTCAATTTGAGCTTGGTTAAATGGTTCTAAACGAAAGTCGTAGCCTAATATAGCTGCTTCATTTTCCCATTCTTCTGGTACCGGACCGTAAAGTCCAGAAAGCGTTACCTTGTGAATTAGTTCGGTCTTTTTTCCTAAAGCTTGCTCCAGCCGTTCCGCAATCAAGCGATGAGAACGGGACTTGGAATAAGGCTTGCCACCCGAACAAGGAATGATTAACAACACACGCCTGTCTTTAGTGGGGCAGTAACCGTTATTTAGAATATTGAAGTCATCAGGGGTGTATTTCAAAGAAACAACCCGTTGGCTGAGGTTTGGTTCCTGCTTTTGAGGCATAGACACCATTATGCGCGTTAGTCTAACTCGTAGGCTCTCATCTTCTTTGGCGATAACCTCCAATGCAGACTGCAACTTAGGAAACTTTTCTGCGTGCTGAATCAGATATTCCTGCAATGAATTTGCTTCTATAGCTTCCCTTGTTTCTTTGACGACTCGGAAATCCATTTCCAGATTGTGTAGGGCAATATCGCCGTAGTATTTACTCTTGTAGTGACCGTTGGGCAGTGGACGACAGCGAATTTCTGAAGTCAGCGAATTTTGTATCTCCTCCAAGTTCACCTGCTGACACACAGGGCAATTACAGGTCAATTCTTCCATTTCCAGAACTGGATAAGTACGTCTAGTCTTATGGTCAATGTAGTTTAAACTTCTCGCTTCTTGAACGTAGGTGCTGGAATCAAAGCTATCTATTCCCAGATATGCCAGTATAGGTATCATATTGCCTGTCACACCAAAAACGTGGATAGGTATTTGATTCCGCCTACTTTCTGGAATATTCTCCTGCAAGCCCCTTAGTATTTCAATAATGGCAGAGTATTTATGCGCCCCCCGCAGCGGTACTAATGAACCAACAGCCAATCCAAAGGGGGAATTATTCAAGTCTTTTTCCTGAAATGTTTTAAAGACTTGTTTCATATAATCACCCATGCTGGCTCGATCTTGACCATGAGCAGCAACGTAAAGAAAAGGCTGGTAATCTGGATTTGTCTGGAGATACCGAGCTGTTCCAACAGCGTTCTTTATGCTCTTATCCATCCACTCCTTCGCCTCTGATTGTGTCAAACCAGGAGGTAAGGGGTAATCGAGTGTAGCAACAATATCACCCCCTAAATCTCTCTGCAATTCCAAGATAGTCTCATACCCTTTACCGCTTTTGACAGATAGACCGTAAACTGACAAGTCAACGTTTTTGTTCCAGAGTAGTTTGAAACCACCAGAATCAAGAAATATTGCAGAATTGTATTGCAGAGGTGGTGATACTTCCTGATTGTAACGCCATTGAATGCCTAAGTTTCTCCACTTCTTAAGCTCATGAACCCTATTGGGAATGAAGTCTAAAAAGTGAAGCACCTGAGACATGACAGGCAGGTTACGACGCAGCAAGCCATTGGATACATCTGCCTGTAAAATATATTTCCATAAGCCTCCACCCCTAGCTGTCGTACCAGTTATCAAACATACCACTGGGAACAATATGGGTGTAGAGAGTGTGGTATGTGCGAGGTGCAACTCACCTGTGCGACCATGACTGAAAACCTTGGCTGAAAATACTGGTAATTCCACAATTTACTCTCAACTAACAATAGGCTGGCGCATTGGTTCTGTTGCCAAAAATGTATAAATGTTGTACTGTATGTAAAGTTTTTTATTCATTATTATAATATTATATTTTATAATTCTATACCTGATGCCCGCTATTAATGTAATCTTTATATACGCCATCATAAACCTATTTAATTAGCTTAACATTTTAAAATATAGAATATTTTATTTAAAATTAAAAATATTTTATCCTTGTTTTTTATAATTAAATAATTTAAATTAATTGAAATTTTCTGCCTTGCTATCCCAGAATGATTGCCCATACAGCGAATTGCTTTTCGAGTGAGGTACAGCCTTGCGGCGCCTTTTGTGTAGCGGCAGCAAA
>DNGG01000514.1:8832-10494 GCA_003486675.1 Cyanobacteria bacterium UBA11372
CCGCTACACAAACTTTCGCTGTACCTCACGAGTGCAAACCGCTATAATAAAAACAGGGAAGGAATCTGAGATTTAATCTTATGATTAAATCTCAGATTCCTTCCCTGTTGCACCTAGTAAATGGGAACTTCCATCTTCATAGGATGATTTCTGGACTGTTACCAACTAACTTGGCTACCTGTGGGACGGTCATTCCACCTGCCAAAGCCATCGCAATCAAGTTGTGTCGGGTGTTGTACAGGGGTCATTAATGCCTCACCTTACCCTCTTTGACCAGTTGGGTGACTATAGCATCATGCTGCTGTCTCCCACATCTGAGTAGCCATCTCAGTGGGCAAATGGTCAGGTGAGAATTGGCTACTGCGTTACGAGATTAAGCTCTGAAAGTCTTATTCAATCTGAATTTTACAACGGAGAGGGTGGGATTTGAACCCACGTTGACGTTGCCGCCAAAGCAGATTTCGAGTCTGCCGCATTCAACCACTCTGCCACCTCTCCAAAGATGGATGATTGTATTTTACTCGTTTCCAGAGTGCTTTTCTAGTATATCATATCGTGTCCGGTAGCAAAGGTAGTGCAAGTCTTTTTGATGGTGTAGGGGCGGGTTTTACCAAAAATATTTGCTAGCAGCCCAAAGAATAAATAAACCCTTCCTTTGCTTACGCTACCGATGGCACTGGACATGATATGATTTTACGTCCGCTTGCATAGGCATCGCGCGGGGGCGGGTTTATCAACACAGTTAGCTTTTGATCAAAGGAAACTTGTAAAACCCGCCCCTACAACATCATTAACCATAAGAGTCGGATACGAAGGTACTCGATATCACAGCAGGGAAGCTTCGTTTTCAGTCAATTCCAAAGTTGCCTCAAACCCACCTTTGGGTGACCACTGAATTGCACCATCTCGGTTTGTCCAGAAAAGCTGGGTTTTGTTTCTCCGCAATGCCGTCACCGTATCGGGATCGACAGAACTGGAGGAAGCGATCGCGACACTCGGTTTTAGCACCTTGAGCAAATCGTCGGTCAAACGTTCCCCAGACCATGCTAAAACCTGTAAATTGGACAGTCCTATTTTAGTTGCCAACTGCTTTTGCTGATCGGGTTGGAGATTTCCCAGCAATAACCAATTTTGGCCTTGAATCTGCAACTGCAACACAGGAAGGTCGGCATCGAGTAGCTTAACATCGGTCGAGCCAGTTTCGACGCTGCGACCGGCTGCTAAAGTTTGATAAGTTCCCTTACGACTTTGGACGGCAAATTCAAAATTGGGTTGGCTGGTAGAATCCCCGATCGCCGGTTCGTTGTAAAAGTTAGTAATAGGCAAGCGTTCTAAAATTGTAGACCAGCCATTGTTCGTCACCTGGGTATCAGTTCCCTTAGCCAAGCGTGGAGTACAGCAGCGAATTGCCGCATCTATTTGGTTAACGCCTTGTTGTTGCAGGAAAGGTAAAACTGTAAAACGGGCGGTATTGGCATCACCGCTATTAACCAACGTAATTTTTCCTTGGTCTTGGATAATCAGGACAGGTTCTCCTGGAGTAGCTAGCACCGTTACTTGGAACAAAGTTGTTTTAGCATACCAAACAGGAAAAACAACCAAACTGATAGCGATTAATCCGGCTAACCACCAACGCCGCTGCCACCAATGCCAAAGCCAGAC
>DNGG01000623.1 GCA_003486675.1 Cyanobacteria bacterium UBA11372
TCGCCGACTTCAAACCCAATCTCAGCACCGATAGAATTGGGCAGCACCCTGGTAATTAAAGCTGGACGAATTGCAGTCTCGCTCATTGCTAATTGCTCGTTGCTAATTGTTAATTGTTCATTGCTATTATCTGTAGCGATGAACAATTAACCGCCTATTAGATATTTTGCAACAATCCTGTGGCGATCGCTCCCAAAATTACCACCCCGAACACCAATCGGTAGGCGATAAACACAAACGTACTCTGGGTTTGTAAAAAACGTAACAACCACGCGATGGAAAGATAGGAAAATACTGCCGCTGAAATTACTCCAACTAGCAGGGGAATTGCTCCAATACCAGCAAATCCTGTTTCTAGTACGCCTTTAAACTCGACTAATCCAGCCAGGGTAATTGCTGGAATTCCGAGTAAAAATGAGAACCTCGCCGCTGTTTCTCGCTTCAAACTCATAAATAATCCAGCGGTGAGGGTTGAACCGGAACGAGAAACGCCGGGAATTAACGCCATTGCCTGGGCTAACCCCATTAAAACGCCATCTTTGACGCCTAACTTGTTAAAATCGCGCTTGCGAGTTCCGACTTTTTCTGCTACTCCCAGCAAGAGGGACATCACAATCGAAGCAGTGGCGATCGCTCCCATACTCCGGAGGGGCGAGTTATCAAAATCGGGAATAAATTGCTTAATCAGCAGTCCACAAACGACAATCGGTATGGTTCCCAGGGCAATTCCCACTGCCATGCGGAAGTCGTTATCTTGATAATCCTGGCGGGAAATTGCCGCGATCGCTCCCAAGGTAATATTCGTGATATCCCGCCAGAAGTACCACAGCACGGCGGCGATACTTCCCAACTGAATTACTGCTGTAAAGGCAACTCCCGGATCTCCCCACCCCAACGCTACCGGCACGACTTTTAAATGCGCCGTGCTGCTGATGGGCAAAAACTCGGTCAATCCCTGTACCGCCCCTAAAATAATTGCCTGAAATATATTTACCTGAGCCACATCACCCGCGACTGACGCCGGTGCAGTCGCCTGTGCCAGTTGCGTGCTAATAGCTTTTATGGGCAACGCCAGAATGGCGCTAGTCACTCCCATACTTGCGAATGTCAGTAGTTGATTTCTTGATAAAGCCATAGTGTTTTTGCTGATCGGGCTTCTTCGGCAGGTGGGCAGGCGGGCAGATGGGCAGGCGGGCAGGTGGGCAGAGGAGCAGAGGGGCACAGGGGCACAGGGGGCATTTGAATGTACATTCTCCCCATCACCATAGCTGCCCATCTTCTCTGCTCACCTGCTCACCTGCTCACCTGCTCACCTGCTCACCCGCTCACCTGCTCACCCGCTCCCTTGCTCACTGTCGTCCAACTACGATAAGATCAACAATGCCCCCCTGGGGGATATTTTTTGTGATATCTTAAATAAAATTAACTAAAGTAACAAAAATTAAAAATACGTTGTTAAACAATACCTTGTCTGCCTACACACCCGTTCCTACCGCGATCGCAAAAACGCCGCCAAAGGCGAGCCAATCTGCCTCCTGGTGGCGGATTGGCTCTCAGAAAACCTGGCTAACCTTCGCGGCGGCATCTTTTCTGGTTTCAGTGCCGGTGTTTATCCAAGCGCCCTTAGTAAGGCTGCTGCCATGGTTGAGTTTGGTTTTAACAGTTGGCTGGTTAGGTTTGGCTGTGGCGCTGTGGAGGCGCAAGAAAACCCATATTTGGGGAGATTTACTGGTGGGTTTCACCTGGAGTTGGTTAGCTGGGTCGATTTATTGGGGTTGGTGGCGCTGGGAACCCCTAATTCACTTGCCGATTGAGGCGATTGGATTGCCCTTTGCTTTAATATGCTTGAGTCGTCGTTGGGGGCAGATAGGCAATTGGTTTTATCTCGGTTCCTTGTTGGGCACGGCGGTGACCGATCTGTATTTTTACTTAGTCGATTTGATTCCTTTTTGGCGTCAATTGATGCGGGTAGAACCGGAATTAGCGACACCGATATTGCAACAAGCGATCGCACAAGTCCAAACACCCACGGGGATCGCATCAGCAGCAGCACTGGCTGTAATTCTCCTCATTGTGGGGACTTTACCGTTGCGCTCTGGGCAGTTACACTGGTGGGCGTTCAGTGGAGCAGTCTTGAGTACAATTATGGTGGATAGCCTGTTTTGGCTGGCTGCAAGAGCCGCCTAAGCGAGCAGTTCACCTTGCCTGTATTCCCAGCAGATCCAGTGCCTGAAGTGCTATTTTCTGGAAAAGACAGCGCTCGGGAACTGTAGTAATCGCTCTTGGCTAAGCAGGCATCCCTTTTGCAGGTTAGACTCGAACGAGTACTTGAGGGTGCGCGGGAATCTAAAAGGAATGCGCAAGCATTACCCATCTGGTCGAAGACTCGTTATCTGTTCGCCAAAAGGTGACGCGCAGCCCCATAAATCCCTCGGCTGTAGCCGAGATTGTCAAACACAAGGTTAAAAACTCTGGCTGGCTCTAGGTGGCTTTTCAGTCGGTGGTGACTTTGCAACCCACTTCCACTCCTTATCTTTTACTGCGTACCGAATCCGGAAATCGCTACCTTCCATTAGTGGGCAGTCATTGCTGGACTATTGGTCGGAGTGATGACAACAACTTCGTAATCACAGACCGTTGGATTTCTCGGAACCATGCCATGTTGCAGTGCATGGAAACGGGAGAATTTTATTTAATCGATCTCGGCAGTCGTAACGGCTCGTTTGTCAACGGACGACGAGTCAGCGTACCCGTAACTTTACGACACGGCGATCGCCTCACGTTCGGTCAAACCGAACTGGAATTTTTCTGCCCTGGCGGGATGCACCAGTCGTTCTCGACTGGTAACTTGGTCTCAGACGAGTTAACGGCGACTTCTGCGTTACACGTGCGCCGTCTAATCTCGGTCATGGTGGTTGACATTCGCGACTTTACCGTTTTAACCAGGCAACTCGATGAAAAAATCCTCTCGGAAGTCATCGGTACCTGGTTTCGTCATTCCGGCAGCATTATTCGCAAATACGGCAGCTGGGTGGATAAATATATCGGCGATGCGGTGATGGCAGTTTGGTTTCATGGCAGCCAAAAAGTCACTACCAACGAGATCGCTCAGGTGTGTGGGGCGTTGAACGATCTGTATAAAATGACGCGCGAGCTTAATCTGCAATACCCCTTACCCTTCCCGTTGCGAATAGGAGCGGGGATCAATACAGGGTATGCGATGGTAGGCAATACCGGCAGTGGCGATCGCCCAGACTACACCGCTCTGGGGGATACGGTGAATGCTGCCTTTCGCTTGGAATCCTCTACCAAAGAACTGCGCCTCGATGTCGCTTTAGGCGAAGCAACTTACCAATACCTCTTGCCTTTGGGGATAGAGCAAGCTGGTTTCCAGCAACATACGGTACATCTCAAAGGCTACGATAGCCCGACAGTCACCTATGCCGGAACTTTTGTGGATCTGGATGCTCTATTGCAAAGGCAACTCCAGTGAAATCGGCTTCTTGAGCGAGGCCACAGGCTTGATCGCAAACCCTCTGTCTGAAATAATCGAGCATGGGAAAAGCGGTAATGCGCTTAACACCCATAGGATTTAGGCTCATATTCCCGGTTTTTAGCCAAAATTCTGGGTTTGATAGGGATAAATCTGCGAAAAACTGCCTTTGTGGCCTCGCCTGCGTCAGTCCTGACCCAGTTTTGCTGCCCCTCGTGCAGCTGACTGAGAACGAACCCATAAAACTGGGGTGTACGGTGCAAAAATTCGCAAACGGAGCTTTAATAATAAAAGCTTCAAAAACCGCATAATAATCTTTGATACATGCTGTGTGTGGGCAAAACACCCATCTTCGAGGGAGGTAGTGATTATGAAACGATTGTTACGTTTGTTAACGATATTTGCTTTGGTCGTCGGATGCCTGGGATGGCTGGGTCAAACCCAAGCCGCAATGGCAGCTTCTTTGAGCGATCTCGCATTGCGCCCCACTCCGGTTTTAGCAGCCGATGTACTGCGGAACAAGGTGGACAAAAAGTTAGGCGAGATGGGCTACAAAATCGACTTGAACAACACGAACTTGCGAGCCTTTAGGAGGCTGCCGGGGATGTTCCCCAATTTGGCGGCGAAAATTGTCGAAAATGCTCCCTACGAAAAGGTAGAGGACGTGCTGGACATTCCTGGGCTGAGCGATCGCCAAAAAGAACTGCTGCAAGCCAACCTGGATCAATTTACCGTCACTGATGTAGAGACATCCTTGGTCGAAGGCGACGATCGGATTAACAACGGTATCTATCGGTAATGGCTAATGGCTAATGGCTAATGGCTAATGGGTAATGGCTAATGGAAAAAATTATCCACCCGCCGCTTGCCCTTCGCACTTCCAGCTGGATAGTAAAAAGCTAAAAGCTCAAAATTCCCACTACTGTAGTTGTAGTGGGAATTTTTACAGATATTATATTGAACTCAACAGATTTTCGTTCATTGGCTGATTCAAACTTGCCTTTGCAATTCGACGTTTTAGTAGTTGGGGCGGGTGCCGCTGGTTTATATGCGGCGCTTTGTCTGCCAGATCGGTTTCAAGTGGGCTTGATCGGCAAAGATAACTTACCTTTGTCTGCTAGCGACTGGGCGCAGGGTGGGATTGCTGCTGCGATTAACCCAGATGATTCCCCAACGCTACACGTTGAGGATACGCTGCGTGCTGGTGCGGGTTTATGCGACAAAGAAGCGGTAAAGTTTCTCGCCGAAGAAGCTCCTCGATGTATTCGGTCTTTGGTAGAGTTGGGAGTTGGCTTCGATCGACGGGGAGAGCAACTGGCGATGACTCTGGAAGCTGCCCACTCGCGCCCCCGCGTCCTCCACGCTGCCGATACAACTGGACGGGCGGTAGTTAGCGCCCTGACGGAACAAGTTCTACGCCGCCAGAATATTCAAGTCATTACCCAAGCTTTTGCCTTGAGTCTGTGGATAAATCCCGATAATGGGTGCTGTCAGGGCGTGAGTCTGCTTTACCAGGGGCGGTTAATCTGGGTACGCGCCAAGGCGGTGGTTTTAGCAACTGGAGGCGGCGGGCAGGTATTTGCTCAAACGACTAACCCCGCAGTCAGTACGGGGGATGGGGTAGCGATCGCATGGCGAAACGGTGCTATCCTGCGAGACTTAGAATTCGTCCAATTTCACCCCACCGCCCTGACTAAACCAAATGCGCCCCACTTTCTGATCAGCGAAGCAGTGCGGGGCGAAGGCGCACACCTGATCGACTCCCAAGGACGCCGCTTTGCCTTCGACTACGATCCCAATGGCGAACTCGCCCCCAGAGATATCGTTAGCCGCGCTATTTTTAGCCACTTGCAGCATACGGGAGAACCTCACGTTTGGTTAGACATGCGCCCCATCGGCGAGGAAAAAATCAAACGTCGCTTTCCCAATATCATCCAAGTTTGCCATCAGTGGGGTATTGATGCATTCAAAGAACCGATTCCCGTCGCCCCTGCTGCCCATTACTGGATGGGCGGCATTCAAACGGACTTGATGAACCGCACTTCAATTCCCGGTTTGTATGCCATAGGCGAAACCGCGAGTACCGGCGTCCACGGTGCTAACCGTCTGGCAAGTAATTCTTTACTAGAATGCATCGTGTTTGGTGCCCAGATGGCTAATTTAGCAATTGCTAATGGCTCATCGCTAATTGCTAATAGAGAAGTCAATCCATTACCAATTACCAATTA
>DNGG01000014.1:0-1740 GCA_003486675.1 Cyanobacteria bacterium UBA11372
CGTCACCAGCCAAATTTTGTGTACGCACTCGCGGTTACCTTACGAGGTAAACCGGGCGATTGTTGACTTGGCTGCCCAGAAGCGGGACTATGTCTGTGCGGTGGATGTGGCAGGTGGAGATGCCCATTATGCCGAACGGTTGGATGAATTTGTGGAATTATATGCTTATGCGCGAAGTCTCAACCTCAACACCACCGGACACCTTTACGAAACCACCGATGGTTGTTACCCAGAACTGTTACCCTATTTAATGCGAATCGGTCACGGCATCCAAATTCCCCTCAAACATCCCGAATTATTGCCCCAATTAGCCGCAAGGCGTCAGTGTCTGGAAGTTTGTCCCACCACCTACCTCAAAACCGGGACTTTAGAAGATATCCGTCAACTGAAACTTGTTTTTGACCGCTGTTTTGAGGCGGGTGTAGACATCGCCATCTGTACCGATAACGCCGGGTTACATAACGTGCGCCTGCCGTTCGAGTACGAAAATTTACTCACCCAGGATGTAATTGATTTTCGCCAATTGCAAGCCTGTCAGGAAGCTTCTTTCCGCCATGCCTTCGCTTGGCCTTACCAACAACCTCCCGCATCCCTACTAAGCGGTTTGTATCAAGAAGCACCAACCAAAACTGAACGGGAATTTGTCACCCAAAGCTAAAGATTAGGGGTGGTAATTGGTAATTGGTAATTGGTAATTGCTAATTGGTAATTGCAAGCTTGCTAATTGCCCATACACCGAACAACTAGCAACTTGGGCTAGTACCAAAGCGAGATCAATAATCGGTCATGGGTACAACAAAAACCCATGACCGATTACCAATTACCCATTACCAATTACCCATTAAAAACCTTGCCTAATGGCAGCTTCTACCTGATTGAATTCCAGCTTTAATCGCTGTTTCAATTTTTCAGGAATCGGACGATTTGGATAGGAACTGTAATGAGCGGCTAATCCATTCAATGCTGTTTGCATTGTAGTAAAAGACCGGAGAGTTTTCAGCGAGCTATCCCGCCGGTAGCGAGCAAAAAAATCATTGATTTTTTGCCGTGCTTCTGTTTGCACCGCCGCTTTATCTGGCGCATCGTTTGGCAAGTCAATAGCTGTTCTCAGGGTACTCACCACAGCCAAAGTGTCTTGGCTATAGTTACCAGTTAAACCTCCTGGATTGTTAGAGCAACCCACCAATCCAATCGCGACAACCAAAACCAGGGCAAGCAGACGGGACAAATAGCGCTTCATAAGCTTTGATAAAACAGGAATTAAGCTCAATCGTATCCTGGATTGGTATCGCGGGGATCGCTATTAGGACTGAAGTTGCCAAGAATGATAACCACCGCGCCCTCCCTCTCCCTCTCGCTTCACTCTCCTCGATTAGATTTCTCTGGCAAAATTCCTTTTCAGATTATCCCAAGGGCGGGCGCGACGCCCACCCCACAAAAATGTTTCTAGTTTTGTGGGGTAGGCATCCTACCTGCACCCACCCCACAAGTAATGTTTCTAGTTTTGTGGGTTAGGCATCCTGCCTGCCCCTGGTAATTTTGCCACAAGTTTATTCTTCAACCGAATCTGCCGCTGACATACTCGCGGGTGGACTCTTCTTTAGGACTTTGGAAAATTACCTCAGTGCGGTCGTACTCGACTAAGTAACCGATGCGACCGCCCTTTTCCGTGGGTTCCACATTGAAAAATGCCGTCATGTCGGAGACGCGGGAAGCTTGCTGCATGTTGTGGGTGACGAT
>DNGG01000014.1:1958-7785 GCA_003486675.1 Cyanobacteria bacterium UBA11372
TGGGTGACGATGACGATGGTGTATTGTTCTTTGAGTTCGTGGAGCAAGTCTTCCACCCGCAAAGTCGAGATCGGGTCTAGCGCCGAGCAAGGTTCGTCCATTAAAATCACATCGGGTTGAACTGCGATCGCTCGCGCAATGCACAATCTTTGCTGTTGTCCCCCCGATAACGATAACCCGCTTTGCTTGAGTTTATCTTTCACTTCATCCCATAAAGCGGCACCTTTTAGCGATCGCTCTACCAATTCATCCATATCTCCCTTGTAGCCATTAATACGCGCTCCAAATGCGATGTTGTCATAAATTGATTTGGGGAACGGGTTCGGCTTTTGAAACACCATACCAATGCGACGCCGCACTTCTACCGGATCGACGTCTGGTGCGTACAGGTCTTCTTTTTGGTAATAAATTTTACCTTCTGCCCGAAAAGTCTCAATTAAATCGTTCAGACGGTTAAAGCAGCGCAGCAAGGTACTTTTACCACATCCCGAAGGGCCAATAAAAGCGGTAATGCGGTTTTTCGGGATATTCATTGTAATATCCCGCACGGCTAAGAAAGTGCCGTAGTAGACGTTGACATGTTCTGCCCGTAAAACGGTTTCGGTTTGATTGATAGTTTCAGGATGGGGACGCATAAAAGTTTAGAGTTGGTGATTGGTAATTGGTAATTGGTAATTGGTAATTGGTAATTGGTAATTGGTAATTGGTAATAGTCAAAGAAAATCTAGATGAGGGCGTTTTTTCTTTAGTATCCCATTAGCCATTAGCCATTAGCCATTAGCCAATTCATCGATAAGCTTTTCGACGAGTTGCCAAGCGGGCGATAATACTGGTAATTAATACCATAATCACGAGAATCAGCGAAGCCGCCCACGCTAACTCTTGCTGATTTTTGAAAGGTACAATGGCGAAGTTGAATACTAACACCGCCAGGGAAGGAGTGGGGGCCATAATATTGTTAGGCCAAAATTGGGAAAATAGGGCGGTAAAGAGTAGAGGTGCAGTTTCGCCGGAGGCGCGCGCGATCGCTAGCGTTACTCCAGTTATAATTGCCGGTAAAGCTGCTGGCAACACCACGCCTAAAACGGTTTGATAGTTCGTTGCGCCGATTCCAAAAGCCGCTTGTCGCAAATCTTTTGATACCAATTGCAATGCTTCATCAGTCGTTCGCACAATAATCGGCAACATCAGAACTGCCAAGGCTGCCCCACCAGCTACGGCTGAAAACGTACCCGTTGTCACAACTACAATTCCATAGGCAAATACCCCCGCAATAATCGAGGGAATCCCGCTGAGAATATTTGTCGCAAAGCGAATCCAACGAGCCAGCTTACCCGAACTAAATTCGGTCAGATAAATCGCCGCCAATACTCCAATGGGCACGCTAATTAACGCACCAATTCCTACAGTAATTAGCGTGCCGATAATCGCATTACCAAAGCCTCCTCCCGGTACTAAAGGCGGCGGCGGTAGTTCTGTAAACGCGCTTAAAGAAAGACGCTTGAATCCTTGGATGCTGACGTAACTCAGCACTGCTAACAAAGGGATGAGCGCCAAAGCACCGCAAATAAATGCTACCCATGTCATCGCCGTATTAAACAGCGTCCGGGGAGAAAAGATAGAACGCTTCAGACTTCCCGAAGCCAATCCAGAATTATTCCGATCCTGGAAATCATAGGTCATAACTTAACACTCAACATCTGGTAATTGGTAATTGGTAATTGGTAATTGGTAATTGGTAAAAGATTACTCAGGTTTGATTACCAATTAGCAGCTATAGTTTCTTCACGCGCAGAACAACTAGCTCAGCCAAAACATTGACTAAAAGCGTTAACAAGAACAAAATCAAGGCGGCATACATTAGGGCTGAAACTTGCAATCCGCTGGCTTCGGCGAATTGATTTGCCAGCAGGGAAGAAATAGTGTTAGCGGGGGCTAATATTGATAGGTTTACGTTGTTGGAGTTACCGATCAGCATTGTTACTGCCATCGTTTCTCCCATCGCCCTACCTAATGCTAACATTACCGCGCCCACAATTCCAGAAAAAGCAGAAGGTATCAAAACTTGAAAGATTGTTTCCCAGCGTGTCGCACCCAATCCTACCGCAGCTTGTCGCAATTCAGGGGGCAAAGAAATCAGCGCATCGCGAGAAATTGCCGTAATGATTGGCAAAATCATAATCGTTAATACTATCCCAGCCGGTAACATTCCCGGCCCGGTTAAGGGCGTGCTAAAAATTGGCAGCCCACCCAAGGTAGAATTGAGCCATCCTCCGATTGGTCTGAGGATGGGAATTACGACAAAAATTCCCCACAAACCGTATACAACGCTGGGAATTGCTGCTAAAAGTTCTACCAGAAATACCAGTACCGTGCGAATCGGTAATGGTAAAAAGTTCTCGCTCAATAAGATAGCAGTACCAACTCCGATGGGAACGGCTAATAACAGCGCAATTAAAGCGCTGACGATTGTTCCATATACTTGAGGCAACACCCCATACTGACTGGTAACGGGGTTCCAAGCGCTTTGAAATAAAAAGCTTGGGCCAAAAGCTACGATCGCAGGTATGGCATTGTATCCGACCTGCCATGCGATCCAAAGTAAGATGAAAGCGATCGCCATTGCAAACACCCGAGTCAGCCAGATAAACCCCCGATCTAGCACCCTATCCGCTTCCGATCGGGGTTGAATTACTGCTTGAAGCGTTTTCCCTTGTGGACGCATGATTGATTTCCCAAGACTGCAAAAAAATGTGGGAGCGAACCTAACTCAATCCTTGGCTCAGTAACCCTGAAGCCAAATGCAAATTTCGGTTCTGTTATGGGGTAGCTGCTGGGGGAGTCGGGGTAGCGCCTGGAGTCCCTATCGTATCTGGGCTGAGTGGCGTAGCACCTGGAGTTGCTGTCGTATCCGTCGGACTGCTCAGGGTAGCACCTGGAGTTGTTGTTGCACCCGTTGGGCTGGTGGGCTTAGCACCTGGAGTTGCTGTCGTACCGGGTAAAGTTGTCGGAGTGGCAGCCGCGACGGCTATCTTGTATTCTGGGCTAATGGCATCAGCAGCAGCTGCTACTTGTTGCACCACATTCGGAGGTAGGGGCACGTATCCTAATTCAGCCGCAACTTTTTGTCCTTGAGTCAAACCATACTCAATCATGGCTTCCATTGCTTGGGCTTTGGCTGCATTGGGATATTGCTTATAAGCCAGCAACCAAGTGTAAGTAACGATGGGATAAGATTGAGCGCCATCGGGATCTTCAATAAACGCACGCATGTTTCCTGGTAACGTTACCGAAGCCAGGGTTTGTGCGGCTGACTCTTCAGTCGGTACGACAAAGTTACCTGCTTTGTTTTGCAATGCGGCAAACTTGACGTTATTCTGCTTGGCGTAGCCGTATTCAACGTAACCAATCGCACCAGCTGTTTGTACAACTTGAGCGGTGACGCCTTCATTGCCTTTAGCACCCACAAAGGTTGCACCTGTAGGCCAACTTACCGTTTTGCCTTCCCCGATTTTGCTTTTCCATTCAGGGCTGACGGCACTCAAATGTTTGGTGAAAACCCCTGTAGTACCGCTGCCATCGGAACGATGCACCACGGTGATCGGCAGATCGGGTAGATTAACGCCTGGGTTCGCAGCTGCAATTTTGGGGTCGTTCCACTTGGCGATTTTACCTTGGAAAATATCCACGTAAACATCCCGTGGTAGCTTGAGTTCGGCTACATCTGGGAGATTGTACGCAACTACGATGCTACCTGCGGTCATCGGTAGCAACATCA
The DNA here is from genome assembly GCA_003486675.1 of Cyanobacteria bacterium UBA11372. Taxonomy (GTDB): domain Bacteria; phylum Cyanobacteriota; class Cyanobacteriia; order Cyanobacteriales; family Aerosakkonemataceae; genus Microseira. Next base: position 5,737 of record DNGG01000014.1, read on the forward strand.
CGCCTTGTTTAACCTTGGCAATTTCATCATCTTTCATCGCCACGTCGCTAGCGCCAAAGTCTACGGTGCCAGCGGTAAATTGCTCGACTCCGGCGCCGCTACCAATCGATTGATAGTTAATCTGTACGTTGGGATTTGCCTTGTTAAAATCCGAGAACCAACGCTGGTATAAAGGTGCGGGGAAAGAAGCACCCGCCCCGGTTAGGGATACTGGTTGAGCCAGATTTAGCCTGCTGGGTGCAGCCGCTACAGGGGTTGTCGCTGTTGTCCCCGTAGTTGTCGTAGCTGCTCCAGGAGTTGCTGTACTGGTTGGAGTTTGCTGTTGAGCGCAAGCGGCTAAACCCAAGGTCAAGGCTACACCAGAAATTGTGGTAGCCAGACGATGGGGAGACTTCGCAACTATACGGAAAACCATTGTATTTAACGAAAGGCTTTTTGTACGGAGAAACCCTTAAAATATATCGCCTAATGGTAAAGACAAGGTTAAGAAACTAGAAAATTACCTTTTTAACTCGATTAAATGTCAAACTTTTGGCTGAATTCCCCATTTGTGGGATGATAGAATTGGGTAAAATTAACTAGATCCAAGTTTTGGGATTGATAAAATTATAATAAGTATTTTTTAGACAATAGCAGTATTTGTGATGCTTAAAACAACCAATGGCATAATTCATCTACCGGCAGGTACAGGAGCATCCCCTCTGGAGGGGAGAAAGCGATCGCACCCTACCAGTCAATTCGTTGATAAGATAATAAATCTTTGTCATTCCCGATCTCTGCTCCCTATTTTTTAGCGTTCTGAATGTTTTCTCCCACCGAATTCTTGTGGGCTCTCATTGGGCTAATCCTTACCATTGGCGGCACTTTTCTAAAAGCGTCCGTGACTGATTTTCCGTGGCATTGGAGCCAATCTGGCATTCCAACCCACTCTTTGGGCGTCACCTATCAGATCGGCGCCGTGTTACTCGTCGGGTGTCTGGGGGGTAAAAATGCCGGTGCTATGTCCCAAATCGCTTATCTTGCTTTAGGCTTAGCTTGGCTGCCCGTTTTTGACCAGGGTGGTGGACTTGCCTATCTCAAACAGCCTAGCTTTGGATATTTATTGGGATTTATTCCCGGTGCTTGGTTATGTGGCTTTTTAGCGTTTAAAAGACCGCCAACCCTAGAAAATCTGGCCTTTAGCTGTATCTGCGGCTTGGTAGTGATTCATTTAATCGGTTTAGTCTATTTAGCGTGCAGCCATTACAGCGGGTGGGGAATCCCCGATACGTCCATCGGGCAAGCTGCATTGAGATATTCATACTATCCCCTACCGGGACAGCTAGCGCTGATCTGCGCGGTTACGGTGTTATCGTTTATTTTGCGCCGCTTAATGTTCTATTAACTCAAGTTGTGAGGGCGGTAATTGGTAATTGGTCATTGGTAATTGGTCATTGGTAATGGGATTGATTGGCTTTTGTGTGCAACTTTTAAGCAGTAGGGGTGGGTTTAACTTGCATATCTCGTGGTTAGACTATTACCCATTACCAATTACCATCCGCAACCGACAACCGAAAATCGACCAATCACCAATGAGTAAAAACCGCTTGTTCTGGATCGCTGCCAGTTTGGGACTATTCTTAGACCATCTGACAAAATTTTGGATCGTGCAAACCTTCCGCCTGTACGAAACTTGGCCTTTGTGGTTGGGTGTGTTTCACTTTACCTACGTGCGAAATACGGGTGCGGCGTTTAGTTTGTTTCCAGGGGCGGGTTGGTTGCGCTGGCTTTCCCTGCTGGTCAGCATCGCCTTGATGGCATATGCTTGGTTTGGGTCGCGACTGCCCCGTTGGGAACAGGTGGGCTGGGGTTTAATCTTGGCGGGGGCGCTAGGAAACGGCATCGACCGATTTATTGCCGGAAGTGTGGTGGATTTTTTGGATTTGAGGCTGATTAATTTTCCGGTGTTTAACCTGGCAGATGTGTTTATTAACATAGGCATTGTCTGCCTGTTGATTGCCAGCTTGCGGCAAGTTGAAGCCAAAGGTGAGAGCGATCGCAAATAATCGC
>DNGG01000014.1:7989-8213 GCA_003486675.1 Cyanobacteria bacterium UBA11372
TGAGAGCGATCGCAAATAATCGCTGATACCTTGGGACGATCTTCAGGCTAGTCCACTCTGCCCGTTCTTGTCTAACCTGTACAATCAGTTTAAGCAATAGTAGATGGTTTCGGGCTAGAGGGGAGCAAGGGAGAAATCCGCCATGCCCAATACCCCATGCCCCATGCCCCATCCCCCGATCTAATATGACACCTCCCCAACCCCAACAACGACCACCGTCTAAA
>DNGG01000016.1 GCA_003486675.1 Cyanobacteria bacterium UBA11372
ACGATCTAATCCCCAACCCGTTGCCAATCCCGTATATCCTGGTTGTAATAAACCGGGATGCGCTTCGCCACCTTCTCCCACTTCGATCCAATTTCCATTTACTAACACCTCAATTTCTACACCGTTGCGGGTATAAGGATGCGATGTTTCGTTGAGACGGTAGGATACGCCTGGAAGAATTGCTTTGAGAATAGTTTGGATCGGTTTGATTAAATCTTCCCGCGCGAGGTGCTGGGTATCGCTTATCCACCATATATCCATTTGATGAGGTTCCCCGACGTGGCGTTTATCCACCACATCCCGCCGATAGCAAATACCGGGATGCACAATTAATTGTTCGCCTTTGAGGTGGGTGAGTAAGTCTCCAATAATCGCGGTAGTATGGGTTCTGAGTAACCTGCCATCGTCGAGGTAGCGGGTGTATTTGTGACTTCGCGACAAACTTTCTGGCGGAATATAAAGCTTGTCGAAGTTATTGGCGACGGTGGTAACGGGATGAGAACGCCATATCGTTACTTCCAGATAACCGGATGCTTGAAGAGAGTCGGCTATTTTATAGACGATGAGATTTATCGCATGAATGCCATTTACCGGGTTCGTCAAGTCCGGTTTTAAAAGTCCAGGTGGTTCATTTTTCGCCTCTGATTATGAGTGTTTTACTTATTATACTACATTATGTATTTTTTGTTAATTACACCTGGGGTCAGAAACCGGGTTTTTTAGAAAAACCCGGTTTCTCAATTGGTCAATTTCAGATTACCCATAATCGGAAGCCGGGACACGGCATTATTAACCTTATCTGTTTGTCCGATAAATCTCTGATGCCGTGTCCCTACGCAACTGGCGTCAGAAACCGGGTTTTTTAGAAAAACCCGGTTTCTCAAGGTGAATTTCAGGTTATGACTCGTCTGCTTGCACAAGAGCATTCTTGAGATGGGCAGCATGAGCATCTGAAGCATCACCCAAAATTAAAATGTTCATGTCAAATACCTATCAAGATGAAAGTTGCAGCTCTTTTTTGGAGAGTGCTGCAACTTTATGTCTATTGAAAAGAGAGAATTGGATCGGGCTAGTGCAAACGTCAAGCTTGGAAAGTCCCATGATTTGCCTTATCTGAATCCTTCAGGAATTACGCACTCAACGCCAGCAGGCAGCTGGGAAATTGTAATTTTAGTCATCGGATGTTTTCCTAACCAGGAATTTTACTGGAGAGTAAGCCTAACGGATGAGTCAAACATGACGCCAATGAGATTACCAATAAATCGGGCCTCCACCCATTTCGCACCAAGCTTTAGTGTAAGGGCCTCCACCCTCTTCAGATTGAATTCTAGTGGTAAGAGGAGGAGGGTCAATAGGAATAGGCTTGGGCGGCCAAGGATTACCTCCTCCTTCACTTCCTGGACATGGAGCAGAGATACACACTATACCACCACCTTCTTCACCTACAGCTGCAGTGGTCGCCATAAGTCCGCCTCCAATTTGAGCAGCCTCCTCATTTGTTAGCTGCTCTTCAAAATTCAAATCCATTGCTTCCAGGTCAGCAGGATCTAGATCAAAGGGATGTCGCATAAAATTCTCCTAGAAAAGATGAACTTACAATCCGCTTATGCAATTAATGTAAATCAAGCAAATAGAGTGATGTTGCCATTTTGGCATCGATGATTTTCCATTCCCTGTCGCTGATATCCTATGGATATGCGCTTTTTGGCATAAACTACGATTTAAAATCTTGCATTACTGGTATCAAATATTGCGTCAAGGTAAAGGCATCAACGCCTAATTCAGTGCGTTCTTTTGCTGCTAAAATTCCGGCTTGAGCGTGCCACCATGCGCCCGTTGCGACTATTTCTGCTATTGGCATTTGTGGGGAAGATGCTTGCGCTAGCAGTCCACCGAGTAATCCAGTTAACACATCGCCGCTACCGCCACGGGCAAGGGCGGGAGTGCTTTCGGGGATAATATATATAGAACCGGAAGGATTGGCGATCGCAGTCCTAGCTCCTTTGAACAATACCACTGCATTGCTTTGTTGAGATGCCTGAGAAACCGCTTCTATTCTATCTTTGGTTGGATCGGAGATATCGGGAAATAACCGCTTGAATTCGCCTGCGTGGGGCGTGAGAATTGTCGGTGCTTCTCGCGGGGATATTCCCAATTGGGCGAGGATATTTAAACCATCGGCGTCTAATACTAAAATGCGATCGCAAGCCAAAACACTTTGCACAACTGGGGTAGCATCGGTAGTTAAACCGGGACCACATGCGATCGCGCTATACGACTCCAAGTTTATCCCATCTGGGAGGGATGCGATCGCGCCCGTTTCTGTTTCCGGACAATCTATTATCAAAGCTTCGGGTAAATGGGATACCAACAGCGGTTTTAACGACACTGGTACGGCAATTGAAAGCATTCCGACACCGCTTCCTCTCGCACCCAATCCGGTTAAAATTGCTCCCCCAGCATAGCGACGAGAACCGCAAATTAAGAGTAAATGTCCTTGTTTATATTTATGCGTCACTGGCGGACGAACTAAGGGCAAATTAGCGTAAGCATTTACTTTCGTCACGCGCTGAATTTTGGGCGTTGCGCCCAAGACTGAGACAATATCTGCTAAAGGTATATCAAACCCAATTAATTCTGCTTTGCCGATATATTCTAAAGCTTGGTCTTGCAGAAATGCCTGTTTCCACAAACCCAAACACAAAGTCCTAGTTGCGCGAATTGCCGTCCCCAATACTTCTCCCGTATCGGTATGCAAACCCGAAGGAATATCGATGCTGATGATTGGTTTTGACCATGAATTTAACTGGTTTACTGCATCTGCAACCGAGTCAGAAAGCTCTCTTTCTAACCCGAATCCAAATAACCCATCAATAATTAAATTGCAATCTTGTAACTGTTCGATTTGGTCAACAAAGGGAATGCCGATACTGCGTGCATAGCGTGCGTGCTGGGATGTTAATTCTTTGAGTTTGGGAAAAGCCTGATAAACCGAAACTTTATACCCTTGAAAATGCAATTCCCTCGCCACAACTAAAGCATCGCCACCATTATGACCTGGGCCAACTAAAATGCCAATTTGGTAATTGGTAATTGGTAATTGGTAATTGGTAATTGGAGCGTGGTTATCATTGCCTTTTAATGGATAGAGTTCCTGAATTCTGCGGGCAATTAATCCTGCTACTTTTTCCATTAAAGCTGCGACGGGCATTCCGGCAACAAAGATGCGCTCTTCAATTTGGCGCATTTGTTCGGCGGTGACGGCAAATTGTTCTATTTTAGATTGGTAATTGGTCATTGGTAATTGGTAATTAGCGAGCGCGCAGTATTAATTTCAATCCAAAATTCTTCTTACCTGCCATAGTATACCTGTGCATTTTCCATGCCAAAATCGCGGAAATAGCGATGCCAGTTTTCTGCGGCTTCTCGGTTGCGAAATGGCCCAATCATGACAAAAGAACCATCAGCTTCGTTTCGCATTGAGATGGCTTGTTGCATTCCCATATCGGGGGAGATTTGTTCAATTTGAGCAGCGATCGCAGGCATTTCTTCTTCGCGACAGGGAATAATCACCGAATAGTAATCTTCATTATTATCCCGCTCTACCCGATAATTGCGTCGCTCATCGTCTCTATATTCTCTGTATTCTCTATATTCATATCTAGCCACACCCTCTTCAAATTCAATCGGAACGATCTGAGCAAGCAAGCCGCGATCGCGCAATCTTTTAACTAATCTTGCCGCCCTCACTTCGTCTTCAAATACCCCGGCTCGGATGATATTTCTGCCTCGGTAGCGGATGATAGTGGCATTGTCTACGACATCTTGTACTTCTCTTAAGATGCGGCGATCGCTCGTAGGAATGAATACCAGTAATAACCGGGAAAAACGTCTCACATCCACAGTTGCAAGTTCGGCAAGCAAACCTCTGTCTTGCAGTCGTCTAATTTGTCTTTCTGCGG
>DNGG01000006.1:0-146 GCA_003486675.1 Cyanobacteria bacterium UBA11372
GCTTTCCCCCTTTCCCCTTTCCCCCTTTCCCCCTTCCCCCCTTGAGGCTGATAGCCAACGGGACTTGGGCGTTTTGTTCTGTTAACAATAGAAGCATAAGCGAATGGTTCTAATTATGTCGTCTTTGAACCAACCTTCTGGGGCGA
>DNGG01000006.1:420-8143 GCA_003486675.1 Cyanobacteria bacterium UBA11372
AGCGAGAAGCCGTTGATCGATGCGGCACTGATGGCTGGCGCCCAAATCAATCAAGCAGGCGGCGTTCTTGGTCAACTCATCGAACCCGTTGTCCTGGATGGCAGATCCAACCCAGCAGAGTTTGAACGCCAAGCCAGAAGGCTGCTGCAAGTCGAACGAGTCGCCACCGTCTTCGGCTGTTGGACTTCCGCTAGCCGTAAAGCCGTCAAACCCGTATTTGAAGAATGCAACGGACTGCTGTGGTATCCCCTACAGTATGAAGGACTCGAAAGTTCTCCCAACATCTTCTATACCGGGTCTTGTCCCAATCAACAAGTCGAACCAGCGGTGACTTGGCTGGGAGAAAATAAAGGTAAGCGCTTTTATCTAGTCGGTTCCGATTATGTATTTCCCCGCACGGCGAACAAACTAATCGCAGCGCAACTGAAACAACTTGGCTGTCAAGTCTTGGGGGAAGAATACGTAGATCTGGGGGAAACTAATTTTACCGACATAATTGCCCGCATTCGCCACCTAAGCCCCGATGTTGTCTTTAATACCCTCAACGGCGATAGCAACCAATATTTTTATCGCCAGTACCGAGAAGCAGGCATCAGAGCCGATGAAATTCCCATCATGGCTGTCAGCGTAGCAGAAGCAGAATTACAGGGAATTGCAGATGCAGCAGTTGGTCACTACGCGAGTTGGAGTTACTTTCAAAGTATCGATACACCGGAAAATAACAGATTTGTCGAGAATTTTCGTTCCCGGTACGGCGCTCTTCGCGTCACCTCCGATCCGATTGAGGCGGCTTATAGCCAAGTTTACCTGTGGAAACAAGCTGTAGAAGCAGCCCAGTCGTTTGAGGTGGATCGGGTGCGGGTAGCAGCCTACGGTCAAAGTTTTGCCGCTCCGGGGGGATTAATTAAAATAGAACCGAATCAGCACGTTTGGAAGCAATGCCGCATCGGCAAGATTTTACCAAACGGACAATTTGAGATTGTTTATAGCAGCGATAGAGCGATCAAACCCCTGCCTTGGATGGGAGTAGAAGAGTTAAATTTTGCTAAATCAGAATTGGCGATTAGCTTGCTAGCTGAGGTGAGCCAAGGAATTCAGCAAAATTGGCTAACCGAGCAACATTCCCGCGAATTGCAGCAGGTAGAAGCAGAGTTGCGGGAGAGCGCGACGAAGCTACGCAACCATAACTTAGTTTTGACCCAATTAGCCAAAAGTCCAACCTTGCATCAGGGAGATTTAAAAGCAGCTTTAACAGAAATTACCGAAGCCAGCGCCGATAATATTGGCGTCGAAAGAGCTAGCGTGTGGTTGTTGGATGAAACGGGGAATAAAATTAAGTGCCTTGATTTATTTGAGAAAAGTGCCAACCAACACAGCGAAGGTTTTGAACTAGCAGCAGCAGACTATCCGGCGTATTTTCAAGCTTTACAGCAAGACGAAGCGATCGCAGCAGACGATGCCCGCATCGATCAGAGAACCTTGGAATTTGCCCCATCTTACTTGATTCCCTTGGGCATCGTCTCGATGTTGGATATCCCCATCAGATTAAGGGGACAAACAGCGGGTGTGATCTGTTTGGAACATATCGGATCTCCCCATCATTGGACAGCAGAAGACCAAAATTTTGCCCGCAGTCTCGCCGATCTGGTATCTTTAGCAATGGAAGCCACCGAACGCAAACAAGCCGAAGCCGCATTGCGTCAAAGTGAAGAACGCTGGCAACTAATTGTACGCGCTACGGGGGAAGGCATCTATGACTGGAATATTATCGCCGGGGAAGCATTTACTTCGCCTCGTTTAACCGAAATACTCGGTTACGCAGAAGGGGAAATTGTCACCACTTACGAGACTTGGTACGATTCGCTGCATCCAGAAGATCTTGATGCCACAGTCGCCAAGCTGCAAGCGCATCTAAGGCGAAAAACGCCGCAATACATCGCCGAATATCGCCAGCGTTGCAAAGATGGCAGTTACAAGTGGATTTTGGCGCGGGGAGAAGCGCAATGGGATGAAACTGGCAAACCCGTGCGGATGGTGGGGTCACATCAGGATATCAGCGATCGCAAGCAAACCGAAGCGCAAAACCAACTGGTGTTAAATCTGACACAAGCAATTAACGCGGCTCCAGATTTTGATACCGCACTGGAAGTAACTTTGCAGCGGATATGCGAAACTACAGCTTGGAAATATGGCGAAGCTTGGGAAGCCACCGCCGATGGCTCGGCACTGCAAAGCAGCCGTTGTTGGATCGATCGATCCAAGGTAATTGATCCGACAGTGGCAGATGCGATCGCGCGATTGAGAGACTACAGCGCCCTTCTCAACATCCTCCCAGGGGAAGGCATACCGGGACAAGTTTGGTTAAACCAACAATCCCAATGGTTTGCAGATTTAACCGCAGTTAAAGATACTTTCTCAAGATGGGAACTGGTAAAAGCAGCCAGCTTCAAAGCCGGATTTGGCGTCCCCATCTTGGCAACAGGCGACTGGGGATTGGAAACAGGAAACTGGAGCAGAGGAGCCGGGAAGCAATTACCAATTACCAATTACCAATTACCAATTATCCAATCACCAGTATTAGCCGTGCTGGTATTTTTCACCCTCGAATCTAGTGTAGAAGATCGGCAATTGGGCGAGTTAGTCAGCGCCGTTGTTGCACAGTTGGGAGCAGTATTGCAACAGAAGAAAGTGCAAACAGAAATGAAGGCTCTGTTTGCTGCCATGACAGATGTGGTAACAGTTCGGGACTTTTCCGGAAAGTGTCTCAATGTGATTTCAACCAATACGACGAATTTATATAAACCGCCAGCAGAGATGATTGGCAGAAAACTGTGCGACGACTTGCCGCCCCAACAAGCAGATCTGATTCTTCAGAGTATCAAAAAGGCATTGATCGGTCAACAAACCGTAGAAATTGAATATTGCTTGCCGATTCAAGGAAAAGAGGTTTGGCTAGCAGAAACGATTTCACCCCTTTCCGAGCAAACCGCGATTTTGGTGGCGCGGGATATCAGCGATCGCGTATCCGCCGATGCAGCGCTCCGCCAAAAAAATGACGAATTAACCACCGCGCTCCAACAACTTAAAACCGCCCAAGAAGAACTAATTCACTCGGAAAAAATGGCGGCTTTGGGACAACTCGTTGCTGGCATAGCCCATGAAATTAATACACCCCTGGGAGCAATTCGTTCTTCCGTCAGAAACATTGACGAATTTTTCGGAAAAACTCTGGAAAAATTACCCGAATTTTTCCAACAAATATCCTCAAAACGTCAGGCAGATATTTTGGCTTTAATCCAAATTTCAAATCAAGAAAACAACTTGTCAACTAAAGAAAAGCGCCAATTAAAACGTCGCTTGCGACAGCAACTTGAATCCGAGGAAATTGCCAATGCCGACTTCATTGCCGATACCTTAGCAGATCTTGGTATTTTCGATAATGTCGAACAATTTTTACCTTTATTGAAAGCTCCTGATGGCGAAAATATTTTAGAAATCGCCTATAAACTCGCCTGCGTCAAATCCAGTACCCAAATCATCAACACCGCTATAGAACGGGCTTCTAGAATCGTGTTTGCTTTAAAAACCTATGCCCGTTACGATTATTCAGGTGCAATGGTTCAGACACAGGTAACCGCAGGAATTGAAACCGTTTTAACTCTGTATCATAATCAACTAAAACAGGGAGTTGAAGTGATTCGCAACTACGGCGAAATTCCTGAGATATTCTGCAATCCAGACGAACTAAATCAAGTTTGGACAAATCTGATTCATAATGCCATCCAAGCAATGGAAAATCGAGGCACTTTAACGATTGATGTCATTCAGGAAACCCCTCTGATAAAAATTGGCATCACCGATAGTGGTAAGGGAATCCCCAGCGAGGTGATGCCGAAAATATTTGAGCCATTTTTTACGACTAAACCTCCAGGAGAAGGCAGCGGTATGGGACTAAATATTGCCAAAAAAATTGTTGAAAAACATCAGGGACAAATTACGGTAGCAAGCCAACCAGGACATACTAAATTTACCATTTATTTGCCGATTGTAAATCAACAGCGATCGCGCTAATAGTTGGGGATTTACCAACAAAAAATCAATTAAAATTCAGCGATAAAAAATAAATCGTCAAAATCGAAGTAGCTGAAGCCACCTTTGGCGGCAGTACATAACTTGTCGCTCTCATCTAGATAGTCCAGATCCTCAATTCTGGTTCTATGTTTGCTGGGTTGACAACCAGTGCGGTTTTCTTTAATCAACCGATTGCAAGTACGGTAGGGGAGGTAGTTTAGGGGATTGTACCCAACAAAGCGCAAAATTAAAAAACAAGCCCAAGAATACTTGCCCGCCAGTATAGCTTCCAGCACCTGCTCTAATTGCTCCTTGGTGAGCAGACTGTTGAGTTGATTGCGAGAATTAAGAGTGCGATCGCTCATTGTTTCCTCCAGAAATTTTACATTCTAATCGCTGTTACTTTCTCCAGTCTGGCTAGTCGGTAAATCTAGCCCTTCTCTTGCCAACTTGTGCATCCACCCAGGTTGTCTGTGACTTGACAACCGTGTTATTACTATGGTTGCTTCATTATTCTTACTTAAATTCCGCATCTAGTCTGTAAAATTTTGACCAAGATTTCCCAGTTTTATGAAGATTCTGTTTTTTCTACCTTTCCTACCTGTCCTATTTGTTTACAAAACTAAATACCTAGGTTTCCTAGTTTTCCTACTTTTCCTACCAAAGCCGCATGTCAAACAATCGTACTAATACCAAGAAGAGCTGACAGTTGGTGCAGCATTTTTAAAGGTGGGATGAAGCTGGGAAATATACTGAAGCGGGCAAATAATTCCCCCTTGTCCCCCTTGTTTCCCCAGCTCCTGGGGCGGACACGGGGGCACCGCCCTCTACTCAGAGGCTGCCTTTCCGATTCAAATAGCGCGATAATCCCCTGATTTGCCGCCGGTTTTGCTCACCAAGCGAATTGCTTCGATCTGCATCGACTTTTCCAAAGCTTTCGCCATATCGTAAAGCGTCAGCGCCGCTACCGCAACCGCCGTCAGCGCTTCCATCTCCACCCCCGTTTCGGCCTTGGTTTTAACTTCGACCAAAATTTGATACCCCGGCAATTGGGAATCTGGCGTTATCTGCACTTCAACCTTTTTCAAGGGCAAGGGATGGCACAGGGGAATTAACTGGGATGTCTGTTTAGCCGCCATAATACCAGCTAACCTTGCCGTTCCCAGAACATCCCCTTTGGGGGCATTCCCCGCTTCAATTGCCGCCAAGGTTTCCGGCAACATCCGCACCTGACCTGCTGCGACGGCAATCCGCACCGTGGGCTGTTTGGCTGAAACGTCCACCATGCGAGCTTCGCCGCTTGAGTCTAGGTGGGTTAAGGAAGAATTTTCGGAAAAATTTTGCATCATTCAGAAAAGGTGTGTTATGATGAATTTCTGGCAAGGGCTTGTAGCTTAGTGGATTAGAGCGTGTGGCTACGGACCACAAGGTCGGGGGTTCGAGTCCCTCCAAGCCCGTCCCAATAATTTTAGATGGCAGATTGGCTCTGACACATCTAAAATAAACAACCTTCTATATCATATTGATCTCAAACACAACCATAAAAGCACTTTTTTGGCTGAATCAAGCGATTACAACTGTTTTGTGCCCAAAATTGATGGCAAAGATTTAGGGAGTGGATTAAAGTATAGTAAAAAGGGATTGATAACGATTAATTAGGTTGATAGTTGATTCCCAGGTAGAGCTAGAATAAATAATGAATTTATTGCCTAAACTTATCTATACTTCCGTATTTTAGGTAAGTTTCAAGGTGACAAAGCTTCAGAAGTTGATTCTTGCTGAAGCTTAGATATACTTAATTATGTACGGTTGGCAAGACCTGCACTTAACGCCTGTGGACAAGAAGGAGCCGACTCCCTTGGTTGAAGCAGGAAGCAGACCCTCTAGAAGTTGTTTCTAGTTGAATGGTGCGACTTTGATCGGTTTAGCCAAGTTCTGTATAGCACAGGAAGCCCCCACCATACCCAAAAGGTTGGTGGTGCGTAATTCACTCGCATACTACACCTTGTTCAACCCCAGCTCACCTAAAGCTAGGGAATCTATTCAAACTGAATTGTCAATTTATAGCGTGCCACTTTTATCCCAGCGCGACATAGACTATAGCCCACTCGAACAGCTGCTAGCCCAACAAGACTTTCAAGCAGCCGATCGGATGACCCTGCAAAAAATGTGCGAATTGGCAGGGCCAGATGCGGTCCAACGAAAATGGCTGTATTTTACAGAAGTAGAAAGCTTCCCCATAACTGACCTGCAAACGATTAATACCCTCTGGCTGCTTCACTCCGAAGGCAGGTTCGGCTTTTCCGTACAGCGGGAAATTTGGCTGGGTACGGGTAAAAATTGGGATAAGCTCTGGCTCAAAATTGGCTGGAAAGCCGGAAATACCTGGACGCGCTACCCCAGTGAATTTACCTGGGATCTTTCGGCTCCTAGAGGTCACCTACCCCTGTCTAACCAGTTGCGCGGGGTGCGAGTCATTGCAGCGCTGCTGAATCACCCAGCTTGGTCTAGCACGCCAAGTAGCGGCTAATTTAAGAGAAAAAAATCGGAAATTTCTACTCAGCAACTGTTTGTCAGCGGTAAAGGTTGGGAACCTTAAGAATAGTCAATCATCCTTTGATGGCAGCGAGATGGAAATTACACAAATAGCAGGTATGAAGGTGGCAGTAGGCATGGTAGCTCCAGAAAACAGACTTTCTTACAGTCTGGACGGTTTGACAGCAACAGCACGGGAACAACAACGCCTCAAAGCTTTGGCAGAGTCGCGCTTGCTCGAAGCAGAAACGATCGCAGTTTTTGAGGAAGCGACTCAGACAGCCGCGCACTTTTTGGACGTGCCGATCTGCATTTTGGGTCTGATGGATCAAGACCGTCAAGTATTCAAGTCAGCGGTAGGTTTATCTCGCCTAGGACTGATGAATGCTCTGGCGTCCTCGCGTCAGTTACCCCGCGAGCAATCTTTCTGTACCCACGTGGTAGAAAGTCAAAAAGTTTTGGTAATTAATAATACCGCCAGCGATCCGCTTTATTCTAAAAGCGTGCTAGTGCAGCAATACGGCATCCGCGCCTACCTGGGAGTGCCGCTATTTACTTCATCGGGACAATGTCTGGGTACGCTGGCGGTGATGGAGCGAATGCCGCGAAGTTTTACCAGCAAGGATATTGAGTTTTTGGAACTCATGGCGCGCTGGAGCATGAGCGAATATGAGCGCAACCGTCTTTTGGAAGAAGGCAGCACCAGGTCGGAAGTGCAGGTCAATCTCAGCGCACCCATCCGTCTGAGCAGTAATTCTGTCAACCAAATTACCACTAATCAAGTTCAAGTCAAATTGCTCTCGGCGCTTACCCAGGAGTTGCGGACGCCGCTGACAAGTGTAATGGGTATGGCGAGCGTTCTGGGTCGCGAAATTTACGGCCCGCTGACGACTAAACAGAAAGAATACCTGGAAATTATTCAAACGAGCGGTCAGTATTTGCTGACGCTGGTAAATGAAATTTTAGCTTTGGGAACCCTGGATGCGGAAAATGCGGAACTAAACCTGGCGGCGACGGATATTGAAATGCTCTGCCAGCAGGCGATCGCTCCTTTAGAAGAAATGGCGCACCGCCGCGATCAACAAATTCGCCTGTCGGTAGAGCCAGGAAATCGCAT
>DNGG01000006.1:8445-26835 GCA_003486675.1 Cyanobacteria bacterium UBA11372
ATTATTCGCATCCACGTTTCTCGTAAAAGTGATGGATTAAATATTGCGGTTTGGGTGTCTCATCCCTGGCTGGGAGAAGGATTCCAGCAAGTGGAACCTTACTTCCACCAATCGCAGTTACCGGGTGTCTCTTACTATTCGGAGGCAGACACCACAGATGATACGCTTGAAGATTGGCAAGAACATCCAGAGAAGTCTCTCCCACTATCAAAGCGGATGACGCAGGAAGGAGATGAATTGAGTTTTGTCCAAAAGTCAGATGCCCTTGACGATCGAGGCTTGCCACAATCCCGCGACAACCTGGGGCTGTTGCTCAGCTGCCACCTGGCTCAAATGCACAACGGTCAAGTTTCGATTCAAGGCTCGCCAGAATCTGGCTATCGCTATGTGCTAACTTTGCCAGATATGATGGCTATCGATGAAAATCTCTAATCGGTCATGGGTCGTCGGTCATCGATGGTTGAAAAAACATATGGCGAATGTACGGGCGATCGCATCAGCATGGATAATCTATGTGTCGGTTGAAAATCATGCTCGTGCGATCCACCCCGACTGACAAATGACTTATGAATGCATGGCAACAACTTACCCTGTCTAATCTACCCCTGTATCAGTGGCGCAGTGCGAGTTATTTATACCGTTTGGTGGGGCTGCTGCAAAATTGGCGCCAAGGTAGCTGGCTCATCCCCCACGCCGAACCGATCGGGGCTTTATTGATCGCTTTGGTGTTCGCTTTAGCACCTTTTGTCTCTAACGATCTGATTGGGGTGTTATTGCTCGCCTGCGCTGGCTTTTGGGTGCTGGTGACTGTATCCGATGACACCGGCGCTAAAACAACTCCGATTCATTTGCTGGTGCTACTTTACTGGGGCATCGCTACGGTGGCAACGGCGCTGTCACCTGTGAAGGCGGCAGCTTTGAGTGGGTGGGTAAAGCTAACGTTGTATTTGCTACTGTTTGCACTGATGTCGCGGGTGTTGCGCTCGCCTCGTCTTCGTCGTTGGCTGATAGCTCTGTACTTACACGTAGCCTTAATTGTTAGCGTGTATGGTTTGCGACAGTGGTTTTTTGGCGCAGCAGCGCTAGCAACTTGGGTAGATCCAGAATCTCCTTTGGCTAAAACTACGCGGGTTTACAGTTATCTAGGCAATCCTAATTTACTCGCTGGATATCTGCTACCGGCGATCGCTTTATCAGCGGCTGCTATTTTCGCTTGGCGCGGCTTCTTTCCCAAAGCTTTGGCGCTGATAATGTTATGGGTAAATTCAGCTTGTCTAATGCTAACTTTCAGTCGCGGCGGCTGGATCGGTTTTGCGATCGCGGTTTTTATCTTGTCAATTTTGCTGCTTTTCTGGCTCAGCGTCCACTTACCGCCCTTCTGGCGCACTTGGTCGTTACCTTTGCTGCTCTTTTGTTTAACTTTTGTGGTATTGGTGGCGGTATTATTCGTGCAGCCAGTGCGCGATCGCGTTTTGAGTATGTTTATCGGGCGCGAAGATAGCAGCAATAATTTCCGCATTAATGTCTGGGCGGCTGTAATCGAAATGATACGCGATCGCCCGGTTCTCGGTATCGGTCCTGGCAACAGCGCTTTTAATAAAGTTTACCCTCTTTACATGCGTCCCCGCTTCAGCGCGTTAAGTGCCTATTCTGTTCTATTAGAAGTGGCAGTGGAAACTGGTTTTATTGGACTAGCCAGTTTCTTGTGGCTGCTGTTGGTAACGTTAAACCAAGGATGGATGCAATTAAAACGTTTGCGCGAATTGGGTAGCCGCGATGGATTTTGGTTGATGGGAGCGATCGCTGCTTTACTAGGTATGTTAAGCCACGGTGCATTCGATACAGTTTTGTACCGTCCCGAAGTCAATACCCTCTGGTGGTTAATGATAGCTTTAATCGCCAGTTACTATCAGTTCCCGCAACAAACAGAAACTTTGACACCAACAGAAGAACCTGCTAACTAGATGCTAGTGACATTCAAGGAAGCTGGTAATCGGTAATGGGTAATTGTCAGGATTCCACCACCAATGAATCCAATTACCAATTCCCAATTACCAATTACCAATTACCAATGTCACAAACTAATATCGCTTCATCGCCCGTTCCATATCGCGCTTGTCTTGACGTTCTTTGATGTCATCGCGCTTATCGTGCAGCTTCTTACCTTTGCCCAGCCCCAGGGTAACTTTAACCAAGCCATTCTTCAAATACATCTTCAACGGCACTAAGGTTAAACCTTTTTGTTCCACCTTGCCGATCAATTTGCGGATTTCTTGCTTGTGCAACAGCAGTTTGCGGGTGCGCCTGGGATCGTGGTTAAAATACTCACCGCTGCTAGTGTACGGCGAGATATGGACGTTCAGCAGCCACGCTTCGCCATTGCGAATTAAACCATAGCCGTCTTTAAGGTTGGCTTTGCCCTGCCGTATCGACTTTACCTCTGTCCCCTTTAACTCTATCCCGGCTTCGTATGTTTCCAGGATTTCGTAGAGAAAGCGCGCTTGGCGGTTATCGCTAACGATTTTGATGCCTTCTTGTTTTTCAGCCATAAACACCTCTAACCACCAGAAACAGCCGAGTCAACCGCAAGCTTAACGCCGCCTTAAACCCATCCTGCCACAAAAGATGAGGAGACAGGTTAATCGGTTGGAGACGCCGTTTATTGTTAAGTTTTATTACAAACTTGACATTTGCTCGAAAAACCGTAACAATAGATACAGAAACAAATCGTTCATCTCTTCAACAAAACAGAGGGCTTGGAGAGACGGAAGTAGGGAGTTATCCCGAAGGAACGCGCCTCCGATCGCAAACAACTACATTAGAGGCGAAATCTATGCAATCCACCAATCCCATCGTCAAAACCGATCTATCGACTCAAGACAAAGCTCGTTTGCTGATGAGCGATCATCAACGGCAACTAAAGACTCGTCAGCAGGCTATGTTGAGTCGTGCGGCGGCAGAAGTTGGGCAATAAGCCAACATAATTCAAACGCGATTCGCTATGGAGCGATCGCGCTTGCACCAAAAGAAACCCGGTTTTTGAGAAAAACCGGGTTTCTTTTGGTCAATTATTCCGATTGCAGCAGCGCTTGTTTTTCTTCTTTTTCTTGTAGCAGTAACCCGCCTAAGTGGATTACGGCAAGAACCATAGCACCCATTGAAAGAACGTAGCTATGCAGCGCGTACAGGTGCATAACGGTTGTGGTATTGATGGCGCCACCACCTGTAATTGCGTCTCGCAGGAGGGAACCAATAACGGGTATAGCTTCGATCGTTCCTAGTTCAATGGTGAAACGCCAGTAGCCAAGCTGCGAGAAGTCGAGTATCATCGCCGTCCAACTTAAAGCGATCGCACTCAACGTTAGCAAAATTCCGCTAATCCAAGCAGTAAGCCAACTGCGGCGAAATTTTTCACCCAGAAACATCACAACGATTTGGATCAAAGAAACGGCGATTAACCCATTGCCTGCAAGTTCGTGCATCCGCTGAATTAACCAGCCATTGGGTATTTCAGATTTGATTGCTTGCAAGGAATTGTAAGCTCCACCTGCCGTTGGTTCGTAATAAAAAGAAAGCAGAATTCCCGTGGCGGCTGCTGTTAGACATAGGGAAAGAACTACTACAGACAAAATAGTAGCCAGCCGCCGAACTACGAAACCATACGATATGTTTTGCATGGCTAGCACCAACCTTTTGCGGTTGAATGTGTATTTATACTTAATTATATTAAGTTTTTATAAGAGCAAGCCAAACTTCCCCAGGACTTACGCTTGGGCAACCTAGAAACCGGGTTTGGAGCGTGGAGTAGGGGCTACTTTAACGAATCCATCACCTTAGTTTCTTTGTAGAGCTCTTTCCTTGCTCAAAGATTTTTCAGAGGAACCCGGAATATTCCACGAATTGATTGGTAAAACCCGCCCCTACTTTCTGGCGCGACGATTAATCAATAGAAACAAAGGTGATTTGCGTCAGTCCTGTTCCCATTAGGATAGGGGAGATAGGGAAGTAATTTTTTTCCCTCGTTCCCCCACCTGACTGTTTATCCTTGTTGTGATTTACTTACCCCTACAGTCATACGTTCTAGCGACCTCTGAAACCGGCCCTTTTTTGGGAAATATCTGGATCGATATCGCGGTATTGGGATTAATGCTGTTGTTTTCGGCTTTTTTCTCAGGTTCTGAAACCGCTATTACAGGACTCGATAATTTTAAACTCAGGGCGCTGATTAAAGAGCAGGGAGAAAGCAGGCGGATTTTTACCCTGGCATTGGAAAACCGAGCCAGGTTTATTACTACCCTCTTGGTGTGCAACACCTTGGTGAATAATTTTTCTGCGATTCTAACCAGCAATTTATTTGCCCTGTGGCTGGGTAATGCTGGAATTGGCATTGCTACTGCTGTAGTGACGTTTCTGGTGCTGATTTTTGGCGAAGTCACGCCCAAATCTTTGGCTATCGGCAATGTGATGCCGGTTTTTAAGCTGGTAGTCCGTCCGATTTACTGGCTTTCGATTGCCTTGTCGCCAGCGATTTATTTGTTTGAAACAATTGCCCAGAGAGTGATTCGTCTGTTTCAGGGGGGTGTAGTCCAAGAAGGCGAGTCTTTAAAAGACCTGGAATTGATGATTGAAATTTTAGGCGGTAAGGGGCATTTGGATTTGGATCAGCACTCCTTGCTCAATAAAGCCTTGAAGCTCGATAGCAAGAGCGCTCGCGATCTGGTAAAACCCAGAATAGAGATGCAGACAATTTCCTGCGACGCGACTTTACAGGATTTGGTCAATCTTTGCTTAGAAACCGGGTATTCCCGCATTCCGGTGCAGGAGGAGTCAAAAGACCAAATTGCCGGAATTGTTCACCTCAAACGAGCGCTTCAGTATTTGAAATTTTTGCAGAAAGAAGGTTACGACAATGGCTCGGTAACCGAGGTGATGGATCTGCCGGTTTTTGTGCCGGATACTAAACGAGTCGCTAACCTGCTCAAGGAGATGCTGCAACGGCGCTTGCATATCGTCATCGTCGTGGATGAGTACGGCGGTACGGTGGGGTTGCTAACGCTGGAAGATATTTTGGAAGAGCTGGTGGGAGAAATCTACGATGAAAGCGATTTCCCCGCGCGATCGCCCAGTCGTGGTGCTTCGCTTGCTTTGAGCAAGCAAGCGAAGCGGTGAAGATACCCTGTCACATCCCCATCCCCCACAAAAATTTTTTTTCTTAAACCCCTTGCCAACTCAAAAATTGTTGTGCTAATGTTATTAATCGTGGTTCACATGGGTCGGTGTCCGAGTGGTTAATGGAGGCGGACTGTAAATCCGCTGGCTGACGCCTACGCTAGTTCGAATCTAGCCCGGCCCACCACTTGAAAAAATGATAGATGATGAGTGGTAAGTTTTGAATTAAGGTTGCAAAACAGTAAATCAAAACTTAAAACTACAAATTTATTCAAAATTACTTTTGCCCGTGTAGCTCAGTGGTAGAGCACACCCTTGGTAAGGGTGAGGTCACGAGTTCAATCCTCGTCACGGGCTTTAAAGACAATATAGTATAAGGGTTTGAGAGTTTTTTTTCACTTTAGAGTTTGTGTTTAAACCTCTTACTACAAGCATCTGATATCATGTCCGGTTGTATCGGCATCTCGCTCATGGCGGGTTTATCAATACAATTCGCTTAAAATCAAAGGTGGAGGGTTAAACCCACCCCTACAACACCATTAACCATACAAGTCCGATACTACCGGACTCGATATGACATAAAGAACTGACTTAAATCTGACATCAGCGTTAAATAGCTATAAAGTAAAAGCAGTTGAAAGGTGGTTTACTTAGGAGGAGGTGGATGAGTTGATCGAGTTTACTGAGCAGTTATAGCAGTGCGCCCTGGTGTATTTACAGGTTGAGAAGATCGATGAAGTATTATTCAATACTTACAGGTGATGGTTGTAAATAGCCCAGAGCGCAGCGCTATAGCGGCCTGGGGATTGAACATAGTTTTGAAAATGAGGAATAACTAATGTCTAGTAATGATGTTATAGTACTCAACAGTATTCTTAATCAGAAAAAAATAGAATTAGCTAATACATTTTCAGATAACGACTATTTTGAGATATTTACATTTGAACAAGCATTAAAAGATTATGATCTCTCATATGATGAGTTGTTATCTGGTAGAGTCGATGGAGCTGATGACGGTGGAATCGATGGGTTCTTCGTTTTTATTAATAATGAAATTCTTGATGATGATGTAGACCTGACGATTATCAGAAGAAACCCCATAATAGATATTTATATTATCCAAGCTAAGGTTTCTTCTTCATTCCAAGAAGCAGCAATTGAAAAATTTATTGCAACTATACAAGACGTTTTTGACTTGGCAAAGAATATTAGAGATATTCAAAAATATTATAATTCTGCTATTATAGAAAAGGTAGAAACATTTCGGAATGCATATGTTACACTGGCAAACCGACATCCTGAAATAAGAGTAATATATGTCTATGCAAGTAAGGGAAATTGCTTAGATATTCATCACAAGGTTGAACACAAAGCCGAAAACTTGAAAAATATAACTCAACGTTATTTTGTAAAAGCTGATATCGAGGTCAAGTTTTTAGGCGCGCGGGAACTACTTGAAGCCGCAAGACAGGAGAAGACCTACTCTCTACAACTAAGATTTTTAGAAAACTATATCTCCAGGGGAGAAGATAACTATATCGTCCTCTCTGGATTAAAAGATTATTATGAATTTGTAACAGATAATAATGGCAATTTACGGAAATATTTGTTTGAATCGAATGTACGAGATTATCAGGGTGATGTAGAAGTTAACAGAGACATTAGAAGTACTCTTGAATCGAACAACACGAGTATTGATTTTTGGTGGTTGAATAATGGAATAACAATCCTAGCTTCAAAAGCCAGTGTTACTGGAAAAATTATTACACTTGATGATGTACAAATAGTAAATGGATTACAAACAACTAATACACTCTATGATTATAAAAAAGCTATTGAATCAACAGATTCAGATAAATCTAGGCTTGTAAGAGTTCAAGATGAAAGAGCAATACTCATAAAAATTATAGTGGAAAATAACCTAGAAGCTAGGGATCGCATCATTAAAGCGACTAATTTTCAAACTCCTATTCCTGCTTCTTCCTTGAGAGCTACCGAACCAATTCAACGTGACATAGAGGATTATTTTCTACAAAATGACTGGTTTTATGACCGTCGTAAAAATTATTACAAAAATATAGGAAAACCGTCTGACAAAATAGTGGGTATTCCTTATCTGGCTCAAGCAGTTACTTCCATTGTTTATCGTGAGCCACATAATGCTAAAGCTCGACCTACTACAATCATCAAGGGAGAGAATAACTACAACAAAATATTTAACTCGACAATAAATATTCAGGTTTATTTATTTTGTGCAAAATTGATTAAAAAAATTGAGTCTTATATAAGGTCAGATTTTTCTAGGCTTAGACAAGATAGCTCGAATGAATTACTACGTCC
Organism: Cyanobacteria bacterium UBA11372; assembly: GCA_003486675.1. GTDB lineage: Bacteria > Cyanobacteriota > Cyanobacteriia > Cyanobacteriales > Aerosakkonemataceae > Microseira. The sequence continues at coordinate 15,955 of DNGG01000006.1, forward strand.
TTCAATTATTAGAAGCTTGATTTTCCATATCTCTATGCTTTTCACTAGCAAAATGCTTCGCAAAGCAAATTATGCACTGAGAGATGTAGCGTCTTTAGTAACAGAAGAGTTAGATAATGAAGTTCTAGCTCAGACAATTATAGAAATTATTGATTTGACTAAAAATTATCTAGAATTAAATAATTCCTTACCCCTCAATACGGCAGCTAAACGTTCTGACTTTACGAATTTTCTTATAGAGAAAGTGAATATATATCCCTGCTGTCCTATAAAGCTCACTCCTATAGGAAACCCGTCTTCAAATGTTTGATATGTAACTGAATTTAAAGATTATAAGTTCGAGGCAATTTTAGCGCAAGTTTCCCTAGAGTTGTTACAGCCAGCAGGACAGAATGACTATGGCGATCGCTATCAAGCTGTTATCCTGATTACAGGCCCCTCTGGTGTATCTTGACAAATCCGTACAGGTTGGATTGTGCTATTTGACTCAGATATCGCGAGGTTTGTAACCGCATTTCCAGAACGATTTGGGAGGCAGCAATGAGTAGTAAATTTCAGTTATTCGATGCCGTCAATTTAACCGAAGAAATTAGCCTCACAGATGGAGGAGTTGCACCGCCGGGAACCGCTGGGGCAATTGTTGAAGTATTCAATAATGGTGAAGCTTATTTGGTTGAGTTATTTGGTGGATGGGTGAAAGCGGAAGTTAGCGGTGATTTTATCTCAGCTAACCAAGATGAACCTGACGCTTTTATGGAAACCATTGGCGTAGAAACAGTTTATCCCCATCAATTGCAATTGGTTAAATCGGCTCGTGAAACGATGGGAGTTCGCGAACATTTAACGGCGATTATAGATAGTTTATCAGATGACTTAGTTGCTGAAGTACGCGATTTTGCTGAGTTTTTACAGCAAAGAAAACAACCAAAACAGGTGGGTTAAAAAGTGCTGACAGAGCCAGAATTAAAATTAAAATCGCAACCATAAGCTTGCGATCGCGGCAAACTTATGGCTAAAGTCACTGACAAAAAAGAAAACAACAAATTTTATGGAGCTAAGCGGATTCGAACCGCTGACCCCCTCAATGCCATTGAGGTGCTCTACCAACTGAGCTATAACCCCTTGCGGTGCTTTACTATCTTGCCTCAACTATTGGTAATTTGTCAAGTAGGTTTCTACCAATTCTTGGGAAGAATAGGATGAATAGGGTGAATGGGCAGTAGTTAAATAGCTGATGCAGTCGCCCATGAGGAAATACACCACCAACATGGCAGCCGCCGCGCTTGCTACTAAAGTGCCTGCCAGCATCAAAGAAAACTCTTTATGCTCGACTGCCTGCTCCATCAGGTGCAGCGACCAGCCCACCAACGCCACAACAAAAATTAGAATAAATGCCAGCATATTTTAATAAAATGTAACACTTTTACCTATTGTAACAGTCGCCGATCGTGCCTGCCAGGGAGGAGGCGACTGTCTCGATTTGGCTCAAAATCTGGATCTGAGCAGCGTAGCCCTTGATGGAGGCAGTTTACTCCACGCGCACGGGCATATGACGATTCTTTAAGTAAGATTTAATCTCCGCTACGGTCAATTGCCCATAATGGAGCAAAGATGCTAGCAGCGCCGCTTCTGCCTTGCCTTCGCCCAGTGCCTGGTAAATATGTTCGCAGTTGCCTGCGCCACCGGAAGCAATTACGGGAATTTGCACTTGTTCGGCGATAGTCCGGGTTAATTCGAGGTCGTAGCCCGCTTGCGTGCCATCTGCGTCCATACTCGTGACTAGAAGCTCTCCCGCGCCGCGTTGTTCGACTTCTTTCGCCCAAGCGATCGCATCGCGTCCCGTATTTTCCCTTCCACCCCGCACGTAAACATCCCACCCAGGGTTGTTGACATCTTGTCTGCGTCGTGCATCGATAGCGACCACAATGCATTGATTTCCAAAGCGCGAACTCGCTTCGCTGACAAAATCCGGATTGCGTACCGCCGCCGAGTTGATACTGACTTTATCCGCACCGGCGCGTAACAATTGTTTAATCGTTTCTAAGGATTGAATCCCGCCGCCAACTGTCAAAGGGATGAAAACTTGCTCAGCCGTGCGGTAGACAACATCGATGATAATATTCCGGTCTTCGTGGGTGGCGGTAATATCGAGAAACACCAACTCATCCGCCCCGGCGTCGTTGTAAACTTGGGCGAGTTCGACAGGATCGCCCGCATCCTTGAGATCGACGAAGTTCACTCCTTTGACGACTCGCCCTGCTTTGACATCCAGACAAGGCAAAATTCTTTTCGCTAGCATGGCAATTTACCAAAAAAGTGGGTGATTAGCCCCGTCCTGGAAGGACGGCTTTGATAAGATAGAATATTTGCCGAGATTTTTTCCAAGCAAATGCTCGTTTTAGAGTTTAAGGCTAAAGCAAAAACAACTCAATATGCTGCTCTAGACTAGGCGATCAAAACAGCTCATTTAAGCAGCGAGAACTTATGCAAAAATCTTTGACCAATGCGCTATCATTGCTTTTATGTTACAAAATGTAGTTTTTAATGTTTCTAGCAAAAGGCAAGCTAAAATATTATCCCCTGGAAGGAGAAGCGAATAATATAGGATGGTTAATTCTCCAATGCGATCGCGATCTGGGCTGGTACTACTCCTGGTTTGTGCAAAAGCGATTGGGACTGCGATTGCAACACCCCAGACTAGGCTGCCACATCACCGTCGTTAGAGGTGAAGTTGTTAGCAATCTTTTGAGATGGAGTGCCTACCCAAGTCAAACGATCAATTTTTATTACTCTAACGATATTAAGACTAATGGCAGGTATTGGTGGCTTAATGTCTATTCTCCTTGTTTGATGTCTATCCGACAAGAATTAGGATTAGAGGTGATACCAGAATACGATTTGCATGTAACGATTGGCGTTTGGGTTGAGGGTTGACATTTCGGATCGCAATTCGCCTTTATAGGGTGAGTCAGTAAGTGCAGATAAATAAAGTAAAAATAGTTATGTAAGAGTGGGGCAGGCAGAATGCCCACCCCACAAGAGGTACAGATCTCTTGTGGGGTGGGCGGGACGCCCGCCCACTGTTCTACTCACCTACTTAGTGTGAGAAAATGTGATGATAATCGAGAGTCTGGCAAAACAGAATCTTCTGTAAGCAGATATATTTCGACTCTTGAACTAAATTGGCAATTATGGCGATAATTTCTTCTAAACAGCCAACCGAACCAGATAGTCAACCGCAGCAGCAAAAGCCAAAAGCCAAGCGCAAGTCTGCGGAGGCACCCACTCGGTCAGAATTATTGCAACCTAGTGCCAACAGCGACGAACTCGATCAATTAGAAGAAGGAATTAGACCCCAGCGACTGGTAGACTATATCGGACAAAAAGATTTAAAGACTGTGCTGGAAATTGCCATCAAAGCGGCAAAAGGTCGAGGCGAGACGCTCGATCACCTGTTATTATATGGCCCTCCCGGTTTGGGGAAAACGACGATGGCCTTAATTTTGGCAACAGAAATGGGGGTGGGGTGTAAAATTACCGCTGCACCGGCGTTAGAACGTCCGCGGGATATTGTGGGGTTGCTAGTGGCTCTCAAACCGGGAGATATTCTATTTATTGACGAAATTCATCGCATGACCAGGATGACGGAAGAATTACTCTATCCGGCGATGGAAGATTTTCGGGTTGATATTACCGTCGGGAAAGGACAAACGGCGCGGACTCGCAGTTTATCGTTACCGCCATTTACTTTAGTGGGGGCGACGACGCGGGTGGGTTCCTTGACTTCGCCATTGCGCGATCGCTTCGGACTGATCCAACGCCTGCGCTTCTACGAACCAAACGAACTCACCTTAATTGTGCAACGCACAGCGGCAATTCTCAACGTTCAAATTACCCCAGAAGGTGCAGAAGAAATTGCCCGCCGTTCCAGAGGAACCCCCCGAATTGCGAATCGCCTCTTGAAGCGGGTGCGAGATTATGCTCAAGTCAAAGCGGCGGGTGGGATCGATCTAAAAATCGCCGCCGAAGCACTGGAAGTTTACAATGTAGACCGATGCGGTTTGGATTGGACAGACCGCACGATGCTGAGTGTAATGATTAATAATTTTAAAGGCGGGCCGGTGGGATTGGAAGCGATCGCCGCCGCAACGGGTGAAGATACCCAAACCATTGAAGAAGTTTACGAACCTTATTTAATGCAAATTGGGTTTATTCACCGCACGCCGCGGGGGAGAGTCGCCACTACTGCGGCTTGGAAGCATTTGGGATATTCGTGCGACGCAAAACTTACTCAAAACGAATAAAGCTACTCAACTTATTTGTTTTGACGTTTGCTTCCTGCTTCCACTGATATGATGTCCGCTAGCTGAGGTTGTGTATAATTTTTGATTGTGTAGGGGCGGGTTTTACCAGCCATGCTGGAAAATCGCGAGGAATTTTTTAAACCCGCCCCTCCCGTGCAGCACGCTTTCCGGACATCATATGACGCGGCGACGGGGCGACGCGGCGACGGGTCGAAGTTTTGATCGCAAGTAATTAAGCGGACATGATATCACTGCTGCTGGAAGTAATGGGCGTTAGACTGTGAGCGAAATGCTGAGGATTGAACGAAATAGGTAGAGATTTTGTTACTTGGTATTACGTCCGTTAGAATCGCTAGCAACGCTTAAAGAATCAGCATCGCCGATTTTACTTGGTATTTCGCTACTACCCCCAGTCAAGCGGGCTGCGGCGATCGCGGGCATAGCAATCTCAACCGTCGTCCCCTTACCCGTCCCTGGACTGTGTAAAGTTATCGTACCGCTCATCAGTTCCATTAACTTGCGCGAAATTGCCAATCCCAACCCAGTACCGCCGTGCTTGCGGGTTCTAGTACCGTCAGCCATGACAAAGGGACGAAACAGTTTTTGCTGTTGTTCGAGTGGCACGCCGCATCCCGTATCTCGAACGGTGAGTAGAACTTTGTTTGCTGCTGATGGGATTTCGATCTTAATCGAGATGCTACCAACGTCAGTAAATTTAATCGCGTTACTAACCACGTTGAGGACAACTTGTTTGAGCTTTGCCGGATCGGCTTGAACCGGCATCGGTTCAGTAGGGGGAACCCAATGCAACTGTAAACCTTTTTGATCGAGATGAACCATTTGCAGATCGATTACTTCTTGTAGGAGACTTCGCATATCCACAGGTTCGGTTACAACCGTCAGCGTCCCCGCTTCTATTTTGGATAAATCCAATATTTCGTTGATAATCTTCAGCAGGTGAATCGCCGCATCATCTGCCCTTTGGAGAAATTCTCTTTCTTCTTCCTCATCATCGCAGCAGCCATCTTTCACCAAGCGAATACAACCAATAATGGCATTTAACGGCGTTCTCAACTCGTGGGAAGTATTCGCCAAAAACTCGCTTTTTAATTGGTTAGCTGCTTGCGCTTCTTTCCAAGCCGATTCTACCTGTTCTGCCCAAGCCGTCAAGCGATCCACCATCGTATTGAGCGCGATCGCTAAGTGATTAAATTCGCGGATTTTAAAGTTGCTCGGTATCCGTTCCGATCCCCCTCTACCTTGGACATTGAGGGCGTAGTCTTCCAGTTTTTCCAACGGACGAGCCAGATCTCGAGACAAATACAGCGTTGCCAATAAGTTAGCCGCTAACAACCCCAAAATCAAATTGAACATTACCTGTTTAATTTCTTCCAGGCCATAGAGCGCGTTGTCTATGCTGGCAACCGCTAAAATCACCCATTTATCCTCTGGGTTTTTACTGATAGGGTTTTGTATTGCCGTATACCCAACCACCGATTCTATATTTTTGCTTTCAAAGTCGTATATGTGTAAAAAATCCTGCGCGCCAGCGAGGGCATTTTTCAGCACGCTTTTCAGTCGATCTGCATCTGTTTCCTGGGCGATATTACGCCCCACCCGCTCGGCAATCGGATGCTCTAAAATAGTGCCGTCTTGGTCAATCACGACCGTAGAGCCATAAAGCGACCCTTGCTTATCATTGCGTTGCTGATACAAACTTGACTGAATGCTTAAGGCGTAAACTAATTGCCCAGCGCGGTTGTAAACGGGTGCGCTTAAAACCAGTTGTAGTTGACCGTTGGCATTTGGTTGAGGCGCTGTTGCAGTCGCCGGAGGGGATGATTGATGGAGTAGAGTTGTGACGCGCACGCTAGAGCGGTTTGGCAGCAATTGAGTTTGCTGCTCTTGCCATAAAGAAGCTGAAAGCGGAACAATTGCTCCTTCTCCGCAGGTACTGTTGACAGGGTTACCGTTCTGTAAGTCGATCAATTGAATGCACTGAATCTTCGTCGGCAGTTGTTGTTGCAGCTGCTCGAGGAATTTTTGCGACTCCTCTTTTGAGCCTGACTGTAGAATAGCCGTATCCGAGGAGGTAATCAGGTTAGCTTGTAGCGCTTCAATTGCCTCGCCAATTCTTTCACCTTTGCGGATGGCGCTTTCGGTGAGGTTTTGGCGAGCGGTTTCTAGCAGGCTAGAGCGTGCCTTGCGATAGGTGACATACTCCCCCACGAGTAGAACCGGGACAGAGAGCAGCAAAATGCGGGACAGCAGGATGCGACGAAAGGAAGATTCCTGGGGTTCAGCCATGAAGTTCAAGATGGGCGATCGCAAAAGGCGATGGAATATAGAATTATCTGGCTTTGCCATAAACCGTCTCTATTTTAAGGTGGAAACCCCAACACCAACTAATTCTACCGACGCGCAAGTCATCGGTGATTACTATCGCCGCTGGACTAATGACTGCTCAAGCAGGTTACTCGATCTGGTACGAGCGGGACTTTCTTGCCATCTTTTGATTGACAAGGTCGCACGCCTTGAGTCAGTCTGCTTTTTGAACGAGTAATAAACACAATTATAGAAGGGCACAAGATTACCCATCTGCTTTTGAGCCTCGCGAGGCGACAAAGACAGTACCATGTTCTGCGATCGCAGCTACCTTTCTCTCCCTCATATACCTATGATTCGACCCCATACGACAGCTATCCTAGCAATGAGTGCCGATGGTAAGATAACCGATGCGGTGCGATCGCCCACTCTATTCGGTTCTCCTAACGATAAAGCCCACCTGGAAACCCAAGTCGCTTTAGCTGATGTCATTCTAGTCGGTGCGAATACCATCCGCAGTGGCGAAACCGTGCTACCCGTGACTAACCCCGAACTGCTCAAACAACGAGAACAACAAGGAAAGCTCCCCCAACCCATCCAAATTATTTGTTCCCGCAACGCCGAAATCAACCCTCAAATCAAATTCTTTAGTCAACCCATCCCTCGTTGGTTGCTTACCACAAGAGAAGGGGCAAAGCGATGGGAACAACAGCCGGGATTCGATCGGATTTTAGTCGCTGATGGAGGCGATCAAGGCATTGACTGGCAAGCAGCCTTCTCGCAGATGGCACAATTGGGATTGGAGCGAATTGCCGTTCTAGGCGGCGGCGAACTCGTCGCTTCCCTAGTGGCAGAAGATTTAATCGACGAATTCTGGCTCACCGTTTGTCCGTTAATTATCGGCGGCGCCACGGCTCCCACTCCCGTAGAAGGAAAGGGATTTATCACTGCTGTTGCACCGCGTTTAGAATTGTTGTCGGTTTCTCAAGTCGAGCATGAATTGTTTCTACATTACCGCCTGCAAAGAAAGAAAGAGTGATGGGATATATTCTCTAGGGGCACGGCATCAGCAACATTGAACTCGCCCATTAATAATTGGCAGTATCGTTCAAAACTGCGAGCTTTGTAGGCAGGACTTAGGCAAAAAAACCCGCTTTCTCGGAAAAATAGTTGGTTTCCACCCGCGACATGGACGCATCACCTTTGTTTTTGGCCCCGCGTGTACAATAGCTGAGAACGTACAAACAAAGGCAGGAAACGATGTCAGAGATTAAAAATACAGCGGAAGGGAAGAGACTCCAAGCAGACCGCAATAAAACCCAATATTGGAAGCGGTGGGGGTCTTATTTGAGCGATCGCCAGTGGGGAACGGTGCGGGAAGATTACAGCGATAATGGTGCTGCTTGGGACTATTTTTCCCACGATCAAGCTCGTTCTCGCGCCTATCGTTGGGGGGAGGATGGTATTGCTGGAATTTCCGATAACCACCAGAATGTTTGTTTGGCGATCGCTCTGTGGAATGAAAAAGACCCCATCCTCAAAGAAAGGCTGTTTGGTTTAACTAATAGCGAAGGCAATCACGGAGAAGATGATTCATTTGAGGTATGGCAGCCGCTAAATGCTGGGCGATCGCAAACCATTTAGCGGCTGAAGGAAGTCAATTATTGTCTTCCAGTTATGGAATCACAAGTGTCTGCCCAGGTTGAATTGAGGTAGGATCGGGTCCAATCGTATCTCGATTAGCGTCGTAGATTCGTTGGTACAAATTGCCATCTCCATAAGCTCTCTCCGCTATCAGAAATAAGGTATCGCCATATTTCACAACATATCGTTCCCCAGGTTTTGGTTGCTTTTTATCTAGCAATGGAATGTAAAGTATCTGCCCTGGTACGATTGAGTTAGGGTTAGAGCCAATCACATTTTTGTTAGCCTCGTAAATTAGTGTGAAGTAACTGCCATCTCCATAAGCTCTTTGAGATATGTTTGATAGATCGTCACCTTGTCGCACAACATATGTTTTGGCAGGTTCGGGTTCTTGAATTGGCGCTGGGGTGAAATCTTCAGGTAGATTGGGCAAGTTCTTGAGGAAACTGATACTGGGCGAGAAGAAGTATTCACCCCCTTTGAGCGTGACAAAATTGGCAAAATTTACATCAATTTTTACGGTTGGTTGATCCCGCTCTTTTAACCAGTTATGCGCTGGCTTGGGCACTTCGTCAATCAGCGGATCGCTCTGATTTGGTTGGCTTTGACCGCTGACAGCATCCAATCCTGTTCTGTCGTAATTTTTACTGTCTTTGAGGAGGGCAGTATTGGTGATATCGGGTTCAAGAAATCGGGGATGGTTAGACCAGAACCGCTGAATAAACTCAAACTGTTCCCAAATATCAGACTGGTAGCACATGAATAGCAACCCAACACCACCCGTAGGCAAGTTATCGAGGTTACTAGATGAGTCATTGAAGGAACCAAAGCTACTAGAGGAACCAAAGCTAACGGCACGCCGCGCAATGCGATGTCCAAGTTCCTCTTCTTTAGTTTTAGCAAACAACCCACCTTTTTTGACCGATTCTAACCGAGGATTGGTCTTGCGAGTATGTGCCTGGAATGGGCATTTTAGTCCTGGTTTATCCTCAGAATAGTCAAAGTTATTTAGGTTCTTACCCCCGTCTTTTTCCGAGACAACAAGTGGGGTACCATCTTCAAAACGTCCCACTGCCATTGCACCAGCCTGCTGAGGAGAAAGTCCTAATTTTTGACTCAAGGCAGCTTCCGCTTTCTTGAATCCTCGAACATTTTGCTCGAGTTTGCGAAAGACAAGAAAACTACCAAAGCTAACATTTTTAGTCCCAAACGGATCTTGAATTAAAACAAGATTGAGTCGAGCGCTGAAAAGATCTTTGGCGATCTTGCCTTCTTCTCGATCGACATATTTTTTCAGAAACAGCGGGTCGGCAATCCCATCTGCAAAGCCAAAATGCTCAACAACTTGGCCTGGACCAGTAGTAGGAAAATTTTGACGCAATACGATACCTGGCTCGACATGGGATATCGTGGCAACTTTTTTCAGTTTGTCAGTAATTTCTGCTTGTTTTTTGCTGACATCTGCTGGATCTTTAGCTGCGATGATTACCAAGGCATCAATTTCTTTCTGATATTCTGGCTCCCAAGTGCTAACGGGTGGATCTAGAAGTGCATATTGGCGCGTCTTCATACCATCTTGGAATACGTCAGCGTAGTCATTGTTAAGCGTGTTATTTTTTACGTCAGGTCTTTGTCGAGGCTCAGGAGGTTTACCGGGGTTGGGAATGGGAAGATGGGCACCTTTGGGCTGTTTAGCAATAGGGAAACCTAGTTTTGCGTAGCCTGATGAAGATAAAGAGAAGTGGACAAATACGCCACCATCACGTCCTTCCTTCCTCCAGGCATCAGCATCATCTAGCTGTTTTTTAGCTGACGTAATATCTTGGCTAAGTTGAGCAAGCGATTTCTTGAGTGCTTTAATTTTGTCCAAATCGTTCTGGGGATTGGGAAAAGTCAAGAAAATGTGTACGGAGTTGTTTCTTCCATGTCCTTGAAGAATGTTGCCTTGCAAGTCTTGCAGCACATCTTGATACTGTGGGTCAGTATGGTCGATTGGTTGTTTGTTTTCATTGAGATCTAGTGGCATTTTCTACTCCTTGAATCATTGAAATGAGCGGTAATTTGGCATAAAAACCCGGTTTCTGCGTCAATATCACTTTTGTAACCCTACTATTTTTGGTAGAAACCGGGTTTTTTTGCGGCGGTTCTAAACCAACTCTTTGACTGAATCGCAATTCAAATAAGGATCTACAAGAGCAGAATCCATATTTGAGGTGATGCTTACAACTACACAACGCTGATTAATTGGATTGACTCCACTTGGGTCTAAAGTTGCCAAATAAACTTTGTAATGATTGGTGTAGTTTCTGCCGAATGTCGGTTCGCATCGACGGATTTCTATAATCGCTTCTTGATCGGTGAGTACTGTTGACGCAACTTCAACGCACTTTGCCATTAGCCGATCTAGTTGTGCGGTAGTTTCGTTAGTCATGATTAGGAATCTCCTAATTTTAGTTTTTCTGAAATCTTGCATCAGCAGCCGAGGCAGAGCCTCTTGTTTGTCGTTCCCAGGTTGAACCTGGGAACGAGTTCCACGAGTTCCAAGTTCCATTAATTCCAGGACTTACGCAACTGGCATATTTTTGCTGTAGGGTGCGTGACGCTGCGA
>DNGG01000006.1:27087-35535 GCA_003486675.1 Cyanobacteria bacterium UBA11372
CGATTGTGACACGCAGCTTTAGTGAATTCTTGTGGGGTAGGCATTCTGCCTGCCATGTAATTTTCTCGAGAGGTCTAATACAGTTACAGTTCTTTGATGCGAATGTTGCGGAACTGAACAACCTCGGTATGGCATTGCAAGCCAATAAAACCTTCAGAACGTTTCTTCTTTCCGTCACTGGGAGCGGCAAATTCTAAGAGTTCTGGAAACGTACCTGCACTGACTAAATGACCGTTGAGTTTGACTTCAATTTGATTGCCTTGCACCTTGATTTCATAGCTGTTCCAGTACCCTGGTTTGCCGGAATTACGATGGCTAATTACTTTCGCCGCCCATTTTTGTGCCGCAAAAACTTCGTAGACTGCGCCCGTTTTATGTAAGGGGCTACCGTAGATATTATTGCCAAAGTCGTAGCCGCGTTCGTCGATTTGGATTTCGGTACTAGAGTGATAAAAGCTATCATCAAGAGCTTTGGGTTCTGCGGTTCGCAGGAAAATACCAGAGTTGGCTTCAATCTCGAAGGCTTTCCACTCCAACTTAAGAATGAAATTCTTGAATTTTTTCCGAGTAAACCAGAGAACTCCAAGTCCACCACCGTTCTTATCGGCAACACCTGCACCCAAGACTGGAGTATCCTGATTTTGAACGTCAAAGAAGTTTTGGCTACCTGATGTGGCAATTTCCCAACCATCTGCTTTGAAATTGCCTTGATAAAGAGTTTCAAAACCTGGTTCGTCACTAATATTTGCAACTTCCGTGTGACGTTCAATAATCGAGCGAGCAATCTTCCGAGATAAAGCTAGTCCTGTCGGTACGGGATTTGCAGAACCAACGGTGGGAAAAATTGCTTGATCTATGCAGTAAGCATTGGATACGTGATGGAAACGACCATTAACATCGGTAACTGATTGGGTGTAGTCTGTACCCATCCAAAGAGTGCCAGATTCGTGATAGGTGGTGCCTAAACCATCTTCTCCGCCTTCAGTATTAATAAACTGAATTGGCGCGTTAGGATTGGTTTGCGTGGCAGATCCTGGTGGTTGATTGCTTAATGTTTCAACAAAGGCAAAGGCAGCTTGTGCCTGAGCAACGCGAACTTCTTTATCGGCGGGTGTTTCCACCAAATTTACAAAAACTTTGGGTACGCGCAGGTATTCCCCGTTAGTGTAAACATCATCGCCTGTACCGCCGAATGTATTGACGCCGATCCAACTAACATTGTTAGTTCCAATTGGGCTAGTTTTGTCGCCAAATGTTTCGCCACACGTGCGAATACTCAGGACAATTTTGCCCTCCATCGTGCCTTTAGTTTGGGCTGCGAGAATTCGGTAGTATTCATCTAAGTTTGGAATCATGCGGTAAAGAAACTCTTCCGCATTACCTTTTGCGCCTGGAAAAGCTGGGTTATCCAAGCTGGGTGCTGCATAAAACTGAAAGTGAAATTGTCCGGAACCTTTTTGGGTTTTTGTTGTGCCTCTGACGTGCAATGCTGCTGTTTGTAACTCGTTGTCTAGTTGGTTAGGAACACCTAAAGCAGCGCGAGTGACTTTCCAGATGAAGTTACCCCGGACATGAACCATTAAGTTTCGTCCCATCAACTCTGAATTTGGTGCTAATTGTTGAGGGCGTGGAAATGAATTTAATGCCAGTCGGGTGGAGTTGATTGTATTACCTGCGATCGCTACTACGGCTCTAGGGCTAAGATTGAGACGTACCACGCGAGCAAGACTTTTATTTTCGCGATCGAACGGATCTTTTATTGCTACCACAATTTGGGTAACAACGCCGTTAACGGTTTCTAATTTGAGAACTTCGACGTTGGGGACTAGAAATAATCGCCGATTTTGATTATTACTGTTGGTGTTATCGTTGTCCCGACGAATTGCATCGAGCAACAAAGGTAAACTGCTGAATTTGTCCATGCTAAACAAACCGGAACCGGGCGATTGACCCATCACCGCGATTGGTGGATCTAGCACTTCTTTGAGCGACGGTATGCGATCGCTCTTATACTGTAAGACATCTTTTGCCAGTCCTTTCAAGATGTCGAATAGTTCGCCGTTGATAAAGTCGGCAGTGGGTTTAGTCCCAATTTCTCGCTCGATGAATTCATACCCGTCAGCTCGATCTTTGAGCTGTAGATACTCTCTTACCTCAGCGGGCCATTGCTGCAAATCTTCTTCAAGCAACCGTGGCGTCCACCCACCCCAAAACAACGATTTACCACCTACACAACGGTGATGTGAATTGAATTTATGGTGATTGGAATAAGTATCTAGTTCAACGATGTTTTTCTGGGAATCTTCAACCAATGTTTCGTTAACGACGTTGAAAAAGCTACCCAGCCGCGTCAGATTTTGGACATGTTCGCTAATCAGAAATGGGCCGGATTCTAAGACGAGTATGCGCGGTTTGTCTTGCTGTGCTAATTCCTCGCCAAATTCAAACAGTTTGGCAGCACAATATGCGCCGTACATACCCGAGCCAATTATCACTGCATCGAACTCTCCACCTGCTTGTGCCGCCAGGATTTCTTCCCAGGTATTGCAAACGAAACGAGCGATCGCATCCATTGAGAATGTCGTTCTTTGCACATCTGGTGTTGGCAAGGACTGTCCTGAATCAACCAGTCTGTTCAATGGCATGAAAATTCTCCTTCATCGTAATTTGTTTTCACAAAAACTCCAGCCTAATCTTACTCAGGATTTAGGCAGAACCTCTGATTGCTTACCCATTGACAAAAATCTGACTATGTGAACCTCACCTTATCGGCTTGCAAAACGGAAGTTAAGCTTCTGCAATCTTAATGGGTGTCAGCAAAATCGAATTATGCACTTTTGGCAGATAAATGGAAAAGAATACTTGCAAGAAAGCTTGATGGCTGGATGTTTGGACTTATTATGTAGGCTCTCCTAGCCTAACTACAGCGCAATCTTCCTAACTATTGCAATCTAAACTATTTTTTGTCTCTACCTAAAGTTATAAGTCAGTTTATGCCTTTAGTTAGATAGATCGTTGGTGGAATCTTGATTTCAAATATTTAAGAGTAAAAAAAACTTAAAACAATAAGTAGTCGGACAAAAGTAATCAACACTGTATTAACTTTTGTTAAGGCTGGGGTGTAGTGCGATCGCTCCCCCAGATAATACAAATGTATGATAAGACTTGACAGTGAGTGGGAATTGTGGGCGAATTTTGAACTGATTCGCTCAATAAGCTCGATAATAGATAAAAGCTGAATAAGCGAGGTAATCAAGATCGATCAATGCCATCACCGCCCTTGAGAGTATTTTTAACTAAAGCCCAAGACCAAAAACTCTTGGAATTAAGTAAATCTGCAACAGTTTCTCAAAAAGCCAAAGAGCGAGCTAATATGATTAGGCTCTCAGCGATAGGCTGGAAAGTCGAAAAGATCGCCCAATATTTAAGGGTTTCAAAATTAGTCGTCAGAAATTCTCTACACCGCTGGCTGGACAAAGGATTTATTGGGTTAGAAGATACTCCTAAGCCTGGGAGGAAAAGAAAATGGCAGGCGGAAGACTTAGCGGTGATTGAAGTGAAATTAGAGACAGAACAACGAGCTTATAGTAGTCGTCAGTTATGTGAAGTTCTAGCGACTTCAAGAAAAATTCAATTGAGCGAACGGCATCTCAGAAGAATTTTGAAAAAAAAACTATAGGTGGAAGAGAAGCAGAGAGTCTCTCAAATTTAAACAAAACCGCACTCAAGTAGAAGTCAAGAAAAACGAGCTAGAGATGTTGTAATTGGCGGCAGCAGCCGGAGAAATTTGTTTGAAATATTTAGATGAATCTGGTTTTAGTTTATGGTCGGAGCCTGTATATACTTGGGCTAAAATCGGCCAGCAGAAAAGGATTGAGCCGACTAAAAAGAAGGGGAAACGATTAAATATATGGGTTTGTTAGAACTAGGCCAAAGTTTTGAATATGGGCTATCTTTAAAAAGTTTTGAAAGCGAGAGTTATATAAAATTGATAAATTGGCAAGCATCGCAAGCCGAACAGAGGTTAAAGGAAACAGTAAAGATAACTATTGTAGTTCAAGATCGAGGCTCCCCGCATATTAGTAAATTAACTAAAGCTAACTATGAAAGATGGGCCAGCCAGGGATTATATATATTCTTATTACCTAGTTATTCGCCGGAATTGAATCATATCGAAACTGAATGGCAAAGGATTAAGGAAGATGAATTAGCTGACCAAATGTTTGAAGATGAATATGAGTTATCTATGGCAGTGATATCAGCCATAGAATCTCGACAAGCCAGAAATGGGTTAGCAGTCAAAAGGTATCATTTTACTAAATAAAAAATTTAGCTGGGCGGTTGGTTATGTAATTATTTTTAATACCAGTACTCGTTTGTTCACTGGTGATAATTTTGTGTCTTGAGGGGACGAACACTCTTGGCAAAAGTCCCAAAAATTAACACCCTGTCCCTAATTTTGTGCAAAAATTCACCAAGAATTCCAGCTAACCCATAGACTATAAAGTGCATTTGTACTAATTTGTGCCGATGCACGATCGCACTACACCCCAGCCTTAACAAAAGTTAATACAGTGTCGATTACTTTTGTCCGACTACTTAGGGGCTGATTTTTGTGTAGGATTTGACTCCTAAACTTTGAGCTTGTTTATCGGTTAATGGCAGTTCTCCTATACAACTTTTTAGTTTTCTGATTCTTCCAGCACTTGTTCCTGTCGCTTTTTGGATAAAAAAATTCCCAGTTCTGGGCTAACATATTGTGTTACCTGTTGACGCACGGTGGCTTCAATCGTCTCCAAATCCTTCAACTGTTCGGGAGATGTCTCAGCAATGGGGAGAATACCCAGGTCAAAATAAAGCTGCAAAAACTATTTCAGAGCGCGAGGAGCGATGAATGAGCCGGGGAGCAGGGGAGCAGGAGAGCAGGGGAGCAGGGGAGATGGGGAGATGGGGAGATGGGGAGATGGGGAGTGCGACCATTCTCAAGTGAGAAGCACTCGGTCAATAGCCTCCCGAATTTGGCAGCGCTATGAAGAAGAAAATTGTTTCTTGTTGGAATCCCCTAGCTCCTATCATGGGGTTTCCCCGCCTCCCCACGTCCGGTGCGTCCCCGCCTCCGGTGCGTCCTCTTCAAGCTCGTGTATTGTTACCCTAAAAAAAGTTTAATCTTCACGCTCCAAATTTCCCCAATGGTAGAACAGCTATTGCCTCGCTATTCTGTTTCCTGGATTAACAAAATTTCTGAAATTCCTCAGACAGCGTGGGATGCCCTCGCCATGCCCCTCAAAACTCCATTTTTAGAATGGGAGTGGTTGAATAATCTAGAAACTTCTGGCAGTGCGACCTCGAAGGCGGGTTGGCTACCCAACCATCTTACCGTCTGGCGCGATCGCCAATTAATCGCCGCCGCACCTCTTTACATCAAAGGTCACAGTTACGGCGAATTTGTCTTTGACCACCAATGGGCAGATCTAGCTTATCGCTTGGGGGTGCAATATTACCCAAAACTGTTGGGGATGACGCCGTTTACCCCAGCGGAAGGTTATCGCTTTTTAATCGCCCCAGGTGAAGATGAAGATGAACTGACCGAATTAATGGTAGGGGCAATCGACCATTTTTGCGATCGCAATCGCATCTCTGGTTGTAATTTCCTCTACGTTGACCCCGAATGGCGTTCTATAATGGAACGCCACGGCTTCACCAGTTGGATGCACCACAGCTATATTTGGCAAAATTCTGGCTTTAACACATTTGATGATTATTTGCAAGTTTTTAATGCCAATCAGCGCCGCAATATTAAGCGGGAGCGCAAAGCTGTAGAAGCAGCAGGTTTGCGATTGGTAACCCACACAGGCGATGAAATTCCCAAGTCCCTATTTCCCACGATGTACAAATTTTACAGCGACCATTGCGATAAATTTGGCTGGTGGGGCAGCAAGTATCTAACCAAGAAGTTTTTTGAGCAACTGCATCACCACTATCGTCATCGGGTGTTATTTGTAGCCGCTTATAACGAGTACGATTCCCACCATCCCATGGGGATGTCTTTTTGCATCACTAAAGGCGATCGCCTTTACGGGCGTTATTGGGGTTCTACCCACGAGATCGACAGCTTGCACTTTAATGCTTGTTACTATATGCCGATCGAGTGGGCGATCGCAAACGGTATCCAAACTTTCGATCCCGGTGCGGGAGGGCAGCATAAAAAACGTCGCGGTTTCCCCGCTACGCCCAATCACAGCTTACACCGCTTTTATCACCCTCGTCTGTCTCAAATTCTCCGGTCTTATATTAGCGAAGTCAACGAAATTGAACGGCAAGAAATCGACGCCATAAATCAGGATATTCCCTTTAGCCGTCGCGAAGTTCAACTTAACCCCGATGCCGATTCCTGAATGCAACCGTTGTATTCTAGTCTCTGTGCCACAATTGAGGAACAGACAATTACTCCTACTAACGAACAAGCCCTAGCTTGTCTGCGCGTCTGCCAGATGCTGTCTAACTGCTATAGGGACATCCAAGTTTTCCGCTTTAACGCTCAAACTGGAGAAGTGTATATTTTGGCAGGGGATGATCTGCAAATTATTGTACCCCAAAATGGACAATGGAGGTTTTTGGATGAAACCGAACTTTGAGAAAATGAGCAACGCAGAATTAAGAACCTATATCTTGTCACACCGAGATGATGATGAAGCGATCGGCGTATTATTTAGTCGCCGCAATCCCCCTGATTCAGAGGCGACTTGGTATGGTCCAATGGCTACGCCTGAAGGTAAGCCAATCGAAGAAAATATCCGCATCGCTGAAGAAGCAATCCGCCAACGCATTGAACTATCCGACCAAAAAAAAGCGAAAAAAATCGAACAAATTAATCAAATTGCTGAAATTGATAATCAACTATCCCATCGTCATCTTGACCTCGATCCGGGTGGATATTTTATTATCTACCTAGATCGAGATGCTGGACTAATTTGTGCCAAGCACTTCACCAATGTTATTAACGAACAGGGTTTAGCCGTAGATCCGGAAACCGGAAAAGTGATTCCCGCCAAGGGTAAAGTGGAACGCAGCCACGAAACCCTATATACTGGCAGAACCGCGAAGGAACTTTGCGTCAAAATTTTTGAAGAAACCAAACCTTCTCCGGTGACAATGTTAGACCATGCCGCTTATTTGGGGCGAGAATTCGTGCGGGCGCAAATGGCACTGATTAGCGGGGAAGAGTACGTGCAAGACTGAGGCTAATTGCTAATTGCTAATTGCTAATTGCTAATTGCCAGAAAGATGCTTAGTAATTATTGATTGTTTCTTTTTTTATTCAGCGATTAGCTATTAGCAGTTACACAACCGTTGCTAACGTAAATGATATGATGTCCGTTGAATTTGCCCATAATAAAAAAAACGCACAGAGTCGTTGCGTAGGGACACGGCATCAGAGATATCTCGGACCAACAGATAAGGTTAATCGTGCCGTGTCCCGGCTTCTAATTATGCGTAATCGACCGGACATGATGTGATGGAAAAACCCGATTTCCTTCAAAGAAACCGGGTTTGGCAATTGGGACTATGACCCCATTGATTGATACCAAAAATAAGTTGCCATTGGGATGACGGTAGCGGCAATTAACAAGCCAACAACCCAGATTGTAGCGTTGCCTTGGTCTGTGTCTTCGGCTTTTGTGAAAGTGCCTTCGACTTGAATGTTATCGACAATTTGGGGTGCGCCCGGATCGGGTTTTCCGGATAAGACGGCGACTAGGCGATCGCTGGCATCAGAAAATGCTTGGTTGTATTTCGCTGCCCCATTCCGCAAAGGCACTAAAACCGTTTCCGACGCCACGCTATCGGCAATTTCATCAGCCAGGATGGATTTGACTTTATCCCCTGTCCGAATCGCGGTGTTATTGGTTAAAGTATCCATCACCAATAACGTTTGATTCGCTTGTTCATCAGGAGTGGGAAACCACTTTTGAAATAACCCATCGGTGAAGCTGTCGATGGTTTCCCCGTAGTCGAGGCGGCGGATGGTGACAAATCTGACTTCGTTACCCGTATCCTTGGCTAAATTATTCAGATCGTTGCTAATTTTACCTTCAGTGGCGCGGCTGAGGACTTCCGCTTCGTCGAGTACTCGCGTGCGATCGCCTGCTGCTAAACTCGGCATCTGATAAACTCCAGTAGCGCTTGCAGGTGCCGCCACCAGTGCGGTAAACAGCAAGAGCGCCGCGACTGATAAAATTAGCCGCGTGTAGTATTTTTTCCAACGGTTAATCGTGTGAAAGAGCTGTTGCATGGAATGATACCTATGAATCCTTTCCAAAAAATACTACAAATAGGGGTAATGGGTAATCGGTAATTGGTAATGGGTAATTGCTCATTGCTCATTGCTCATTGCTCATTGCTCATTATTAGACTTCTCCAAAAACTCTTGTGGGATAGGCGTCTCGC
>DNGG01000006.1:35723-42670 GCA_003486675.1 Cyanobacteria bacterium UBA11372
TTGTGGGATAGGCGTCTCGCCTGTCTTTGAGATTGTTTGTTGGAGAGGTGTATTGTATCGGCTAGCGATTAGCGATTAGCGATTAGCGATTAGCCAAGATGCTGCGGTTGTTTCGCCTAAGTGCAGTTTAATGAACTCGATGACAAAAGAAAGTCCTTCCTGGGTTTTTAAATTGGTAAACACAAATGGTTTATCGCCGCGCATTTTTTTGGCATCCCGTTCCATAATGCCCAAAGAAGCACCCACCAAGGGAGCTAGGTCAATTTTGTTAATTACCAATAAATCCGATTTGGTGATACCGGGGCCGCCCTTGCGGGGAATTTTATCACCAGCCGCCACATCAATGACGTAAATCGTCAGATCCACCAATTCCGGACTAAAGGTGGAAGCGAGGTTATCGCCGCCGCTTTCGACGAAAATTAGGTCGAGGTTGTTAAAGCTATTTTCCATCTGTTCGATGGCGACTAGATTCATCGACGCATCTTCCCGAATTGCCGTGTGGGGACACCCGCCAGTTTCCACGCCGACGATGCGCGAACTCTCCAACGCCTGACTCTTGACCAAAAATTGAGCATCCTCCTGGGTATAAATATCGTTGGTCACCACGGCAATGCTGTATTGCTGGCGCATCGCCTTGCACAATGCATCGACCAATGCCGTTTTTCCCGACCCCACCGGGCCTGCAATGCCCACGCGAAACGCAGTCATAGATGGTTGCTCCTAATTCAGTTATTTGATTAAAACATTCAACCTATGGCAACGGTAAATTTACTGAAATTTTTAATTGGTTGCGATCGCTTGCTTTTTCATGACTTACGCGCATATTCCGGGTTTCTTTCGCAGCCAGAAACAAAGGTGATAGGATCTTCGTGCGTAATTCCTGTTCATTTTACACCAACTTTACCAAAACTTTGTCTAGTTGCAATTGCTGCACCAAACCCAGGTTTTTCTTCATAAATTATTTGTAAAACTTAATTAAATTCAGTATATTTACTCCCATTTATTTATGCAATCTTTAAACAAGGTTTGGACAAATATTAATCTCATTACTTAAATAAAGATTCAGTAAAATTACGTTTTTATGGTAGACGCCACCTAGATAATTGGATAAGCTAGCGTTTAGGTGTAAACAGCTACATCTGGTTAGCGAACTTAAATCAGGAGGCATCAATTATCATGAAAAAATCGAGTAAGGCTTCAATTAGCAATTAACCAGCAATTAGCCAAATAAATCAACTGCGAAATAACCGGGTATATTGGGTTTCGTGAGCCATACTGGCTAGTGCTAATCCCCAACTACAGCTGCTCAATTCATCATCTTCCCAAGCTAAAATTTTTTCCGTGGATTCAACGATGCTGATATGTAAATTTAGCAGCAACTGTTGAGCGGCAGTTTGCCCCAACGGAATCAGTTTAACCCCTGCACCGATCAAATTTGTTGTCCAACTGTGTAAGTATCCGAGTACGGCGGTTTTATCGGTGATTTGCCAGTGGGCGGCGATGATGGCGAAAGCGATCGCATAATTACAATCACTTCCGCAAGCTTTCACCATCGGCATTAGCTGGGGTTCCAACTGTTGCAGCAAGCGCGTTAAAGCGCGTCCCATCTGCCAACTTTGCTGGCGCAATTCTTCAGTTTCCCTCGCCGCTGATGCCCAAGCATTCCAATAACTCAAACTGTTTAAATTGCCCAGCTTTGCAGCTTGATAAGCTCGCAACATCACCGCCGCTTCTAACCGAATTGCACCGCAGTTTAGTTCCCGTTCTAACCAATGTTTCAAACTCGGTTCATCTTTAATAGTTTCCCAAGAAACTAGCTGTTCCAAACCTTCGGAATAGCTGTAAGCGCCCACAGGAAGGGCTGAATTAGTCAATTGCAACAAATTTAGCAGTACGAGGTCATCCATTATGGTTAATATGGTCAAGAAAAAACGAGAACTAGACCCAGGGGAAAGTCCTTTGAAGGTGCTAAGAAGACGAGTACAATTAACGCAAGAACAACTGGCAAAGTTACTGGGAGTTTCTACCAGAGCCGTTCAAGCTTGGGAGGGTGGCGAGTATCAACCTAGTTTGACCATTCCTCAAGTTAAAGCCCTCTGTCGAGCTTTAAATTGCAGTCTGGAAGATTTACCAGACGAGTTGGGCACCCCGAAGCGATCGCCCGAAGACGAAACCTAATCCAAAATCCCACATGCCGCTAATGGTGGTGTCCATAAGCACCTACCTCCGGCTGAAAAGGCACTACTTCTTCTTTTACCTCCAGATCCATTTGTTGCAGCATAGTTTTCAACACTGGATCTGGCGACAGTCGTAAGTAAGTTGTGGTAATTTCTAGCGCTACGTGGCGATTCCCTAGATGATACGCTGCTTTGAGCAGCGCTAGGGGTGTTTGAGCGATTACCGTCAAGACAGGTTCTGGTTTAGCTTGCACGCAAACTACAATATCACCGCTGTCCGAGAGTAACAGATCGCGATCGCGCAAAACCGTTCCTCTCGGTAACCGCAAATACACTACTTTTCCGTCAGTATCGAGGTAGCGATGGCGACTGCGAGTGCGTTCCTCTGCCGTCAGGGACAGGGTAAAGTTAACTGCTGCATCCGGATTTGCTGGTATGCGTTGCGTCAAAGTCAACATGAGCTTGTCCTTAAGTTCTTTTAGCAACTCAATTAATATTGCCAAATTTTATAAACTGCTTCAGATTTTATCATCAACTATGTAACCCTAGTTGCTAGTTATAAGTTGGCACATTGGTAATTGGTAATTGGTAATTGGTAATTGGATTCATTGGCAGTCTGCTCAGTAGAATTACCCATTACCGATTACCTATTACCAGCCCCTAAGCGATGTAACTAGCAAGTTGAGTTATGTATAAATTATGTCAGGGTCAAAAACTCCCTGGCTACCAGCAATAAAATAAATTTGTTGTTTTTGTATCCAGCTTAACTTGACAAACCTTTGACATTGTTGCTAGAAAAGTAATCATTCTTAACAACTAGCAATTATGAAACTAAATCTACGCCTTTCAGCAATCCTTTCTACGGCTGCTGTTAGCAGCATTTTGTTAGGTTCAGTTGCTCCCGCCGAAGCTTATAGTTGTATGTTCGGCAAGAATAAGGGCGCTAATGCTGCGACTGATGGCAATTCGCCCAGCCTCACTGCCAACAAAGTCGATTTTACCAAAAAGATGGCGATCGCAGGCGTTGGCATTACCGCCGTTGCTGGCGCTGTGGCAGCAGGTGTAGTTTATAAAGCAGGTATGGCAAAAGCCGCTGTAGTTGATGCTGTAGTTGATACTACCGCACATCCAGAAGTTACTTCTGATGCCACAGTTGAGGAAGTTCTGTACGCCCCAAAGGCGGAAGAAAAAGCTTCTGCTTCTACGCCTGACAAAGATTTGACTTTGGTGGGCTAGTTAAGAGAAAGATTTGAAAATAACCCTCTGGCAACTTGGCTGGAGGGTTATTTTTATGAAACTAGCCGAGGGCAACTGTAAATTTTATTACAATAGTATAAATAAAATTGCTGTATAATGATTAGCGATCGCATAAAATCTGGAACGGCATCTTGCTGGAAATTAAACCCGATAATTCAGAAACCGAATTGACGCAGATCCTCAAACAAATCTGCGAATCTGCTGGCTGGAAATATGGTGAAGTTTGGATTCCAAAAAACGATCTGCTGCAATGCCATTCGGCTTATTATAAAGCAGGCGATCAATATGCAGAGTTCCGCAAAGAATCTGAAAGTTTTACCTTTGGCTTAGGGGCTGGTTTACCGGGGCGCGTATGGTTAACGCAACAATCCGAATGGATTGAAAACGCATCGTTGGAACCATCGATATACTACAGATCTCATCTGGCTAAAAAAGTCGGTTTAAAGGCAGCTTTGGGCGTGCCGATTCTAGAATCCGGTTCGGTTGTTGCTGTCGTGGTATTTTATAATGATATTGCCGAACATCTCAACGAGAATCCGATAGCTGAGTTTAGCGATCGCATTAAATCTTTGATCTCCCACTAAGACTATCTAAAATTGTAATTTACCGAAGCGGGAGCAATCTATTGCCAAACAGCATCGCTGAGAAATATCGTCTAATTGACCTGTTCTCAGGAGCAGGCGGTTTTACTCTTGGATTCACCGACGAGCGATATGGGGGCGGATTTCAAAGTATCCTTGCCCTAGATAACGATCTGGCTGCTATACAAGGCTAATACGTTTTAATAATCAAAGTGTGCCTAACTTTGCCGATGCATCAAGTAGAGCGAGTTCTAATATTGCGAGACGTATTGTTGAAAAGTTGCAAGGAGAAGTGAGTATTGGTCGGATTGCTGGACAAACTTCTGGAAAAGTCTTTGAAGATTTAGTTTTGGAGTTTATACAGGATTGTTTCGGAAGACTCGCTCATCTCAGACCTGGAACATGGGGAATTAAAAAAGTAAGCAGTCGAGATAGATTATCCATAGCTCAATTTGAGCAGTATACTCACTTGGTTATACTTGATGAGGCAGCTAGATCTAACCCAGCACTTGCCGCCGCTTTAGGCAGTGACTACACTATTACACCTGATATTGTGATGTTCCGCGTTCCAAAACCAGATGACCGAATTAATGCAATATCCGAACTGGTAGATGAGGAATCAGCAAATTATGCAATTCTCAGAGAAAGGAATAATAGAGCTTCTATCCTACATGCTAGCATTTCTTGCAAATGGACAATCCGCAGCGATCGCAGTCAAAACTGCCGAACAGAAGCACTCAATTTGATTAGAAACCGGAAAGGCAAATTACCTCACATTATCGTAGTAACTGCTGAACCTTTGCCCAGCCGAATTGCTTCTATTGCGCTTGGCACAGGTGATATAGACTGTGTTTACCATTTTGCTCTCTATGAGTTAATGGCAGCTGTTACGGAAGCAGATTTAGAGGATGCTGGTGAAATGTTGCGAATTATGGTTGAAGGCAAGCGTTTGAGAGATATCAGCGATTTGCCTCTAGATCTCGCTGTATAACCTTACGGCATCCACTCGAAAACAATTCCTACCCGACTATCTTTATCTTCCCTGGCATTTTGTCGCTGAATATCTGTAGCAACTCGGACATTGCGGGTAACGGCATAACCAAAAGAAAGCGTTGTCAAACCAATTTCTTCATCGGTTCCTGGGGATACCCAACTCTGAGTTAAAGAAATATCTGCCGCACCGCCGCGAGATAATACCAACATTAATCTAGCACCGATATTCACCCCGCCCCTGGAATATTTTTCGGTTTCTAAATAGCGATAGCCCACTAAAGGGGCAATATTTATATATCCCCCTAAAGGCAGCACATAATAACGCAAATCTCCCCCATAGCCCGAACGTTCGCCGTTAAACGAAGTCTGGTATTCTCCACTTAGGGTTAACCCGGTTCGACCGAGAAAAAAATCTTCTACGCCTAAATTTACACCACTAGCGCGATCGCTCCCAGAAAACAGGGAATAACCCAATCGCAATCTAGTACGAAAACTAGGGTCATTTCTAATATCCTGCAAAACATTCGGTACTTGCTGTCGCCACCGCTGCAAAACCGGACTGCTTTCAATAATTTCTGGACTTAAATCTAAGTCACCCGCCCCAGGGGTAGGATTTTGTTGGGGTTGAGTTTGTTCGCCAGCAGCAGGCGTGGGAGTTGCTTGGGGTTGAGTTTGACACCACGCAGGAGTTGTTACCAGTGTCAAGCTAATGCCAATCGGTACAAGCCAGGAATTGAATTTCATTGCAAGCGAAAAGATAAGTTTAAACCCACAACGTGCCAGCAGCGAACCAAATGGAGGAGATAGTTTATCCTAATACGTGCAAATATAGCATCCGTTAGATTTTCTGCAAAATCTGTTGCAAAAAAAACGGTTCCGCCAAAAGCAGAACCGGGATAATCAAGGAGCAACAGATGAAAAACTATTTAACCGTACCTGCCAGAGGAGTTACATCAATTGGCTTCATTAAGTACAGTCGCAGTAACTGCAAACCATTGGAGATGTAGTATGGCAGCTTTTGGAAAAATTGCAGGAATTTGGGAGTGTTGGAGTTAGCGATCGCTGTCAATTTTTCGTTATTCTTGATGCAAACATCGAGTCGCTGATAAAACTCTGGATTGTTCACATCCAACATCACCGGGAACACGCGCCCAGCGGTTTCGTTGGTTTTCTCGATTACATGAATATCATATTCCCGCGCATCCAAACCAATCGAGGCGTAGAAATCTTTGCGCTGAATATCGTTGAGATACATCGTCGCAAACACCGACAGCAGGAAGAAACGACTCCACAGCTTCGCCTTCCAATCGTTCAGGGTGTGGGGTTGCGACTTCATGATGGCATCGAAGAAGTCCCCGTGGCGGTTTTCATCCTGACACCAATTTTCAAAGAAGCGGAAAATTGGATAAATCCGATCTTCTGGATGCGCTTCCAAATGGCGATAAATTGTGATATAGCGCCAGTAACCAATTTTTTCTGAAAGGTAGGTGGCGTAGAAAATAAACTTGGGCTTGAAGAACGTGTATTTTTTATTTTTGGTCAAAAATCCCAAGTCTAGCGACAGATTGAAATCCGACATCGCCTTGTTGAGGAAACCCGCGTGGCGTGCCTCATCCCGCGACATCAGGTTAAAGCATTCTGCCAAAACCGGGCTTTTATCTTTCAAGCGGCGTCCCAGTTCCTTGTACAGCAAAAAGCCGGAAAATTCTGCCGTACAGGAACGTTCTAAGAACTCGATGAACAACTTGCGAGTTTCCCCGTCGATGCGATCCCAGGATTGTTCAAACTCAGCATCGCGCACGAAGTGGTTGCGATTGTAGTCGGTGCGGAACTCTTCTAAAATCGCCCTCAACTCGTCTTCGTTGGGCGAAATGTCCATTTTCGCCATTTCGTCGAAGTCGGTGGTGTAGAACCGAGGCGTCAGGATGGTGTCCTTAGC
>DNGG01000002.1:0-12132 GCA_003486675.1 Cyanobacteria bacterium UBA11372
GGTCAGTTCAACGGCAGAGGCGCATTTAGATTTGCCGATGGTAGCCTTTACGAGGGTCAGTTCGTTTTGGGGAATATTTTGGGCGGCGGCGTCTATACCCGCCCAAACGGTCTGCGGTGTCAAGGAGAATTTTTCAATAACGAGCTTGACGGCAGAGGCCGATGCACCGATCGCCAGGGGAACCGTTACCAGGGGGAACTACGCGGTGGCAGACCCCACGGCAGAGGCACTCTCGTTTATCGGGATGGGAGACGCTATGTCGGATTGTTCCGCGATGGCAAACCGTTGCTACCTGGTCAGCAGCAGGATTAAGGCAGTTTAACAGATACCCCTCCTTCCTGCGAGATCGTTACCTTTCCACCTCGCGCCTCAATTTGACGGATTACTTGGTCGCGGGTACGGCGATCGTTTGCCTGTAATGTATTCACTATCACCGATGCCCAAATACCCTCTTGAGCATTTTTGATTCGTTTTTTATCGGGATTGCCAGCCAAAAATTGCGCTGTTGCGTGAGAAAGCGCTGCCAGATTTTGACTAGCGTCATCGGGATAAAGACTCGCCCACTGCGCCGCCATTGCAAACGATCGCTGAGCTGATTTAATATCTGCCAAAAAAAGTAATTCATCAACAGCTTTATATCGCCAAACAAAATAAGACTGGGGCGGTATTTTGGGAGACATTGACTTTAATCCTTTTGCCATCAGCGCTACTGACAGTTCTGGTTTTCCAGCGTATAAAGAAATGCTGCTAGTCAGGGGAATATAGGCAGCTAAAAAACGCGGGTCGCGATCGACTATAATTTCAAAGTAGGCTGGACTCAGCTCGAATCCTGTTATATCCCGTGCTTCATCATCACCGAAGTATTGCAAAAAACCGAGATACACCCAATTAGCGATTAAGTTATCAAACCCTAAAGAGGGGGCTTTTTGGAGCAAGATCAGCCTTTGTCTTTCTAGCTCTACTTCGGCTTTAATATTGTCAACTGATGCTGTTTTCCCATGCTCGATCAGTTTATTTAACCGAGGCAGTTGAAGACCTCCAATTGCTATCAAACACAATAGGGCAACTGTAGAGGCGACTGCAAATTGACTTAGTTGGGGTCGAGATAGAGATAACATGTCAATTTTCCTAGTTGCAGACAGTACTTGTGTACTAATTTAAAGCTAGAATCTAGAATTAATCGATTATAGGTGAGTGGTAGCTGATAAGAGTTGGGTATGATAAAGATAGCACCTAGCAGCCATTGGGAAGCAAGCGATCGCCGTTGGCTACCCAGTAGAGTTGTAAAAAGGTACGAGAAAATTTTTCAGCATACTTAGTAGTAACTTTAAACTTATGCCCAGTCTTTCTGTTTGCATGATAGTGCAAAATGCAGAGAAAACCTTAGCGATCGCGCTAGAATCTCTGGGTCTTGTTTACGACGAGTTAATAATAGTTGATGGCGGCAGTCAGGACTCAACCTGTGAAATAGCTTTGCGTTATGGAGCGAGAATCATACATTCAAAATGGTCAGAAAATTATTCTCAGCAGAGAAATATATACCTGCGTGAAGTCAAAAACGACTGGGTTTTTGTTATTGATTCAGATGAATTTATCGATAAAAAAACATTAAATTTTTTGCACAATTTTAAGCAAAAAAAAATCGTTTTAGAAACCGATAATTATTGGATTCCCCGTAAATGGATCGCTCCATCGAGTTTAAAACATTATATAAATAGCAAGCCACACTACCCAGATTTCCAACGCCGGTTATTTCAGAATAAAGAAGGACTTTTTTATCAAGGAAAAATCCACGAACAATTACAAGGATTTAGCCTTCCAGATGGAGGTTTACAAGAATTAAATATATATCATTTAGATTTATTTATCAATAGTGAAGAAAAAAGGCGAGAAAAAGTTCGTCGATATTCAAAGCACAATCCCCAAGATGGCGCAGCTCAATTTTATCTGCCAGATGTCAGAAACATAGAACTAGAAGAATGGGATGAGCAAGGAATTCTTTCGGGGGTTAAAGTTTTATTAGATAAACTTGTCAGCGCCAACGATAATTTGTTACATTCGTCGCTAAACTTTAGCATACTGCCCGAAATTAAAAATGATGAATTTTACGCAGCCATTGAAAAAATAGCGCGGGAAGAAGATATTAAAACAGTTTTAGAAATTGGTTCATCATCAGGCGAGGGAAGTACAGAAGCATTTGTAAAAGGGATGCGGGAAAACTCAAATAAACCATCCCTATTCTGCATGGAGATTTCAAAATTTCGGTTTACCGATCTCCAAAATAGATATGCAAGCGATGGGTTTGTAGAATGCTACAACGTCTCCTCTGTCTCTTTGGCTGAGTTTCCTAATGAAACTGAAGTGATTGATTTTTACAACAATACTCTGAGTAACTTAAACTTGTATCCTCTGGATTTAGTTTTGAGCTGGCTACGTCAGGATATTGAGTATGTAAAAACCTCCGGAGTCCCCGAAAACGGAATAAAAAAAATTAAACAAGAACATAACATCGATTTTTTTGATGTCGTGCTTATAGATGGATCTGAGTTTACTGGGGTTAGTGAATTAAATCACATATATGGATCTAAATTTATCTTGCTTGATGATATATTTAGCTTTAAAAATTATAAAAATTGGCATCGCCTTTGTCAAAATTCAGATTATGTGTTAGTTGCCCAAAACTTAAATTTAAGAAATGGCT
Source organism: Cyanobacteria bacterium UBA11372 (assembly GCA_003486675.1). Classification (GTDB taxonomy): domain Bacteria; phylum Cyanobacteriota; class Cyanobacteriia; order Cyanobacteriales; family Aerosakkonemataceae; genus Microseira. Next base: position 2,702 of record DNGG01000002.1, read on the forward strand.
ATGCCATTTTCAGAAGAATCAACGAAGCGGTAAAATATGAAACAATTCAGCCTGCTGTTGAAGCGATTGAAGGTTTCATGGTTCGCGGTCAAGAAGAATATCTATTCAATAAAGTTAAGTCTCTACCCGAAGACGCTGTTATTGTTGAAATTGGCTCTTACAAAGGGCGTTCCACAGTAGCGATGGCCTACGCTTGTTTAGGAACCAGTCGCAAAATTTATTGCATAGATACATGGGACGGTAACGACTCTGACTTTTTTGAAAAAAACTTCTTTGATATTTGGCAGCAAAATATCGAATCAAATAATTTGAGTCAATATGTATTGGCTTTACGGGGATATTCCAATGAGATTTTGAGCCGCTGGAAAGAATTAACAGGCAAAGATGCAATTGACTTTATATTTATTGATGGTTCTCACCAATATGAGGATGTATTAAATGATTTTGATCGCTCGTTCCCGCTGGTAAAAGATGGGGGCTGGATAGGATTTCACGATGTCATAGAAACTTGGCCTGGACCCGAACGTGTCTGGCATGAAATTGTCAAACATCGTCTTTTCAACCACGAGTATTCCACAACTCTTGCTTGCGGGCAAAAACTTCCGGTTTCTGCTTACCATAATTCATCATCAGTGCTGCCCATTCATTTCTTTACTATTGTTCTCAATGGCGAACCATTTATCCGATACCACATCGAAGTTTTCAAGCAATTACCTTTTAAATGGCACTGGCATATTGTTGAAGGAGTGGCTGATTTAAAACACGATAGTGCTTGGGTTTTACCTTTGGGTGGAAGTATAGCTGATGAAATTCACCGTAACGGACGCAGCAACGACGGCACAACTGAATATCTGGACGAACTGGCGCAATTATATCCAGAAAATGTTACGGTATACCGGAAACCAGAGGGAGTTTTTTGGGATGGCAAACGCGAAATGGTGAACGAGCCACTTTTTAACATTCAAGAAGAATGTTTACTGTGGCAAGTAGATGTAGATGAACTTTGGACAGTTGAGCAAATTTGTACCGCGCGACAAATGTTTATCGAGCATCCTGAAAAAACGGCTGCTTTCTATTGGTGTTGGTATTTTGTGGGAGAAAATTTGGTTATTACCACTCGTAATTGTTATACCCAAAATCCTCAACAAGATTGGTTAAGAACCTGGAGATATAAGCCAGGGGCAGTGTGGGTAGCCCACGAACCTCCTACTTTAGTAGAGCCTTTACCGGATGGTCAATGGAGGAATGTTGCAGAGGTTAATCCCTTTTTGCACGAAGAAACTGAAAAACAGGGTATTGTCTTTCAACATTTTGCTTATGCGATGCAAAAGCAGTTGCAATTTAAAGAAAAATATTATGGTTATAAAAATGCAGTTTCTCAATGGAATTATTTGCAGGAACAGAAGCAGCTTCCGGTGCTACTGCGCCAGTATTTTTCCTGGGTGAATGATGACACAATGGTCGATATTGCAAAATCATGTGGGGTAGTACCAATTGCACAAAAAGAACAAGGCAATGCTATTTGGAAGTTCTTGCGCTCAGATGAGTTACACGATAAAACCGTAAACGTTGAAAAACCATCTCCAACCATCATAGTTGATGGAGTGTTTTTTCAAATGTACGAAACCGGAATTGCTCGTGTTTGGAGGTCTTTGCTTAACGAATGGGCAGAAAGTAATTTTGGTAAGCATATTGTTGTCCTCGACCGCAATAGAACTGCCCCGATTGTTCCTGGTATTAAGTACCGCTCTATACCGCCTTATAATTATAGTAAAACGGATATAGACCGCGAGATGTTGCAGCAAATCTGCGATGAAGAAAATGCAGATATATTTATTTCTACTTACTACACTACACCGATCTCAACCCCTTCTGCGTTCCTAGCGTATGACATGATTCCAGAGGTGAGTGGAGAGGATCTAAACCTTGCTATGTGGAAAGAGAAGCATTATGCTATTGAGCAGGCTTCTGCGTATATTGCCATTTCAGAAAATACTGCTCGCGATATTGCTAAATTTTTCCCACATATCCCTTTAAAGGATATCACCATAGCCTATTGTGGCGTGGCAAAAACTTTCTTGCCCTCGTCTGGTGAAAAGGTAAATAGTTTTAAAACAAAATACGGAATTTCCAAACCATATTTTATCATAGTTGGTGCAGGAGGGAGCTATCAAAGTGATACTAAAAATGGTATTTTGTTTTTTAAAGCATTTTCTCAACTTTTCTCTAAACAAGGATTTGAAATTGTTTGTGTAGGGAGTAGTTCTGGATTAGACAATGAGTTGAGAAAGTACACATCAGGCAGCGTTGTACACGTTCTATATCTGAATGATGAGGAATTAAGCGCCGCTTATTCGGGTGCTGTTGCGTTAATTCAACCCTCAAAATATGAAGGTTTTGGCTTACCTATTCTAGAAGCGCTAGCTTGTGGTTGTCCGGTAATTACTTGTCCTAATGCATCAATTCCTGAAGTAGCGGGAGATGCAGCATTATACGTAAAAGATGATGATGTGGATGGTTTGGCGAATGCACTTTGTGAGGTGCAAAAGCCTGGGGTTCGCAAGTCGTTAATAGCGGCTGGTTTTGAGCAAGCGAACAAGTTTTCCTGGTCATCAATGGCGAAAACAATTAGTTCAGTCCTGATTGAAACCACTCTCCAACCTTTAAAATTAAACGAGATTAATTTGATGATTTTCCCCGATTGGTCTGCGGCTGAAGAATCGCTGTATATTGATTTAGCAGGAGTCGTGAGAGCAGTTGTAACTCATCCTGATAAAAGCCGCGTGACTTTGTTGGTAGATATTAGCAATATTTCTGATGAAGATGCAGATGTTGTTGTGTCTAGCGTCACTATGGATCTGCTGATGGAAGAAGAGTTAGATGTTAGCGAAGGACCAGAAATTTCTTTAGTTGGAAAGCTGAGTCAGATGCAGTGGGAAGCTTTGCGATGTCGCATTTATGCCCGAATTCCGCTGGAGAACGAAAACCAGCAGGCGATCGCACGCTTCAATGCTCAAGATATTCCCTTATGGACGCCGGATAGTGAAGGCTAAACTCAGAGGGTTTCTAGATATCAGGACTTACGCAAAGAAACCGGGTTTCTGGGAAAAATATTCGACTTAGAACCTCAGATCTACCCAGAAACCCGGTTTCTAGATCTTCAACCACATTTGCTCGTAAGCTTTCTCCATTTCGCGCGTAAACTCCTTGGCATTCCACAGGGGAGAAGTTTGTCTAGATCTTCGCAGTTGCCAAGCAATTTGTTGACGCAAAACTGGATCTTTTCCTAATCGAATTCCCCATTCAACATATTCTTCATCCGTCCAGGCAATTCCTTCGGTTACTCCCGCGTTTATCATCATGGTATAGCTGTTGCGGCTGGAAAATTGCTCCCCCACCCGCGTTACTAAAGGAATGCCCATCCAGAGCGTTTCTAGGGTTGTTGTCGCTCCATTGTAGGGATAGGTATCCAGTACTATATCAGCTATGCCTAGATTAGCTCGATGAACTGATTCTTTGGCAACTTCTGGCAGAAATCGCAGGCGATCGCTCTCCACACCCTCTGCTTCTGCCATTTGGATAAAATATTCTCTGGAGGCTTTGGCACTGGATGTATCTTTGAGCAAAAAGTAGCTGTTTGGCACTTCTTTGAGAATTCTCATCTGTAGCCGCAAGGTATTAGGATCTTGCTTGAGGCTTCTTTGGGCGCTGAGATACACAACCGCATCGCTAGGAATATCTAATTGATTTCTACGTAAGCTGGGCACATCGACTTCAAATCCATCAACTGCTATATAAGTTTGAGGCAGTCGCCAAATTTTCTCAGTGTAGTAATCTTGAGCCGATTCTGGTAAAACGTAGGGATCGGCAATGAAGTAATCAATCCCTGGTATACCTGAAGCATCCCATCCTAGCCAAGTTACTTGAACTGGGGCTGGTTTGAGAGCTATAACTTCACCAACAGCACCGATGGTAATGCTATCGAGTTCGACTAAGATATCAATTTCATCTTGGTAGATTTGCTCTGCTATTTTCCAGCCATCAATTCCTAATTTGTGAGCTTGGGAAACTTGACTAACGTACCATTCTTGTAAAAAATCATCTGGGGGTTCGTAATTAACCAAATAGGCGTTGATTTCAAAGCGATCGCGATCGTGATATTGCAACAACCAACGAGCTAGCCAACCCACAGAATGTCTTCGCAGGCAATGGGACAAATACCCTATTTTTAAGCGTTTAGTAGGCTCGCACCTAGCTGATTTTTGCAATCGTCGTTGGCGGTATCGTTCTGCTTGTTCTTTTGCTTCAGCCTGAATAATAGCTGCGCTCAACTGTCCAATTTGATTCCAAATCAAGCGATTGCTTTTTGGCTCGTCTCTGAAGTAAGGAAAAAAGAAACTGGAGATTAATAAACGACTGGTTGAAAAGCGATCGAGGGTGGGAGGATTTTCTGCAAACAGCGATAAGAGCAGCGATTCCTGTTGTTGCAACCAAGAAAAAGCTTCTGACCAACAGGCAGGTGTACGTGTGAGCGATCGCAGTAGGTAGTAAATACTATAAATTTTTTCTGCTAATGTTTCTGATAATGAATAGCAGCGTTTAGCTGACTCTATGGCTGTGGAAATATCGCCGACAGCTTCGTAACACCCAGCCAACTGTAGTAATAGTTCCGGCACATCCGGCAGGCGAGCGAAATGAGGTAAACAAGCTGTGGCAAATTCCACCGCCGATGGATACCAAGCAGCATAACTTACAACTTTTCGCAACACTTGTAGCAACCCTTCTGGCGCTACCCCTAAGTTTTGCTCTGACTTGAGCAGCTCAATTATACCCAGCGATGTTAATTCTTCATCGGTTAACTGCTTCAACTCGATGTTCAACTGCACCAGATACAACAGGTTTTCAACATCAGTTGGACAGATTTCTCGCAGGTGTTCCCGGATTGCCCAAGCAACAGAATATTCTGTTAGTTGCTCCAGGCGCTCTGCTTCTGTTTTAAGCACCTGAATCAATTCTGCTGTCCACTGCTCGATTTGCTCTGCTTCTCCCTCTGCCATTGCCAGGAGCCAAGTTGTCTGAGCTTCTGCTTCTTGCCCCTGTAAGAGCAGCATCAATCCTAAATGCCAGTAATTAAACTTGATTTGTGGTTCTGCTTCAATTGCTTGTTCGTAAAGTGTTGCTGCCTTGTTATAGTTACCCTCAATCCAATACTGATAGGCTTGTTTTTGCCAAGGTGGTAGGTCGGTAGAGAATTCTTGAGCAGTCATCAGAGGTAGTAAAATTTTTTAGCTGGCTGAATCGTTCAGGACTAACGCGCATATTCCAGGTTTCTATGAAAAATCGTCGCTTTGGAAGGGGAGATCGCAGCAAGAAACCGGGTTTCTAGGTTAGATTATAGGACTGCGGCTAAACGCACTAAATAAATTAAGTGGGTAGTCTATTGATACACTACCCACCCGCAGTCATTATTTAGCCTAATCGGAACTCTGGGAATATGGAGAGTTGATTTAGCGAGAAAAAGCCACACAAATCGGCTGAGAGCGCCAAGGCTTTCTGATAATTAACCACCAACTCTTACGAACGGATCTTTACACTGAAGATCGTCGCCCTGGAACTGAGCTGCGTCAGCAGTAACCGCAGTTTGGGCGGTTTTACCTTCACACAGAACCGTTAAAGATGACGTATCGCCTGTAGTTCCAACCTCTTTCGTAGCTACAATTCCCACATGCGGCTTCAGTACCTTACCGCTTGGTGGGTTGGCTTGCTCTGCGAGATTGGAAACGCCCTTAACGCCAGCATTTGTGGCGGCAGAGTATGTGTAGTTGCTGGTCTTAAACGGAACGCCAATCCCTAAAGCTTGAAGATCGGCAGCACTAGTTCCCGTAACAAATTTGTTGTTCTCTAGCAAGTAAGCTTGTTGAGCCTTGTTCATCGCCCCCAAAGTTTGTCTAGCTTCAGACTGCTTGGCTTTGTTAGCTTGGTTGAGGAAGGAGGGCAAGGCAATAGCTGCCAGAATCCCGATGATGATGATAACAACAAGTAGTTCAATCAGCGTGAAACCTTGGTCTTGGTCTTGTTTCTTTTGGCTCACGTGTTGCAGAAACTTGAATTTTAGATCGGCCTTCATATTACCTTTCTCCTTAGTGGATGCTGTAGTCGATTGCTTGCTTCTAGATCAAACTTACCCACTTTGACTTGCTTTCATATCACCCGAGCCAAAATTTTTTTTCCACATCGTTTGGCTGGCTCAAGCGGAACGCTCCAACAGCACGTACAGAAAGACTTCCAAACTGGTCAACAGTTGTTTGACTTCCTCAAAAGCCGCTTGCTGGCTGATTGGCTCCAGGGTGACTGGGTTGAGGGGCCTAACTTTGAGCAGCCGTTCTACCAAGGTTTGGAATGGCTGCGAACCTTGCCACAGGGGTAACAGACAAGCAACCCGACTACTGTCTAACCAGATAGGACTGGTAGCGGTGAGCGGAATGTAACGACTGATCTCGAAAGCTTTGTGGTTGGTTATACAGTCAATCAGGTCTTTCTCGATCTGAGGGGTTCTTAACTGCGGATGCAGATGCACCCGCACGCTTTGCCAATCTGCCTCAGTCCAGTCTGCAACTGGTACAGTGGGCTTGATTGAGTCTGGGTGACCGCACCAAAAGTCCAGCAGACGGTAAATCGGCTGCAATAGTTCAAATAGATGGAGTCGTTCTTCTTGGGAAAGACTGGGCAGGCTCATCCCTAGAAACACTGGCAAGTTATCTGGCTCTTTGAACAGTTCCATTAAATCCCATTGGTTAAACATCACCATATTGATAAACTCCAAATCTGCTGCTCTCAAGGCGGCGAACATTTCTGGGATTGTGTAACCTTTGTCATTGATCAGCAAATAATTTGCTAAGTACCACTCTTCTTGATTGGGAGCTTCTTCAGGCCGCCAGGTCTGTGCCTTCAGCAAAATATTATCTTTCAAAGCGGGCATTATTTCTTTGATAATTTCAATCTCCTGGTTGCTGGGATTGCCATCCATTAATCCCATCATTTTAAATACTTTTTGAGCCGAAAATATGGGTCTTCTTTGCTGGGCGCTATGGAGATTAGAACGAATGATACCGTTGGGTTTAAGCACTGCTTTCATCGCCTGCAATCCCGCTACTGGATCGTTGAGCAGATAGAGTACTTCGTCGTTATTAATATAGTCAAATTTCATCCCCAAGCTGGGCAAATCCTCTAGGGTAAGAGCATAAAATTCGGCATTTTCAATTCCGTGATACTCTAAACGCTTTTTGGCTAATTCGACTGATTCTTCTGAAAAATCAATACCTACAATTTTAGCTCCTGGATTTGCCGCAGCCAATGCCAAAGCTTTATACCCACTGCCGCAGCCTGCATCTAAGATAAGTTTTCCTTCTGTTTCTATAACTTTTTTATCCCGGATATAATAGGGATTTATCATGTTATGAAGATACAGCCAATTTGCATCCTTAGTCGGTGAATCTTGCAGAGGAACTCTAGGATAAGGCCCCGTTTCAAATTGTTGACGAACTTTTTCTCTATTATCAATTTCTTTCGGGTCCATTTTGCTAGTCTCCTGATGGTAATGGTTGGGAAATTAGTTAGAGGCAATGCTCTGACATCAGTTTAAGTATTCCCCGAACTAGATCCAGATTACACAATCTGCGATCGCTTTTTCCTGGAGACTGAGGATTGGGGACTCCTATTCTTCACCTCGCCACCAGGCTCTTCACCTCGTTACCAGGCTAGAGCCTGGTAACGCAATTCTAGAGGCTCCGGCCTCACTTATGTGGGGACGGGAGGCCGGAGCCTCCCTGGGTGCATTTCCAGGTAGAACCTGGAAACAAGCTAAAGGAGCCAACTCGATTCTTCAGTTATGCTATATTAGTCGTAGTCGTTATGAGTTTACTTTTACGCAATGGCTAACCCGACAGTAGAAAATTTGGTTATTATTGGCTCCGGCCCTGCCGGTTATACTGCGGCGATTTATGCGGCGCGTGCTAACCTGAAACCCTTTGTGTTTGAAGGCTTCCAAGCTGGGGGGTTGCCCGGTGGGCAGCTGATGACGACGACGGAAGTAGAGAATTTCCCCGGTTTTCCCGAAGGGATTATGGGGCCGGATTTAATGGATCGGATGAAGGCACAAGCGGAACGCTGGGGTGCTGAATTATACACGGAAGATGTCATATCGGTCGATTTGAGTCAGCGTCCGTTTACGGTACGTTCTGAGGAACGGGAAGTTAAAGCCAACAGCATTATCATTGCTACAGGCGCGACGGCGAAACGGTTGGGACTGCCCAGCGAACACGAGTATTGGAGTCGGGGGATTTCTGCTTGTGCGATTTGCGACGGTGCTACTCCGATTTTCCACGGTGCTGAACTGGCGGTGATCGGGGCGGGCGACTCGGCGGCGGAAGAGTCGATTTACCTGACTAAGTACGGTTCTCGCGTTCACATGCTGGTACGCACGGATAAGATGCGGGCGTCGAAAGCGATGCAGGATCGGGTATTGAATAATCCCAAAATTACGGTTCACTGGAATAGCGAGGCGGTGGATGTGATTGGGGAGGGCGATCGCATGAATGGCATCCACATCCGCAATACTAAAACTGGCGAGCAAAGTGCTTTGGCAGTTAAGGGGTTATTTTACGCCATCGGTCACAAGCCCAACACTTCTTTATTTGAAGGGCAACTAGAATTAGACGAAGTCGGTTATATCGTCACCAAGCCTGGTTCGGTAGAAACTAGCGTCGAAGGGGTGTATGCTGCGGGAGACGTACAAGACCACGAGTATCGTCAAGCAATTACGGCTGCGGGTACTGGCTGTATGGCGGCGATGTTAGCAGAAAGGTGGCTTTCTGTCAATGGGTTGTTGCAAGAATTTCATCAAACGGCTGAGGCGGAAAAGCCAGATACGCCAGCAGATGTGAAGAAAAGCGAAACTCTCGAACCAGCAGAGTTTGATATTGCAGACACGCGCCACAGCGGGGGTTTTGCGCTGCGGAAGCTGTTTCACGAGAGCGATCGCTTGCTTGTAGTCAAGTATGTTTCGCCTAGCTGCGGCCCTTGCCATACCCTGAAACCAATTTTAGACAAAGTGGTAAACGAATTTGACGGCAAAATCCACTTCGTCACCATCGACATTGCCAAAGACATTGACATTGCTGAAAATGCTGGCATTACTGGAACGCCGACGATTCAATTCTTCAAGAATAAGGAGTTGTTGACTGAAGTTAAAGGCGTTAAGCAAAAGAGTCAATATCGCCAGCTAATTGAGCAAAATCTATAATTTACAGAAACCCGGATTCTTGAATAATACCTCGATCAAAAGCCGATACCCTGAAGGGTATCGCTACACAAACAAAGGCTGCCTTCGCAGCCTGTAAGAATTTCAGCCCGCGAAGGCGGGCTTTGTTTGT
>DNGG01000002.1:12326-19336 GCA_003486675.1 Cyanobacteria bacterium UBA11372
AGGCGGGCTTTGTTTGTGTAGCCTCATGCTTTAGCATGTGGGCGTTTCAGAACATGGGCGAAGGTTTTATTTAAGAAACCGGGTTTTTGATCTAGATTACTTGAGCAAATTTCAACATATTTAGCAATTGATCTAGGTTGACAAAAATATCTTCTAGTCGCGCGTCTGGGTATAAAAGTTTGTGTAAATATAATCCTTCCGGATTCTTTCCTTGAAGATAGTAATATTCCAAACCGATTTGATTGCTAATCAGCCAATAACAAGGATATACGTAATTCGGTGAAAAAATCTCTATTACTTTAGTTCCCGGATTGCAGAAGACAGTATTAGTCAAGCCACCGCCGTGAGGTGCTACTACAACTTTAGCATGAGCTAACAAGGCGGCTTGTTCTGCTACTGACATTGATTCAAGGATGACGCTTGTAAAACCGTATTTATTTAAACAGCTTACGATTTCATCTTCGTTGATAATTCGGCGATTTGGAGCTTGGTTACGGCTAATATATATCCGCTCTATTTTTTCGGTTTTAATCTGTTTTTTATCTAAAAATGCACTTCGCAAAAAATCACAAGCCCATTTTGGCATCCAAGCTACGCTACCGGGAAAAGATGGAACGACTAACGTCGTCGCTTGGATGTGAGGATACTCATCAGTTTCTAGGATTTTTGTTGGTGGAATTCCTAGTGCTTTGAGGGTTTCTTTTTGGAAAGATAGACGACTGCTGACTAAAAATTTATCTATCCCAGTTATGTCTATACCGCTTTTATCGAGTAATTCAATACGGGGTAGGATATCAAACATCCAATGAAAATATGTGTCGTTTAAAAGTCCGGCTAAAACGGCTACGGTTCCATCTATCTTCTGAATAGGCGGTAAGTTACCTACAGAAAAAATGGAATGTTTGCTGGGATGTTTATCTGGGTGTCCTGGACTTAAAACTGGAAAATCTGGGGAAATATCTCCTAAAATTTTATTATCAGCGGCGATGACGGCACTTTTATCTTGTTTTTTATTTAACCAGAAACGTCCCTCTGGTACTAGGGCGACAAAGCTAGCTGGTAATTCAACTTTACTGCCGAATCTAAAGCTAAAATGTATCGTAATTTCGGGTGTTTTAGGGGGTGTTAAATAAAGGGTATTGTTGGGATAAATATTTATGTATTTTTTGATTAAATTATAGGTGTTTGCCCAATCTAAGGTTGATTCATAAAAATCTTTTGGCGGTTTAACGGATGGTATTTGTTGCGAGGCTGCTGTTGAATTATCTAGCTGACTTTGTTGGCTGACAATATTGGCATCTGGTTTAAGTTGCTGGGCTTTTTTATAAATTATACTTGCTATCTGTGGTAAAATATTATTTTTATCGATGATTTTAGCTAAATAAAAGAAGGTGTCAAAAGAATCAGGCTGAAGGTGTAAAGCTTTTAAGAAACAGGCGTTATCGTTAAATAATTCATAGCTTTTCAGGTAAGATTCTAGAAAGTTTACTGGGATGGCTTGATTAAACAATTGAATTGCGTCATCTAATTGACCTTTTTGCAGGAGAAGATATCCCAGATCGCCGTAGGGTTGGGTTACGTCTGGTTTGAGTTGGATGGCGGTTTGAAAACAAGCGATCGCTTCTTCCCCTCTCCCTACAAAACAAAAGCAAAGCCCTAGATTGTAAGCTGTTTGATAATTGTCCGGGTTGAGTTCTAAAACTTTTGAATAGCAAGCGATCGCCGTTTCAAAATCTTCTAATTTTTGACAAACCTTTCCCCATTCTTCGTATGCTTCAATATAGTCAGGTTTGAGAGCGATCGCATTTTGCCAACAGTCGATTGCTGCATCGAAATTTCCCTGCTGGGCTAGAGCATTTCCTAAATTGTAGTAAGCTGTGCGATCGTTAGAATCTAATTCTATTATTTGCCAGTATATTATCTCTGCTCTTTGGAATTCTCGGTTATCTAAAAATTGGATAGCTGTTGTTTGTAATACTTGTAAAAGTTCCGCCGTTACCGTATCCATTGCATCTGGATCGACTTGAGTTATAGCTGATAGCCAAATAGCTTGGGCTTCTGATTCTTCCCCTTGCAATAGAATTGCTAGTCCCAGATACCAGTAATTTAACGTTATAGTTGGGTCAGTATTTATGCCTTGTTCACAGAGAGCGATCGCTTCCTGATAATCACTTCGATCCAGGTATGCGGCTAGCTGTTGCTCTAAATTATCCATATCCATATATCACCCAACTAAAATTAGCAATTAAACCTGCCCCCAGTGTGGCATCGAACTGCATACTTTGACAATCTCTTAAGCGTGGTAAAATGAAGGCGACCCCAGCAAGCCTGTGAAAGCGGATCGAGAACTCCTGTGGAAATTATTATTACTGCGGCTGATGCCAACTACTTTGAACTGGTTCAAGGCACTATTTTATCTATCCGGGAAAAACCACAGGGGCGAAATGCGATAATTGGATTTTTCGATTTAGGTTGCACTCCAGAACAGATTCAATGGCTACAGCAACGAGTCAATATCATTAAGCAGCCTGATTGGGAATTTAACTTTCCCAGCATTGATGAAGCACCGACTCATCTCAAAGGTTTGTTAGCACGTCCTTTTTTGCGTAAATACTTTCCAAATTTTGACATCTATCTATGGATAGATGCAGATGCTTGGGTACAAGATTGGAAAGCTGTTGATTTATTTATTGAAGGAGCGAAAATAGGGAGATTAGCAATTGTTCCTGAAATAGATCGGGGTAGCGAGATTCAATACGGCGGGCTACGCAAATTTTGGTGGCAGTGGGTTTATAACAAATATCAACAGGCTTTCGGTGAGGAAATCGCAGAAAATTTTTATAGCTATCCCGTACTAAATGCCGGGGTTTTTGCACTGCATAAAGATGCGCCTCACTGGGAAGTTTGGGCAGAATTTATGCATCGGGGATTGCAGCAATCTGTCTCTTTAATGACAGATCAGTTTGCCCTTAATTTAGCGGTTTATCAGGGTGGATTGTTCGATGAAACTGAGATGCTTCCCGCTTGGTGCAACTGGACTTATCACCATGCTTTTCCAAGCTGGGACAAAGACAAATCCTGTTTCGTAGAACCCTATTTACCTCACACCCCTATCGGCATTTTACACCTGTCAGGCCCGGACAAAGAAAAACAGATTCAACTGAAAACAACTGACAGAGATGTAATTGAATTAAGCCTACTTTATACCGCTAAATTAGAATCAAGCTTTGTCGAGCAAAATGGATTGCTTCCTGTGGGAGATTATGTCTCACCTGGATTTAAAATTATCCAGCCAGATAGTTGTTTTCCCAATATGATTGTTGGGGATACCAGCGGTTGCCCTTGGCCTTATCTACGGCGGGAAATTCCCCATAATTGGTACGCAGATAAACGCTATCCCTTGATTGGATTTGTCAGTAGAGATGAAGCGCATATCCTTTATAATACTGCGCTTAAGTTTAAAGGCCAAAAATCTTTAGAAATAGGCTGTTGGATGGGTTGGTCAGCTTGTCATTTAGCCTTGGGAGGCGTTGAGCTAGATGTCATAGATCCGATCTTAGAAAAACCCGAATTATATGAAAGCGTTAGCAACTCTCTTCAAGCTGCAGGCGTGCTTGATGCGGTTAAACTAATACCCGGTTATAGCCCTGAAAAAGTCGAAGAAGTAGCCGCTGATGGGCGCAAGTGGTCGTTAATTTTTATTGATGGCAATCACGATGCACCAGGGCCTTTGAATGATGCTATTATCTGCGAAACATTGGCTGAAGCAGATGCTTTAATTCTGTTTCATGACTTGGCTTCCCCCGATGTTGCCCAAGGTTTAGATTACCTGAAACAAAGGGGATGGAATACGATGATTTATCAAACTATGCAAATTATGGGAGTGGCATGGCGAGGTAATGTAGAACCTGTTATCCATCAGCCAGATCCGAAGATAGAATGGCATTTACCGGAACATTTACAAAGTTATTTAGTCAGTGGTAAGATAGCACCCGATCGAGTACCTGAGCGCCTAACTCCCCAGCAAAAGTCAGCTTTCCTAGATCCAGCACAACAGCCGTTAGTATCTGTTATTATTCCCTGCTATAACCAAGCACAATTTTTACCAGAGTCGGTGGCTAGCGTTGTGGCTCAAACCTATGAAAATTGGGAAATTATCATCGTTAATGATGGCAGTCCAGACAACACCAGCACCGTCGCGCGCAGCTTGAGCGCAGTTTATCCCGAGCGCTCGATTCGGTTAATAGAAAAAGCCAATGGAGGACAAGGAAGCGCCCGAAATGCTGGAATAGCTGCGGCAAGGGGTGAATATATAATGCCTCTCGATGCAGATGACAAATTGAATTCAAACGCCCTGGAATATTTGATCAAAATCAGTTTAACTTCAGTAGTTCCCTGCGTGGCGTTTGGTGCTTACAAAATGTTCGGGATTGAGCATCATACAGTCAATAGTTATGACCTGTATTCGCCCGAAAATCTCAAAAATTTTAATATGCTTCACCCGTCATCGCTTTATCATAAATCAGTTTGGCATTTGGTGCAGGGATACAAAGAGGATAGGGCGATACAAGGTTATGAAGATTGGGAGTTTTGGGTGAACTGCCACCGCCAAAACATTCCTTTTTTAGGAACTAGAGAAGCTATCATCAATTATCGCCGCCATCCAGGATCGGCGCTGACGAAAGTTATAGAAAGGCATAAAGAGTTGTTGGCGCAAATTGTTTGCTATAACTGGGAAATTTTTGATACTGAAACCATCAAAACTGCCGAAGAGATACTGGATGCAGCGCAGATTTCAATTTTTGCTACCCAAACTGCGGAGCGTTTAAAGAAAGAGTTAAATTTAAGAGAAATCAATTTGATTGTATTCCCCGAATGGAGCCAATCTGAAGAATTACTGCTAGAAGAGTTAGAGGGCATAATGCGATCGCTTCTAACTCATCCCGATAGAAGTAAAATAACTTTGCTCGTAGAAACCAGCAATATTTCTCAAGAATCAGCAGAATTGGCGATTTCTGATGTAGTAATGAAGATTTTATATGAAGAAGATTTAGATATAGAATCTGTGGGAGAAATTTCATTTATTAGTCAGCTAAACCAAAGAGAATGGGAAGCCCTGCGTCCTATGATTTGCGATCGCATTATCATGAAAAATGAAAACCGCAGTGCGATTGTAGAATCGGGATGCGAACATCTTCCTGCCAGGGATATAGAAAGTTTCAGCCAGGGGTAACCCGATTTATGTCACAATAATCGGCGGCTCTCCAAAACCCACTTCCCGCCCATGAACCAAACTAAATTATCATTACGTCAATGGCGTTTTTTTAGCCGTCCCAATCTTTCGATGCAGTTTCTTCTAGTGGGACTTGTCATCACTTTCGCCTTCGTACTGGTAGCCATTTTTGCACCTACTTTTCAAGCATGGGGATGGCTGCAAAACCCTACAGAGTCACTAACTAACCCGATTCACGAACCGCCTTCAGCACGTTATTGGTTTGGCACGAGTAACCAAGGATACGATGTGTTTTCCCGCACGCTGTTTGGTAGCCAAGCGGCGCTACAAGTGGTAATTTTGGCGACGATGCTGAGTCTGATTGTTGGCGTGCCGTTGGGTTTAGTCAGCGGTTATCTGGGGGGTAGATTAGACCGAGTACTGTTGTTTTTGATGGATACAATTTATACGCTGCCGGGGTTGCTGCTGTCGGTGACGCTGGCGTTTGTGGTGGGGCGGGGGGTTTTGAATGCGGCGATCGCACTCTCCATTTCCTACATCCCCCAATACTATCGCGTTGTCCGCAACCACACGGTGAGCGTCAAAACCGAACTGTTCGTCGAAGCGGCGCAAGCAATGGGCGCCAACACCTGGACGGTTTTATCTCGCTATCTGTTTTTAAACGTAATTCAAAGCGTGCCGGTACTCTTCACGCTCAACGCCGCCGATGCGATTTTAACCTTGGGTGGTTTGGGATTTTTGGGATTGGGACTCCCCGACGAGGTACCGGAGTGGGGACACGATTTAAAATTAGCCCTGGAAGCTTTACCTACCGGCGTTTGGTGGACGGCAATGTTCCCCGGTTTAGCTTTAACCCTGTTGGTTGTAGGATTATCTTTGGTGGGAGAAGGGTTAAGCGAATTTGTCGATCCGAGAAAAAGGTAATGGGTAATTGGTAATGGGTAATTGGTAATGGGTAATGGGTAATTGGTAATAGGTAATCGCGTTCCCAGGCGTAAGGCGTGGAATGGTAATAGGGAAAAATTTCAATTACCAATTACTAATTACTAATTACCCATTACTAATTACCAATTACCAATCACCAATCACCAATTACCAATTACCAATTACCAATGACAGAAATTATTGGCATCGATTTAGGGGGAACGGCGATTAAACTGGGGCGGTTTAATCAAGGTGGGGATTGCTTGCAGTCGCTAACTATACCTACACCTCAACCTGCGACACCGGCAGCGGTTTTAGATGCGATGGTAGATGCGATCGCGCAAATCGATCCTCACCGCAATGCGCGCGCGATTGGTGTCGGCACTCCCGGCCCTGCCGATGCTGCTGGTAGAATTGCTATCGTCGGGATTAATTTAGATGGTTGGCACCATATTCCCCTGGCAGATTGGTTAGAAGCAAGAACTGGATTACCTACAATTATCGCCAACGATGCCAATTGTGCCGGATTGGGAGAAGCTTGGTTAGGTGCGGGGCGTCGATTTCGCAACTTTATTTTACTCACCTTGGGAACGGGTGTCGGCGGCGCAGTTATTTTAGATGGTAAATTGTTTGTTGGACATCAAGGTGCGGCGGGTGAGTTGGGATTGGTGACTTTAAATCCCGATGGTCCACCTTGTAACAGCGGCAATCAAGGTTCTTTAGAACAGTATGTCTCGGTGGTAGCAATTCGCCGCCGCACCGGGATGGAACCCGAAGAATTGGGTAAGCTAGCCAAAGCAGGCGATCGCTTCGCGTTAGAATTTTGGCAAAACTACGGACGAGATTTAGGTAT
>DNGG01000002.1:19498-20248 GCA_003486675.1 Cyanobacteria bacterium UBA11372
AACTACGGACGAGATTTAGGTATTGGTTTAACCAGTTCGATCTACATTTTGGCGCCCGAAGCTGTTGTAATTGGCGGCGGGGTGAGTGCTAGTGCCGAGTTTTTCTTTCCCTATGCGATCGCCGAAATCGAACGTCGCGTTCTACCCAGTTCGCGTGCTAGGTTGCAATTGTTACCAGCAGAGTTAGGTAATTCTGCGGGGATGGTCGGAGCCGCAAAACTAGCGCAACAGGTAATAGGTAATAGGTAATTGGTAATTGGTAATGGCCTTCCCAGGTGTCAGCCGTGGAAAGGTAATCGGGAAAAATTCCAATTAGCAATTAGCCATTAGCAATTAGCAATTACCCATTACCTATTACCCATTACCAATTCAAGGCAAAGAATGCCCTGTTTCCCGTTGAATGTACTTGATGACTTTTTGGTAGTCTTCTTTGTTACTCTGGGGGTTGATAATGATAGCGATCGCGCCATCGGGCAACCAAAACTTTATCCTGCCGTTAGGTTCGCACTCAAAGCTGCTGATGCACTTAAGGTTTACCAGATACTTATTTCTTTCATAGGTAATTTCTACCCAGTAATCTTCAAAAGTCTGCCCCCTGACATCTTTAATGTAGGTGAGCAATTTTTGATGCGCCTCTGGGTGTCCTTGAGGATTGAGAACGATCGGAAAGCCACTATCCGGTAACCAAAATTTTAGCGTCCCGTTTGGCTCGTAAACAAAAGCACTTACACGGTCGAGATCGATTACATA
>DNGG01000002.1:20316-20847 GCA_003486675.1 Cyanobacteria bacterium UBA11372
TGTCCTTGAGGATTGAGAACGATCGGAAAGCCACTATCCGGTAACCAAAATTTTAGCGTCCCGTTTGGCTCGTAAACAAAAGCACTTACACGGTCGAGATCGATTACATATTGATTCCTCTCGTAACTGATTTTTATCCAATAGGTCACGCTATTTCCTCACAACCGCAATTTCCCACGCGCTTGACTCTCAGATGCAACAATTTTGTTTCCGATCATAAAGCGAGCTATTCGCAGAGTAAGCATAATTTGCCGCTTTTTACAATAGCTGGTGGGTTTTGTTAGGTAGCATTACCTAGCATAGCTATGATAATTCAGCGATCGCCTTCCAAGTTGAGTTTGGATTCCCATCGCTAATTTCTATCTTCTCCCCAGAGACTACATCCGAAGAATCAGTTGAATCTGTTATTGCAACTTCTCCGTTGCCCTTGCCATTACCGCGTTGGTCAACTTTGGCTAACGCCGCCGAAATAAACCCTTTAAACAAGGGGTGGGGATTGCTGGGGCGGGATTGAAATTCTGGGTGAAATTG
>DNGG01000002.1:21060-22837 GCA_003486675.1 Cyanobacteria bacterium UBA11372
TGAAATTCTGGGTGAAATTGCGTGGCAATAAAGAAGGGATGATTGGGGAGTTCGATGATTTCCACCAAGCGCCCATCGGGAGAAGTGCCGCTGATGGCATACCCGCTTTCTAGAAACAAGTTGCGATAGGCATTGTTAAATTCATAGCGGTGACGGTGGCGTTCGTAAATCACTTCCCGCTGATACAGACGACTGGCTAGGGTATTCGATGCCAAGCGACAAGGATACAAACCGAGCCGCATCGTGCCGCCCAACTCTACCACGTCTTGCTGTTCTGGCAACAGGTTGATGACGGGATTGGAAGTTTCGGGGGCAAATTCAGCGCTGTTAGCATCTTTTAAACCTGCCACGTTACGCGCCCACTCAATTACAGAACACTGCATTCCTAAACACAAACCTAAAAACGGCAGTTGGCGATCGCGGGCGTATTTCACCGCGGCAATCTTACCATCGACGCCCCTGATCCCAAATCCTCCTGGCACTACTAAGCCCTGGACACCTTCAAGATAGCGCTCCGGGCCGTTTGCTTCAATATCTTCTGAGTTTACCCATCGCAGGTTCAACTCGCCCCCTAGAGCGATCGAAGCATGGCGCAGCGATTCTACCACAGAAAGGTAAGCATCGGTTAACCGGACATATTTCCCCACGATCGCGATTTCAATCCGGTTTGTCGGGCGATACAATCGGTCTACTAAAGTTTGCCACTGCCTTAAATCGGGTTGGCGTTGTTCTAGTTGCAACAACTCTAGCGCCTGCTGTGCCAGTCCTTCCCGTTCCATCATCAGCGGCACTTCGTAAATTGTATTGGCATCGCAAGCGTTAATCACCCGCTCTACGGGTACGTCGCAAAATTCCGAGAGTTTTTGCCTTAATCCTGGGGGTAGAGGGCGATCGCTCCGGCATACTAAAATCTCCGGTTGTATCCCGATCGAGCGCAATTCTTTCACCGAATGCTGCGTCGGTTTGGTTTTCATTTCTCCCGCCGACGGTATCCAAGGTACTAGCGTTACGTGCATGTACAGCACGTTTTGCCGTCCCACATCTTTACGAAACTGGCGAATTGCTTCCAAAAAAGGCAGCGATTCAATATCTCCCACCGTGCCGCCTATTTCCGTGATTACTACATCCGGATTTGTATTTTTGGCAACTCTGCGGATTCGTTCTTTAATTTCATTCGTGATGTGAGGAATGACTTGAACAGTGCCTCCCTGATAATCTCCCCGCCTTTCTTTATTAATCACCGCCTGATAAATTGACCCCGTTGTTACGCTGTTGAGGCGCGACATCGAGGTATCGGTGAAACGTTCGTAATGTCCCAAGTCCAAGTCTGTTTCAGCACCATCTTCGGTGACAAATACTTCCCCGTGCTGAAACGGACTCATTGTTCCCGGATCGACGTTAATATATGGGTCGAGTTTTAATATCGAGACTGAATAATCTCGCGACTTCAGCAGGCGTCCTAAACTCGACGCCACAATTCCCTTGCCGATACTGGAAACCACACCGCCGGTTACAAAGACAAACTTAGTCATAGAATGCTTAAAAGTAGACTCAATTCCTATGCCATCCCGTTCATTGTGCCACAGTGTTGACCCTTGGGTAGGGTGTGCCTATACCCCACGCCAGCACTGCCTGTATGACTTGCGATCGCACCCCGCCAACCAAAACTTATGCATTTATGTTACTCAATTTTGAATTTTACAGGACTTACGCAAAGAAACCGGGTTTCTCTGAAAAATCTTCAACTTGGAACCAAAGATCTAGGCAGAAACCCGGT
>DNGG01000002.1:23163-29874 GCA_003486675.1 Cyanobacteria bacterium UBA11372
CAGAAACCCGGTTTCTAGGATTGCTTTTTGTGTCGTTTTTAGTCTAGTTTACCAGGCTTTTCCAATGGCTAAGTTTTACTCTAATTTGAATGAAGATTTACAAAAATTTATTTTAAACCAAAAAATCTTCTTTACCGCGACTGCTCCCAAGTCGGGACGGATTAATTTATCTCCTAAAGGGATAGATACGTTTCGCTGCATTGATAATAGAACGGTTGCCTATCTAGATTTAACTGGGAGCGGCAATGAAACCGCAGCGCATTTACATTCCCAGGCAGATCCTGGGAACGAGGGTAGAGATCCTGGGAACGAGGGTAGAATGACGATTATGTTTTGCAGCTTCTCAGAAAAACCTTTGATTCTGCGCCTGTACGGACGCGGACGGGTAATTGCTAAGAGACATAAAGAATGGGATAATTACTATAAGTTATTTGAACCTACACCAGGAGAACGTCAAATTATCGTAATGGATATTGAATCGGCTCAAACTTCTTGCGGTTATGGCGTACCGCTGTATGAATTTAAAGCAGAAAGACCCAGCCTGATAGAATGGGCAGAAAAGAAAGGAAAAGAGGGAATCGCAGCATATTGGCGCGAGAAAAACCAAACAAGTATTGATGGAATTCCTACAAAGATTTTTGAAGATGGGTAATTGGTAATCGGGAATTGGTAATTGGTGTTTATTACCCATTACCCATTACCCATTACCCATTACCCATTACCAAATGAAAAAAATGCAAAAACTCTTAGGATTAGTCACAATCGCAACTGCGATCGCTGCTCCAGCTTTGGCAGCACAACCTCTTTACCTGGCGTATCCGCCGAATAATCACAGAACGACATCGGACAGGATTTTCTTTATTGGAACTGCCCCGCCTTCGGGGAGAGTTTTGGTGAATGGCAGGACAATACAACGGAGTCCGGCGGGACATTTTGCTCCCACCTTTCCCCTGAGAATGGGAGATAATGTCTTTACGTTTCGCTACCGAAACCAACAACGACGAATTAAAGTAACCCGGTTATCGACACAACCGAGTTTGCCTGTGGGGTTGGCATTTGGGAAAGATTCTTTAACCCCAAGGTTGGATATTGCCAGAATGCCGGGAGAAGCGATTTGTTTTAGCGCGATCGCTCCCGCCAATGCCACGGTAAATGTAAAATTGGCAAATCAAACAATTCCTTTAACGGCTCAACCTGCCAGGGCAATCTTACCACCAAATTCTGCCGCTTTAGTGGGACAAAATCTGCCCAATTCAATCACGACTCAAAACCTCCGGCGCAGCAGTAAGTATCAAGGATGTGCCACGGCGGATTCGCCCGCAGAATTGGGGCGTCCCGAGTTTCAACTAACTATAAACGGCAAAACGATTGCAGAAATCGGGCAAGGAAATATTAAAATTCTCTCGCCCACTCAACTAGAAATTGCCGAGGTGATTGTTGATGGGGGAATTGCAAGAACTGGACCAAGTACCGATCATTCTCGCCTAACTCCGCTACCAAAAGGAACCCAAGCATCGATTACTGGCACCGAAGGCGATTGGGTGCGACTCGACTACGGCGGATGGATAAATAAACAAGAAGTGCGGATTTCTCAAACTTCGGTGCCGCCGCGTTCTATTATTCGCAGTATTACAACTCGTCGCGTTGCTGGGGCGACAGAAGTAGTGTTTCCGCTGCAAGTTCCAGTACCCGTCAGCGTACAACAAAGCGATCGCATTCTCACCCTGACTCTCCACAACACTACCGCCCAAACCGATATTATTCGCACTGATGACGATCCGATTATTTCCCGCCTCGATTGGCAACAAGTTGCACCCGATCGAGTGCAATATACTTTTAACTTGAAATCCCAGCAGCAGTGGGGTTATAAACTGCGATACGATGGCACGAGTTTAGTATTAACCCTGCGCTATCCACCCCCAGGGGCAGGCAAGATGCCTACCCCACAAGAAAAACCCTTATCTGGAATTAAAATACTTCTAGATCCCGGACATGGGGGGAGGGAATCTGGCGCAGCAGGACCTACGGGTTATCTGGAAAAAGATGTTAACCTTACGGTAGCGAAGCTGATTCGCGATGAATTGGTGGCGCGGGGTGCGACGGTAATCATGACGCGGGAAGACGATCGAACTTTATCTTTACCAGAACGGGTGGCGATAATTGATAGAGTGGAACCTGCGATCGCTCTCTCGATTCATTATAATTCCTTACCCGACAACGGCGACGCTTTTAATACTAAAGGCATCGGCATGTTTTGGTATCATCCCCAAGCTCATAGTTTAGCGATGTTTTTGCACGATCGTTTGGTGGGAAAACTCAATCGTCCTTCCTACGGCGTGTTTTGGAATAACCTCGCCCTCGCCCGCCCCGCATCCGCGCCATCGGTATTATTGGAATTGGGATTTATGAGCAATCCTTTTGAATTTGAATGGTTGATGAATCCTACAGAACAAAGGAAATTGGCAGGCGCGATCGCATCAGCGATCGCAGAATGGTTTAGTACGGTGAATTAAAATTGACGGGGGGCGGGTTTATCTAAACTGTCGATGATTTTATAGATTGTTGGTAAAACCCGCCCCTACAATCAAACAATACAATTAAATTATGGCAGAAAAATGCTCAAATTTATGTTAAAAAATTACTTGAAAAAAAGGCTTGTTAGCTTCCCTCTTTTAAGCGAAAGGAAAAATCAATTTGCTTCGCTCACAATCCGCTCTTATAAACCGGGTTTCTGCTGCGTTCGCGTAGCGGAAGGGAGGCATATCTTTCATTCCATAAACAAGTTTTCACAGAAACTCGGATGGGTGCGCCTAACTGTCAACTGTCAACTGTCAACTGTCAACTGTTGAAACATGCTCGAAAAGTGGAAAATTCTCAAGTCAAAATTCGTTTTTGACAATTACTGGTTCAAAATAAGGCAAGATGAAGTAGAATTGCCAAACGGTAAAACAATCGATGATTTTTTTGTCCTGGTTCGCCCGGATATTGCTTTAACATTGGCAATAACTGCCAACCAAGAGATTGTTTTTGTGCGGCAATACAGACACGCGACAGGTGAAATATTATTAGAACTTCCCGCCGGAAGTTTTAATCCAAAATTAGAAAGCGCCGCAACCGCAGCGCGACGAGAACTCGAAGAAGAAACTGGTTATATCCCCCAGGAGATGATGCCTTTGGCAACGCTTTATGATAATCCGATTAAAGATACTAATACGATTCATCTGTTTTTAGCGAAAGATGTTCGAGCAACCGGAAAGCAGCAGCTAGACGTTACAGAAGAGATCGAAGTGGTATTAGTGCCGGTTTCTCAAGTCATGGAAAAAATAGCTCAAGGAGAAATCCGAGTTGCTGGAACCTTGGCCGCCATTTTTTTAGGATTACGTAAATTAAAATAGGGAGTAAATCACCGCTTGACCTTTTAACCGATGATTGATATTGCGCCTTGTCACATTTGCGGGTTAGTTCGCGGTTTATTTAAGACAATCGCCTTTCGCCAAAAAGCTAAAGAGCAGCTAGAAATTAAACTAAAAGATAGCACGGCTGAATTAGCGGCGCTAAAAGAGCAATTACAGCAAGAAATTGCCGAACGTCGGCAAGTAGAGGCGGCGTTGCGCGAAAGCGAGCAACTATTCCAACAACTGGCAGAAAATATCGATAGTATTTTCTGGACGCTCGATGCTAAAACAAGGCAGATTATCTATGTTTCTCCCCAGTGCGAAAAGATTTGGGGACTTTCTCGTGCTGATTTAGGCGCTGCGCCTGAATATTTTTTAAATGCTATTATCCATCCAGAAGACCGCGATCGCATCATCGCCGCTTTGAAAGCACCTGATGCGGGTGAGTATGAGCAAGAATATCGTATTCTGCGCCGTGAAGGCGAGATGCGTTGGATCAGATCGCGTTGCTTTCCCATCCGCGATCGCGCAGGACAAGTTTACCGCATTGCTGGGATCGATCAAGATATCAGCGATCGCAAAAAAACAGAAGCCGCGTTGCGAGAAAGTGAAAAACGCATCCAAGCAATAATTTCCACCCTCTGCGATAGCGAAGCGCGACTGCAAACAATTGTGGCTAACTTATTAGACGGTTTGTTAATTGTCAACCGTCGAGGTCGGGTATTATTTGCTAATCCGGCGGCGGGAAAAATTTTCGGTTGTGAACCCGAAGATTTAATCGGCGTTGAGTTGGGATGGCCTGCTGTAAAAAACCATACCATTGAATTAACTATTCTGCGCCCAAATAGAGAAATCGGCATTGGGGAAATGCATGTCGCTCCAGCCGAATGGGAAGGAAAATCGGTCTGTATTATCTCATTGCGGGATATCACCGAGCGCAAACGAGCCGAAAACGCTTTATGCGAAAGCGAAGCAAAATTTCGCCAGATGGCAGAAAATATCGCCGATTTATTTTGGTTGGCGTCTCCAGAAGATAACCGATTGCTCTATGTCAGTCCAGCTTATGAGAAAATTTGGGGACGCCCGATCGAAGCAGCGAATGGGGAAACGCAATTTTGGATAGAAACAGTGTATCCGGAAGACCGAGAAGCCGTCGAGGAAGCGATCGCTAAACAACTCCAAGGAGAGTCTACCAGTAATGAATATCGCATCGTCCGCCCCGATGGTTCGATTCGCTGGATATGGGCGCGGGGCTTTCCCATAAAAGATGAGTTTGGTAAACTTTACCGGATTGCAGGAATAGCTGAAGATGTGAGCGATCGCAAAATTGCTGAAGCACAAGTTCAAGCTTCCCTCCACGAAAAAGAAGTATTAATTAAAGAAATTCACCATCGCGTCAAAAACAACATGCAGGTAATTTCTAGCTTGCTAGAGCTCCAAGCTCAATACCTTGACGATCCCCAGACTATCGATCTGTTTCGAGAAAGCCAGAGCCGCATTCGTTCGATGGCGCTAATTCACGAGCAATTGTATCAATCACTATATTTAGACAAAATCGACTTCGCTAAATATATTAAAGATCTCGCAACCAATTTGTTTCAATTTTTTGGTAACCACTCTAATGCCATTGAACTAAAACTTAACGTTGCTGAATCTTCCCTTAATATAGAAACAGCCATTCCCTGTGGTTTAATAGTTAATGAATTGGTTTCTAACTCCTTAAAATATGCTTTTACTGAAGGAATGTCGGGGAGAATTAGTATTGAATTGTTCCGCGACGAGGTGATGAAATTTCATTTAACTGTTAGCGATAATGGAGTAGGCTTACCTAATAATTTTAATATAGAAACCGCAGGGACGTTAGGATTGCGATTAGTCCGAATGCTCACCCGTCAGCTCAAGGGCGTTTTGGAAATTGAGACTTATCGGGGGACGCGATTTAAGCTGGGGTTTTCCGAATTAAATTACCGCCGGAGGCTTTAAAAAAATGGGTGAAAAAAAGATATTAGTGGTAGAGGATGAAGCAATTGTAGCCGAGGCGATAGCCCTTAGCTTAAAAAAGCAAGGTTACCAAGTTGTAGCGATTGTTACGAATGGGGAAGAAGCGATAGAAACAGCAGCCCAAACTCAGCCGGATTTAGTGCTGATGGATATTGTATTGCCAGGGGATATGGACGGGATAGCCGCTGCGGAAACAATTCGCACTCGTTTCCATATCCCAACGGTATTTTTAACAGCTTATGCCGATGAAGAAACCCTAAAGCGCGCAAAATTAACAGACCCTTTTGGGTATATTATCAAACCATTCCAACAAAAAGATTTATACGTAACGATCGAAATTGCGCTACATCGACACGAGTTGGAAACAAAAATGCGTCAGGCTTTGGAAATTGCCGAACAAAAAGCCGAGCGCCAAACTAAATATGTTTCGATCGCCGCCCACGAGTTACGCAACCCCTTGAGCGCAATTGTAGGATCGGCACAATTACTACAATTGAATAGCAGCAAATTTGATGAAAAAATCCAACTTAAATGCCTAGATTTAATGAGATATGCCAGCCAAAGTATGAGTCAGTTGATTGAAGATATGCTGGTAATTGGTAGAGCCGAATCAGAACAATTAAAGTTTAATCCTGCGCCGCTGAATTTAAAAGAATTCTGCTGCCATCTAGTGGAACAAATGCAACTAAGCGCAGAAGGCAAGCAACGGATAAACTTTATTAACAGCTCAAAAAAAACCGTTGCAGTTTTGGATCAAAGATTATTGCACCACATCGTGTCTAATTTACTGTCCAATGCGCTCAAATATTCTCCCAACGGCGGCGAAGTGCGTTTAGAAGTAGAATACTTAGAGAAGTGCGATCAAGACGCTGAGAAGAATCACCAATTACCAATTACCAATTACCCAATCGTAATTTTTCGCATCCGAGATTTTGGCATCGGCATCCCAAAAGAGGATCAAGAACAACTATTTGAAGCATTTTACCGATGCAGTAATGTAGGGGAAATTAAAGGCACTGGTTTGGGACTGACAATTGTGAAAAAAGCAGTAGAGTTACATGGGGGAGCGATCGCATTTGAAAGCGCAGTGGGTGCAGGGACGACCTTTACCGTAATTTTACCAGCATCGTCCCAAACCCAGCATTGAGTAAAGATTAAGTACGGTAAGGGATCTGGTTCAATCTAATTTTTGGCGATCGCTTGCTGATAATCTTTGCCTTAGTTGCCGATTTATTTACTCCAACACCCCGGAAGGGGCACGGCGTCGATCAGTTTTGATTGATATCCAACACGATTGAATGCCGTGCCCCTACAG
>DNGG01000420.1 GCA_003486675.1 Cyanobacteria bacterium UBA11372
TGCCGCTACACAAACCAAGCCTTTTGGCTGTACCTCACTCGCTTGCAATCCGCTGTAGTTCCAAAGCCACGATTTTTCCTCAAAACCCGGTTTCTTTGCACAGTTTCGCCTAACTCATCTTTAATTTGCTCAGTCTGTCGCGGATATCTCTGAGATGGGTTTGGGAGTCTTTCAGAGAAACCGGGTTTCTTTGCAGAGATCTAGTTCCAAAGCGACGATTTTTCCTCAAAACCCGGTTTCTTTGCAGAGTTTCGCCTAACTCATCTTTAATTTGCTCAGTCTGTCGCGGATATCTCTGAGATGGGTTTGGGAGTCTACGGGCGATCGCGGTAACGGTACGCTGGTATTAGGCCAATCAGATAAGTCATTGCACGGACAAACCTCCGGCGGCATCCCGGCACTCCGCATCGGTACGGGCATAGAACAACGGGCGCAAGGATTCACTTCCCATGCAGGTGTTAGCAATTGGGCAATTGTTTCGTTTGTTGCTTCTAGATAACAGTCGGCAGAGTCGGGGGAGAGAATTTGCTGCCATACCGCTTCAAATTCCTCGCTGTAGCGATCGCCAGAAATAACTGGTTGTGGCAGCAATGCCACTTCGCCGCTCTTAATCAAAACTTTCTTGCCCAACTGAAACCAATAGGCAAGATATTGTCTAACCTGCTGTTGGGATGCCATCTTTTCCAATAATTTTGAGGTTTAAGTTGGACTGATATCATGTCCGGCAAATAGCCTTTAATTAAAACTCACCGTGTTTCCGCGTCAGTCATAACTATGGGTATTCAAGCCGACATGATATGAGAGAATCTCTTACTTCAATCCTGGCGATCGATTAAGGATAGGTCATCGGTCATGGGGGAGAGAGAGGGAAGAGAAGGAGGGAAAGCAATTTGATGGCTCTATTGGGGAAATGCATCGCATTTTGGCAATAAATTTGGCTCTATTTCTTTCTGACTATAGTCTTAGATTACAAAACAAGACAGAAGTTAGAATATTCTAGTTTAGAATTTATCCCAAAAATCCACTTTGGCGAAATCAGATATAATAATTCATCAACGGTAATCTGGGTGAAGAAAACAGTTAAAATTATCAAAAAATAGCTTTCAGCTCGGCAATGAATTAAGAATTACCCCAAATACTGCTAATTGCTCAAGTTTAAACTGCTAAGATATATGCTAACGCTTGGCTGGATTTTTGCACCCAGGATTACGGAATCGGCGGTAGGGGAAAACCGATCTCGGTAAGGTTAAGTACGTAGCCGCTGCTGACCAAATAGACCGCATCGGCTTGAGCGCCTATGCGGCGGACAAGAGTACCCAAGCGATCGCGAAACCTCCGACCAGCAGCATAAGCCGGAACCACTCCCCAACCTGTCTCCTCGGCGACTAAAATTGTATCGGACTTGGCAACGGCTAAACTGTCAAGTAACTGTTGCAGGGTGTTCTCCCAAGTCACCTCGTCTTGCTCCAACAAATTGGCTACCCAAGTTCCCAAGGAATCCACCAACAGGCAAGATGATGCAGGAGAGGCCAAAATAGTAGCAGCAAGATCGATCGGCTGTTGCACCGTCGTCCAATCAGCCGGACGCCTGCGTCGGTGTTGTTCGATGCGTTCAACCCATTCTCGATCCGTCGGGTCAACTGTAGCAGTTGCTACGTAGATGACCGACTTGCCGGTTTGCTGAGCCAGGGTTTCTGCCCATTCGCTTTTACCGGATCTGACTGGGCCAGTAACTAAGATTAATCGACTCTGGGGTGCGGCTATTGGATTCATTGTCCCACGAGAGAAGTTGACGCATAGAAATAATAACTGGAACAGGTTATGATTCCAGGCGCAAGAGGGTATATTTATGAGACTGGAATTAAAACGAATTGAAGCGACGCTACAACAAATCGCCGCGCAAAATGCTACCAACGGCGAACTACCACCTTCGTTGCAGCATTATCAAAAAAAGGATAGTTTGTCAAGGGAAACAACCGATCAGAGCGATGGGGAAACGGCAAAAAAAGTGCTGCGCGATCCCCTATCTGAGTTAAAGCTGCGATCGCAGTCGGCGGTTGTACCCGCCCAAACCAAGTCGCCAACACTTCCCAAGCTCAAAGAACCTTCGTTTAGCAGTCACCGCCACGGGATTAATCCAAACCTGCCGATGACTTTGCTCAAAGAAATCGAAGCAACGCTAGCAGGTTGGCAAGCAGAACTAAAGCAAATTTTGCAACAAATTCAAGAGGTTTACCAGGAAGGCGCGGTAATCGAAGGTTGGTTGGAGTCCGCAGAAGACGGAAAACCCCAAGGGGAAGCAGTGGCGAATGCTTCTCCCAACCCATTCTTTCGGGGATATCGCCTCTGCGGGTTGGATAAGGATGGCAAACTTTGGTCCCGTTCAGTTACACCCCAGCAGCTGCCAGAGGTGAGTTTAGCGATCGCCCGACATCAAAAATTAAAACAATTTTTGACTCGCAAGCAGGAGTTAGAACATCGGTTGAACGAACTAGCTGAAATGCTGATCTTGGTACAAGGGCATTTACAAAAGCTTTGAAGACTAGGTTAAGCTTTAATCGGTGCGTGTACCTCAACAAGGTGTCGTTAATCCTTGTTAATCTCGATCTAAACCCTTCTTTTCACCGCCAAAATGACTTCCACACCCGCTAAAATTCCGGTTTCCGTCCTTATCCCTGCTAAAAACGAAGAAGCTAATTTACCAGCGTGCTTAGAAAGCGTGGCAAGGGCAGATGAAGTATTTGTGGTCGATTCCCAAAGCAGCGATCGCTCGGCGGAAATATGTGAAAATTACGGCGCTAAAGTTGTCCAGTTTTACTTTAACGGTCGTTGGCCTAAAAAGAAAAACTGGTCTTTGGAAAACCTGCCTTTCCGCAACGAATGGGTTTTGATCGTCGATTGCGACGAACGGATTACCCCCGAACTCTGGGACGAAATCGCCGCCGCGATTCAAAATCCAGAGTACGATGGCTACTACCTCAACCGTCGCGTATTCTTCCTCGGTAAGTGGATTCGTCACGGCGGTAGATATCCCGATTGGAACCTACGTCTGTTAAAACACCAAAAAGGTCGCTACGAAAACTTAGGGACAGAAGAAATTCGCAATACTGGCGACAACGAAGTCCACGAACACGTAATTTTAAACGGCAAGGTAGGCTATCTCAAAGAGGATATGCTCCATATCGATTTTCGGGATATCTTTGAATGGCTGGCGCGCCACAATCGCTATTCTAACTGGGAAGCTCGCGTTTACCAGAATATCCTTACCGGAAAGGGCGACTCCGGCACAATTGGTGCTAACCTCTTAGGCGATGCAGTTCAGCGCAAGCGCTTTCTGAAAAAATTGTGGGTGCGAATGCCTTTTAAACCCACGCTGCGGTTTATTATCAGTTATATTTTTCAACTCGGCTTTTTAGATGGGAAAGCGGGATATATCTACGCCCGACTGCTGAGTCAATACGAATATCACATTGGCGTCAAACTCTACGAGTTACAGCGTTTTGGGGGTCATTTAAATGTTTCTACCCCATCGGTTACCCCCTCTAAGGCATCGCCGTCTTCCGATTCGTCTGCTGCAAAGGATTCTACTGCCTATGACTCCGTCAGCTCCAGAACCAGCTGATGTCACTAAATCTTTAATTGATTCGCCAGAGCCAGCACCGATTTTGGCTGCCGAACCTTGGATCGATCTGCGAAAGTACGACCAATCAAAGTTCGATCGCGGGCGTTCAGGATGGTATGTTTTGCTCTGGTGGTTCGTGCAAGCGATCGCTTTCCCCCTCACTCCCCACCAATTACACGCCCCTCGCTGCGCCCTGCTGCGCCTATTTGGAGCAAAAATTGGCAAGGGCGTCATCATTCGTCCCACCGCCCGTTTT
>DNGG01000197.1 GCA_003486675.1 Cyanobacteria bacterium UBA11372
TAGTTAAATTGTCTGTTTTTATCGTAGGTTATCCGTAAAACCCGCCCCTACATTGCTCGCGTACATTCGTTCAGAAACCCGGTTTCTTTGTTGGGATTGACCTGGAATTTTTGCAAGAGGATTTGCCCAAACTTCTCAGAGCGATGAAAATAGGTACTGACCGAATTCATCAGATCGTTCTTTCACTCCGCAACTTCTCGCGCATGGATGATATCATGTCCGCTTAATTACTTGCAATAAAAACTTCGACCCGTCGCCGCGTCGCCCCGTCTGGTGCGTCAGCCCTAATTATAAGTGTTCAACCGGACATGATATGAAGCTGAATTTAAGACTGTCAATATTCATGAAGGCATTGACAGCACTCTACTGATTCTCGAGCATCGCTTGAAAGCAAATGCGGAACGTTTAGAGATTGAAGTGATTCGAGATTTTGGTGACCTGCCTCTGGTTGAATGCTATCCCGGACAGCTCAATCAAGTATTCATGAATCTGCTAACAAATGCGATCGATGCGATTGAAGAAGTTAGTGCCAACCTGAATAATTGCGGTCGGATTGTAATTCGTACATGTATAATTGATTCGCGATGGGTCAAAATTGCGATCGCAGATAACGGATTGGGTATGCCTGAACATGTTCGACAGAAGATTTTTGATCCGTTCTTCACTACTAAACCGATTGGTAAAGGAACGGGGATGGGCATGTCGATCAGTTATCAGATTATCGTCGAGAAACACCGTGGTAAATTAGATTGTTGCTCAACAATTGGGGAGGGAACAGAGTTAGTTATTCACATCCCTGTCAAGCAACAAGTCGCTAATGAGAAGTAACCAGGGCGTTGCAGAGGTGCAGGTGAGCAGAGGGGCTTCAGGAGAATTTGAATATATATTCTCCCTTACTCACTTGCTCACCTGCTCACCCGCTCACCTGCCTTCAGGGTTATTACTTAGATAATTGGTATTATCTGATTCTGGGGCAGGAGAAGGTGACTAAATAACCGCCTGCTTCGACGATAAAGTCATCGAAGTCGTTGTCTTTTCCGGGTCGAGGGAGTCCGGTATCGTCCCAGTTGATGCGGACGCCTTTGCGATCGCCCACGACTCCATCGGACAATCCACCAACGGTGCGGGTAGATCCTGGGGTCGATCCGTTACCCATTTGCTCTAATCTGGTGGAGTAGAGGGTAGTTCTCAACCGTCCGCTGCGGGGGTCAATCACTTTGAGGTAAAAAGCATAAGCGGTATTGGCTTGAAACGTAAACCGCCGCACGGGTTGGGGTACGGAGTTACCGGGTGTGCCTAAAAAATCCATCTGGGTGCCGGTGTCGTTTCTGCCGCTGGAAACCCGGTCGAGATCCGAGACATCGTTAAAGTCGTCGAAGGGTTTGGTTTCGGCAATTAGATCCGTAGCTTCACCTGTGTTTAAATTGACAATGCCAAACGTTGATTGATAGTAACCGTGGGATTCTCTGAATTCAAATTCGACCACTGTTTCTTCGTCGAATCGAACGCCTTGATTTGCCGGTGGGGGGTTTTGGGCTTTCACCGGCATCGAGAAGGCAAATAATACACCAGTCGCACTCAAAGAAGCGATCGCTGCTAAACGAATTGCTCCCATTCGCAATTTTTCCATCCTAGCTTCTCCTCACTATGGAATTGGTAACTATCGCAACTCTACCAAGTCCGAAACACTGGACTGCCACCCGATCTTCCGGCGGCTTCTAATTGGCTTCTCAAGCTGACAGCTTCCTCTCTCAACTCGTTCAATCGCTGACATGCCACCGGAAATTCTGCATCGGTATTTTGTGGGTTGCGTAAAAACTGACGTGGTCCCCGAACACCACCTTGCTGTGCCGCCAAAACTGCTGCATCGCAGGCTTTATAAGCTTGCTCGGCTTCAGCGTTCAAGCGTCTGGCACGTTCTACAAGTTGGGGGTCGATCCGACTACCGCCGCGATCAAAAATGGGGGCGGTACTGTTCCAAACATTGGTTCCCGATATATCAGGAAAGCTACCGTCTGCCTTAGCAGCGGTGGCAAAAGATACAACCGCTCCCAGGCAAAGCGAGGAAATCAATGTCAAGCGCAGACTTTTGACTTTTATGTGTGTTTGCATTGTTACACCCCCCTACCTAAAACTTAATTGAAATCCCAGTACCCAATACAAATCGCGGTTCGTCGCCTGCACCTAAGATATCGCGCACGGCGGGAGTTATCACCCAAGGAACGTTTCTCACTGGTGCGATGGAAAGTCCTGCTGCTAAGTCTACGCCTGTCCATTCGACGATTGCACTCACAGGTTGCACAACGCGAATGGCAACATTCCCAAAGATGTTGGCGTTATTTTCTTTGGCATCAATCGCCCCGTTGGAGCGAAACTGTCCATCTCCCACGCCGACGGTGAGAGCAATCCGGCTTAAAGGCTGACGTACCGATGGTCGCGTCCGAATAATGCCGGTAATTACCCCATAGCGGGAATGTTCGTAGTCATTGCGACCGAGATTGATAAAGCCGTTGTAGCCGACTGCAATTCCCACATCGCCAAACCGACGATGCAATTTGGCGTTTAAACCACCATCGGGGAAGTCTTGATTAAAATCGTCGAACACGTAGGACAATTCCAACCCAAAGGCTTTATCTGCATTGCCTAAACCGAGGCCAACCCCAAATGCCCCGTTATTATCGTCGTCGTTATGTTCGCGGGTGGAGGTTTGATAAGTACCGCTGACAAATAAAGTGTTTCTATCCGCGCCAAATCCCACGGGGATGTAGATGCTTAATCCGGGGGAAGATTCAAATTCGCCCGATACTTCGGGAATTCGCAGTGGGGGAATCGGTTCGGGACGAGGGCAGTTAACGGGTGCTTGTGCAACTTGAGATCCCGGCGATGAAGCTTGTGCAAAGCAGCTAGCTGGGTCAATCGCTGGTTCTCGATTTGCCTGCAACTCCTGCAACCCGGTGGCATCGGTACTCGATGCTTGGGAAACAAAGTTGGTTTTATGGATTACTTCAGCTTCTGAAGTTTCTTTTAACTGGGCAGATAGCTGGTTTGATTGTTGTGCTGTCTGAGTTTCCTCGAGAGCGATCGCTCTGTGGGAAGTCGAGTTGCTCTCAATCGGACTGGCTTTGGCATTGACAGTCCCAGCCATCAAAGCAGCTAGAGTACAAATCGCAAGAGTAGGTAAGCGCATGAAAATAATAACCTCACGAAACTCACACCTATGAAGTCAGCAATTAATTTACTTAGATATTAACCGCTATCGGCGATAAATGTCGCTATTTTAAGATATATTCGAGATTAAAGCCGAATCAGCCGTGTTTTTACTTAATGATGCTAAATTTCAGCTACCCTGATGTTTGCTTGATTTTGCAGGGGGAGTTAGAAAGAGCGATATGCCGACCGCACGCTGCGCCAACGCACCCATTCACAATATTTAGACCACTTCTTTGTCAATACAGTTCCCAAAATCTAATAGACCTCTCCAAAAAAGAATCTCAAAGGCAGGCAGGATGCCTACCCCACAAGAGTTTTTGCAGAAGTCTAATAGAACTTACGCAAGGGCTTTCCTAGAAACCGGGTTTCTGTGTAAGAAACCCGGTTTCTTTGCGTAAGTCATATCTAATACAACTAAGGGTCGATCGGTTGCTTGGGCGGTTTCTACCCCCAGAGCGATAAAGTGAATTTGAGCGATTGTTAGCCTGTGGATGTAGATTGAGCGTGCCAATAGAATGCACCGAATCGGGTCACCATCGGTGCTTAAACCTTGGATGCGTTTGCTCCTTTGGTAGTTACTTTGCGAGTGCATTCACTAGGAGAATTTTATGCAAACTAATGAAAGACTACAGCCACCGCAACATCAGGATCGTCAACCGGGTATCGAAGCCGAAATGACGCCGCAACCGATTGTAGACGACCCGAAATATAAGGGTTGCAATAAGTTACGCGATAAAGTGGCGCTGATTACTGGCGGCGATAGCGGCATCGGGCGTGCAGTTGCGATCGCATACGCTAAAGAAGGCGCTGATGTAGCGATCGTGTATCTAAACGAACACGAAGACGCCGAAAAAACCAAACAAATGGTCGAACAATACGGACGCAAGTGTCTGTGCATCCCAGGTGACATCGGCGACGAAAAGTTCTGCCAAGAAGCGGTACAAAAGACGGTTCAAGAATTCGGTAAACTCGATATTCTGATTAATAACGCCGCCGAACAGCATCCGCAACAAAGTATCGAAGATATCAGTGCCGAACAGTTAGAGCGTACTTTCCGCACCAACATTTTCGGCATGTTCTTCCTCACCAAAGCCGCACTCAAACACCTAAAAGAAGGTAGTGCCATTATTAACACGACTTCGGTAACCGCTTATAAGGGAAATCAGCAACTGTTGGATTATTCTTCCACCAAAGGAGCAATAGTTGCATTTACGCGATCGCTTTCCCAATCTTTGGCAGAAAAGAAAATTCGCGTCAACGGCGTCGCACCAGGGCCAATTTGGACACCTTTAATCCCCTCAACCTTCCCAGAAGATAAAGTGGAAAGTTTTGGCGCGCAAGTGCCAATGAAACGCGCCGGACAACCCGTAGAGGTTGCACCTAGCTATGTATTTTTGGCCTCGGATGACTCTTCTTATATGTCCGGTCAGATTTTACATCCCAACGGCGGCGAAGTTGTCAACGCATAAGGTTGTATATCAATTTAAATGTTGTAGAGACGTTACATGTAACGTCTCTACAGCCATAAATTTATTTGCCTTCATACAGCGATCCATCGGGCATGATAGCGCCAGTTAAATCGGCTCCAGTTAAATCGGCTCCAGTTAAATCGGCTCCGGTTAAATTAGCTCCACTTAAATTAGTTTCACTTAAATTTGCCCCGCTTAAATTAGACCACATTAAATTAGCTTGAGTTAGGTTACATTGAAATAAATTAGCCCCACTCAGGTTGACTCCAGAAAGCTGAAACC
Source organism: Cyanobacteria bacterium UBA11372 (assembly GCA_003486675.1). GTDB lineage: Bacteria > Cyanobacteriota > Cyanobacteriia > Cyanobacteriales > Aerosakkonemataceae > Microseira. The sequence goes on from DNGG01000197.1 coordinate 4,962, forward strand.
CACTCAAATCTGTTTCTGGCAGCGAGATTTCCGGGCAAATTAAATAAGCTTCAAACTGGGTTAGATCGAAACCTTCAGGAAATTTAGTCTTTTCGTTATAAATAATTTTTTGAAAATTAGCCTCGCAAATATTGGCATCGCTCAGGTCGGCTTCAAATAATTGACTGCCGCTGAAGTTTGTTTGATTGAGGTTTGCTCCATTCAAATAGGCGCCGCGCAAGTCAGCAAAAAACAAATTAGCTTGGCTTAGTTCCGCGCCGATTAAATCAGTCCCTATCAAGTCAGCAAAACTCAAATTGGCACCCCTGAGATCGGCAGCAGTCAAGTCAGCTAAACTCAGATTCGCTCCAGTTAAATCTGTCCCAAGTAAATCGGCTCCGCTTAAATCCGCTTTACGCAAGTCAGCTTCGCTCAAATCGGCTTCTCCCAAAAATGCTTGACTCAAAATCGCCCGGGCTAAATTGCTTCGCCTTAAAATCGCCTTCTCTAAGTTCGCCTGACTCAAATCTATGCCGCTGAGATTCACCTCGCTTAAGGTGGCTCCACTCAAGTCGGATAGATAAAACTCTCTCTCTCCAATTTCATACAGGCTCAGGAGTTCATCAGAATTCATATCGTTTTCTCGATCTTGTTCTACCGATAACCCTGTTGTAACAGTTAACCCTTAAAGCCGACAAATGACGGTGATTTTATGGTATTGCTAGGATAAAGTCAAGTAGTTTATGAATATATAAATTTCTTTAAGTAATTTTAAATAAAAATTCTCTGGCACTAAAGAAACCCGGTTTCTTTAAGAAACCGGGTTCTTGATCAAACAATGGTAGCAGCCATGTCTTCCTGAAGCTTGGTTTTTGTTTGCTGGAACTCTTGTGCAAGTTGCTGCAATTCTTTTTTCTTCATGCACTCACTGACTGCGGGTAGCAGTTCGTTTTCTTCTTCTTGGACGTGATGCTCAACAGCTTCTTTGAGTTTCTTCATTTTCGATTTAAACTGTGAGGAGTCGGGGTCGAGAGATTTAATTTCCTCTAGCAGTTCTTTGGCTGTAACATGCTCCTCTTCAGCTTCTTCAACGAAT
>DNGG01000196.1 GCA_003486675.1 Cyanobacteria bacterium UBA11372
AAGTTTGGTTTTTCAAGAAAAATCAGTTTGAAATTTATGCCCTGCGGAACAACAGTTATGAAAAAATTGACCGCAGCGAGGTGCTGCCAAATTTGGATATGAACTTGTTAGCACAATATGCAGTTGCACCCAATCCCCTAGAAGCAGCCCTGGAATTTCGGGAAAAAGTGAAAGAGATGAAAGGATGAATTTACCTTGGCTAAGAAACTCGATCAAATTCTTGTTATTGATATCGAAGCTACTTGCTGGGAGGGAAATCCACCTCCTGGACAAAAGAGTGAAATTATAGAAATAGGCATTTGCACTTTAGATATTGCGACAGGAGAAAGGCTAGAAAAAAGAAGTATTTTAGTCAAACCAGAACGTTCAAAAGTTAGTGAATTCTGCACTAAATTAACCACTTTAACCCAAGCACAAGTTGACCAAGGAATTAGTTTTGCCGAAGCTTGTTCTATTCTTAAAGAAGAATACGGTTCTCAAGACAAAATTTGGGCAAGTTACGGCGATTACGATCGGCTGCAATTTGAAAGACAATGCCAATATCGCCCAAATAGCTATCCGTTTGGAACTAGGCATATTAATGTTAAAACTCTGTTTGCCATAATTTATCTATTACCGCGTGAAGTTGGCATGGCAAAAGCTTTAGAATTACTTGGTACGCCACTCGAAGGAACTCACCATCGGGGGGTAGATGATGCTTGGAATATTGCTGGAATTTTGTCAGAGTTAATTTTAAAAAGAAGAAATTAAACAGTGGACAGTGGACAGTGGACAGTGGACAGTTGATAGTTACGCTCAGATTCCGGGTTTCACCTGAAAAATTGTTTATGGAACGAAAGATTGCAGCAGAAACCCGGTTTCTAAGATGGAATTGCGATCGCAGTAACGTTAAACACGCCAAAGCAATACTTCTGTGGTAAGACGCAATGCCACGGCAGCTTCCTTAGCATGGAGCAGTTACACAGGAGTTTAAACGGTTATGAGCAGTTCGTTGAATCGACCCTTGGCTGTCGTGACGGGTGCCTCCAACGGCATTGGCTACGAACTCGCCAAACAGTTCGCCCAAAACGGTTTTGACCTGTTAGTCACATCTACAGGCGATCGCATCAACGAAGCTGCTAAAGCCTGTGAGGAATTGGGCGCCAACGTTGAGACGGTGCAAGCCGATCTCGCTACCTATGATGGCGTCGAGATGCTCTATGACAAGATTAAAGCGACTGGAAGACCAGTGGAGGCGATCGCAATCAACGCGGGTGTCGGTGTCGGCGGCGATTTTGCCCGCGAAACCGATCTGAAGGACGAACTGCATCTGATCGATCTCAACGTTGTATCACCCGTCCATCTCGCCAAAAGAGTGGTGAAAGACATGGTGGATCGGGGCAAGGGTCGCATCTTGTTTACTTCTTCAATTGCCGCCCTGATGCCTGGACCTTTTGAGGCGGTGTACGCGGCTTCCAAAGCATTTTTGCAATCGTTCTCGGAAGCGTTGCGTAACGAGTTGAAGGACACGGGCGTCACCGTCACCTCGCTGATGCCGGGACCTACCGATACCAACTTTTTCCACCGCGCAGGTATGGACGACACCAAGGCGGGTGCGGATCAGAAGGACGATCCAGCTTTAGTTGCCAAGCAGGGTTTCGAGGCACTGATGGCAGGCAAGGATTCGATGATCGCCGGTTCGCTGAAAACAAAGATTCAGGGAACTATCAGCAAGGTGTTGCCCGATACAGTCAACGCCCAACAGCACCGGCAGCTAACTGAACCTGGTTCTGCTAATAAGTAATATCATCCGGGTAGCATCGGTAGCGTCAGCCGGGGCGGGTTTAAAAAATTTCTCGCGATTTTCCAGAATGGCTGGTAAAACCCGCCCCTACAGTATCAAACTGGTAAAAACCGCAGCTAATCTAGTAAAAGATTATACACAACATAAGCTGGGGGAAATTATATAAGGGTCGGCTTAGTTGAGATGCGATCGCATAGCTGCAATAACTCTCGGCGATCGCTGAGTCAGCAATATCACCGAGGATTTATGCATATTCATCATCTCAATTGCGGTTGTATGTGTCCGATTGGCGGGGCGCTGTTCGATGGCTTCAGTCGCGGACTCACTGCTCATCTCGTCTGTCATTGCTTGCTGATCGAGACTGAACGGGGGCTGGTTCTAATTGATACCGGCTTTGGCGAGAGAGATGTTAAGTCTCCTTACTCGCGGCTGAGTCCATTTTTCATCCACTTTAATAACATCCAGTTCGAGCGAAAATATACAGCGATCGCTCAAATTGAGCGGTTGGGATTTTCTCCCCGCGACGTGCGCCATATTGTGCTTACCCACCTCGATTTCGATCATGCTGGTGGTTTGGAAGATTTCCCAGAAGCGACGGTGCATGTCATGCAAAGCGAGATCGAGGCAGCCCAAGATCGCCACGGCTTAATTGCGAAGGGGCGGTATCGGAAAGAACAGTGGGACGAGGTGAAGCAGTGGAAATTCTATTCGCCGGGAGGTGAGCCTTGGTTCGGCTTTGAGGCAGTACGCGACCTCGACGGATTGCCGCCGGAAATTCTGCTGATCCCGCTTGCCGGTCATACGCGGGGTCATGCTGGTATCGCCATCGATACAGGCTCGGGTTGGCTTTTGCACGCGGGGGATGCGTATTTTTACCGAGACGAGATGGACGCCACCCAGCGCCGCTGCACGCCAGGATTGCGTTTTTACCAGTGGATGATGGAGGTAGATCGCAAAGCTAGGCTGCACAATCAAGACAGACTGCACGCATTATCGAGCGATCGCAGTAAAGACGTGAGGCTGTTTTGCAGTCACGATGCGATTGAGTTCAAAGCTTTGGCTGACCAGGAAAGCAGCTTCTCAAAACTAGAAGTTTGATCGTTTAGCAATGCAGTTATTTTCTTCAAATAATATCGTTTCCGGTTGCATCGGAATTACTCCGCGTAGGGGCCTGCTTGAAATTAGCAATTAGCAATTAGCAATTAGCAAGTAACCTAATCATTCCGATGCAACCTGTTTTGATATAACCAGATTTTCATATGTTTTATAAACCTGCCATCTAAAATTGAAAAATTGTCTGTTTGGTAGCGTACATTCAGGGGTATTTTGTCATAATTGTAGGGGCACGACACCAATAAGCTTTGCTGCTAACGAGAAGGTTTTTTGCTGCCGTGCCCCTACCACTCCTGTGAAACAGGGATTCTCTGGCTTATATGATGTCGGCTCGGCTTTGGGCATCGCAGGGTTAGGCTTGTTTATCAATATAATTCGCCTTGGATCAAAGATTGATGGGTTATCCCGCCCCTACAAAACTATTAACTGTACGAGCAGAGACGTTACATGTAACGTCTCTACTACCGGACGCGACACCAGAGATTTTCGCCGCTCTTGCGAAAATCGCAACTTATTTGTGCATTTTTTGCATTTTAATCCAAAAAATGTGATAAAATTTACAAAATTACTCAAAATTAACAAGTTAATCTTCCCAAGGATAGATGACCGGCTTGAACTAGAGAGCGCGGTCGAGACAAAAATCTGAGCCGGAGAAGGATGAAGATGAATAAGTTAATTTTGGGTGTAAGTGCTAGTCTCTTGGCAACTGGGTTGTTTGGTAGCGTTAGCGCGATCGCACAAGCATCCAACATCCAAGCGCAATCGGGGGTAAATTCCACGTTAATTGCTCAAGCTGGCGATCAAGCACTGATTGGGCAAAACCGGGGACTGCTATTACAAAACGGTCAAACTGCCAGGAATATTGCAGCTAAAGTAGGCGCACCTGTTAGCAACAGTGGAACTCCCAGCGGTGGTAACCCGCTGCAAGTGAACCAGCAATTAATCTTGCAAAATCGCGCTACTTTTATCAGTATTGCTAAAAAGGTAGGCGCTACAGTGCCTAACGTTGACGGTCCTGGTGGTGGCGACTTGGCGACGCAAAACCATCAGCTGCTGTTAGGAAATCGGCAAATTGTGCGTGCGATCGCGCAAAAGTTGGGCGTGCAACTTCCTGCACCTCCCCAACTCAGCGGTAGCATGGTGCAGCAAAATAATCAATTGCTGTTGGGAAACCGCAATGCATTGCAAGCAATTGCTGGCAAAGTGGGCGCTGCTGTAGCACCTGCTCAGTAATGATACGGTTGTGGGAAGAAAGAAGCGATCGCGTGATTGGGAAGTTATGCGATCGCCTGCAATTAGAAACTTGTCTCTAGCTTAACAGAATCAACCCGGTTTCTACAAAAAAACCGGGTTTTTCCCTATCTGTTATCGTGTTCCTTGACAAAGTTTGTGTATAGTAGGGGCGGGTTTTACCAGAGATATTTGAAGGTTACCCAAGGAATAAATAAACCCGCCCCGGCTTGCTATAATCCAGTTCCTCTTAAGTCCGTATCTTGGATAATCGCACCCGTTAAATTAGCCTGAGTTAAGTTAGCATTTTTCAAAATCGCACTACTCAAATCGCTATTGGCAAGGGTGGCATTTCTCAAATTGGCATTTTCCAAATTAGCACCCGTTAGATTTGCATTGCTCAAGTTGGCACTGTCCAAATTTGCACTAAATAGATAGGTATTTATCAACTTTGCACCCCTTAAGTTGGCACGAGTTAAGTTAGCCATTGTCAGCACAGCTTTAGTTAAGTCGGCATTTTGTAAATTGGCACCGCTTAAATCGGCATTATTTAAGCTAACGCCTTGCAAGTTGGTATCGTTGAGTTTAGCGTTATTTAGTTTAGCTGTAAGTAAGCTCGCATTCAGCAAGTTAGCACCTACGAGATTCGCCCCGGTTAAAATAGCGCCCCGCAAAGTCGTATCGCCTAAATTAGACTCGCTTAAATTCGCATTCGTCAGGTTGGCACTTTCTAAATTAGCAGTTTCTAAACTTGCTTTGTTGAGGTTAGCAGTGGTTAAATTTGCACCCCGCATATCCGCACCGCTGAGATTAGCTTCGATTAAAATTGCTTCGAGCAATAAGGTAGCAATCAATCTTGTTTCTCGCAAGTCTGCACCTCTGAGCCTCACCCCCCGAAGTCTGGCACGTTTGAGGTTAGCGCCTCTAAGTTTGGCGTCTCGCATCATCGCGCCCCGCATTCTAGCATCTTCCAAATCGGCGGATTCTAAGATGGCACTTCTGAGGACACTTTGCTGGAGATCGGCACTTTTTAGCTTTGCCCCCCTCAAGTTTGTTCCCTCTAAATTCGCTCCTGTTAAAATAGCATTGCTCAGATCTGCGCCTGTGAGGTTTTTACCGCTTAAGTCGGCATTCTTCAGGTCGCATTTTTGACATTGATTCGTTTCCAGCAATTTTTTGATGTGTTCTGGATTCGCTGCGGTTGCTGGTGTAGCTAAGTAGAGTGACGTTAACAGGATTGCCGTTGTCAAGAGTTTTTGTTGCATTTTAGATTTTAGCTATGAAAATCATCGATCTTTGTCCGGATGACGAAAAAGCCATTATACAGGTTGCCAAGTTGCTTGTAGAAAGCTTTAAACAAAATTGGCCTGATGCTTGGCCTTCTTTAGATAGCGCGTTACAAGAGGTAAAAGAATCTTTTGGTGCCGATAGAATTAGCCGAGTTGCGGTTAATGAAACTGGTGATATTTTAGGATGGATTGGCGGCATTAGCCAATACAACGGCAATGTATGGGAACTCCATCCCATCGTCGTGCGTGAGGATTCTCGCCGCAAGGGAATTGGAAAAGCGTTGATATTTGATTTAGAAGCACAAGTGAGAGAACGCGGCGGCATCACGCTTTGGGTTGGCACTGATGATGAAAATAATATGACAACTCTGGCGGGTGCAAATCTTTATGCCAATCTTTGGGAACATGTTAATAATATCAAAAATTTGCACGGTCATCCTTATGAATTTTACCAAAAATGCGGTTTTACCATTGTAGGTGTGATGCCGGATGCCAATGGCATCGGTAAGCCGGATATTTATCTGGCAAAATCAGTTAAGTTTTAGATTTTGGATGGCAGATTTCAGATTTAATGTTTTGGAGGTTTGATGAACGTGAGGATTTTTTCGACAATAGTAACTTCTGTTTTACTCTCTACTTTAGCTTTAGCTTGTAGCCCGATTTGGGAAAACCGATTAAATCGGACGGCGCAGGCACAGGAAGAAAACAGCGAACTTATTTATGGTGAAATCGTTGACGCTTCATCTGAATATATTATGATTCCCGTACAAGTTGCGGGGAACAAAGGTCTTTTGAGTCAAGATTCTTCTTCAGAATATCGCACCAAGGGCGCTACTCCTGTGAATATGATTTTTCATAGTTTAAAAACGGGGCAATCTCATATTTTGTTAAACAAGAAAGCTGTTATATCCCAATGGGAGTTTTTAGAATTGAAAACAGAGAAAGATAAACCAGCTAGAAAGGTTTTATTCTTGCGTTTGATAGAAAACGATATCAACGGAGATGGAAAATTTGATTGGAATGATGCTTCGGTTGGCTATTTGGCGGATATTTCGGGTAAAAATTTGCAGCGCATCACGCCGCCTAATGCCCAATTAAGCAGTTGGAAGTATGACAAAAATCGCGATCTTATTTTTCTGAGGGTGCTGAAAGATTCTGATAATAACAAAAAGTTTAACAGCCAAGATGAGGTGAATTTTATCAAGGTTAACCCGAACAATCCGGCGCAAGGTAAGGAAATTATTAACGATAAAATTCAGCAGGAAATTAAATCATTGGTTAAGTGATAATATGGGCAGGATTTAGGCATCGATCCCCCCCAACCCCCCTTGCCAAGGGGGGCTTAAGAGGGAATAGACACTACTATGAGAAATGGTGGAGATATTAATGGATGCTTTAGTGGAGCAACTAGACACAAAATTGCGGCAGTGGAATCCCGATATTGCTGAACAAGCGCGGCAATACATAGCATACATTATCGAAATGGCAGACCAGGATGCGCTGGATATTTTACGTTCAAGAGTTGTCGAGCAAGAAGTGTTGAACTTATTAGATGAACCCGAAACCTGGTGAGGTATGGCTTGTCGATCTGGGATTGGCAATACTTCAACCCTTACAACCGTTTTAGCAACTGATCGTACTCATCATGTGTGCCAATCCAAAACCAGTAAATATGGTTTTCTAACTCGATTAAACCTAAAACCCTATAACTGATACTCACACGAACAGAATAAATTGGTTGTCGTTGACTAACTCTTTTAAACTGAAGACTACTATGGTAGGGATCTTCACGCCAGAGAGCATATGCTTTAGCAGCTTGCTCTTGCACTGATGCGGGTAGTTGGTTAAGTTGCTTACGGAATCCCTTGGTTACACTTGATTTCATTGTTCAGGTGGAAAAACATCATTAAGTGGAACAGTTTCGCCGTCAGCAATTTCCTGGCGTACCATTTCAGCAATAAGATCCCACTGTTCGTTAGTTGTTGCTTCAAAGCGCGTTGCCCAAGCTTGCTCATCTTCAAGATCGGCTAGAAGACGCGCGGCGATCGCATCTTGGATCTCGTTTGGCAGTTTTTGAATTTTTGCAATAACACGTTGAAGTAGTTCAGTCATGTTTTCACACTCAAGATATAACAGCAGTAAGTAAATGACATCTTGATTTTATCTAATACCTTATATCCCGTGGCTTTTACCAATCACCCAATGACGGCGGAAGAAACGCGATAAAGCAGATTCTTCTAAAGATAAATAAATTGGGCGTCCGTGGGGACAGGTGCGGGGATGGTGGGTGCGTTGCCATTGGTCGATTAATGTTTGCATTTCACTTAAGGTAAGGGGTGTGCCGTTGCGGATGGCGCTGCGACATGCTGTGGCAACTTGTGCGGTTTGCAAGTCGCCGCCTAAACTGAGTTCTAAGAGTGCGGCTGCACAGTCATTTCTTTGGGCGAGGAGTGCTGGGGCGGTGCGGGCAGCCCACAATCCTTGACCAAAAGATTCTACCTCTAGGCCGATGCGTTGTAGTTGTTCTATTTGCGCGGGTGAGAGGTTTTGCAGGACGATCGCAGGTTCTAAACGCACGAGTTGCCAGCGATCGCATATCTCTTCATACAATACTCTTTCGTGCGCTATATGTTGCTCGATTAACAATACCCCATTGCCATGTTCTGCCACTATATAAGTATGATTCACTTGCGCTACTGCCCGCAGTTTCAGCGGTGCGATTTCGTTACGAGTTGTATTTGGTTGAATCTCTCGACTGACGTTATAACCGCCGCTGGCTTCTGATGCTTTAATTAGTTGTCCTACGCGCCCTTGATGCGCGGTTTCTGAAAGTGTTTCTGAATTAATCCGCAAGGCAATTTCCACGGCTTTAGCAATCTCTTCTTGCCAATAACTAATTTGATGCAAGTAAATTTCGGCTTTGGCTGGATGGCGATTCCAGTCTATTTGGTTGGGAGAAATTTGCAAGTGTAGGAAACAAACCGGGAAGCGATCGCGCGGCAATGTTCGCTGAAATGATGCCAAAATTGTTTGTTCTAATTCGGGCGCTTTTACCATTCTGCCATTGGTGGCGACTCGCACCCAATCCGAACGGCGGCGATGGCATCGATCTGGCAATCCTAAAACTAATTCTAGATGTTGGGAATTGGGAATTGGGAATTGGGAATTGGTAATTGGTAATGGGGGAGATAGGTCTATTTTTAAATGTTGCAAGTCTCCTATTTTAATATCTCGTACTAATTGGGGCAGAATTTGTTGGGCTGTTGTTCCGGGACTTATCGTAAACCAGGGGCGGTCATTTTGTTGCACTTGCCAGGTAATTTGAGGATGGCACAGGGCTATTTGTTGGATGATGTTTTGTACAGCTCTTAATTGTTGGGCGGGGGAAGGTAACCCTTGTCGCCGCACTGCCCAAGTGCCGAATAGATTCGAGGCATTGACAACTGTACCGGGTGCGATCGCAACGGTTTCTTCTACTACTGGTTCCCCCAACCCATCGTAAACAATTCGCCATCCTTCACTACTATCAGCAGCACGACTGGCTATTTCTAATTCTGCTAATTGAGCTAAACTGTGCAATGCTTCGCCGCGAAACCCCAAACTGGTAATTTTCCACAAATCTTCGCAGCGACGAATTTTACTGGTGCTGTGGGCAGTTGCGGCGATTCGCAAGTCTTCTAACTCGATGCCATTGCCATTATCTGCTACTCGCACGCGCCATTGTTCGGGCCATAAAGAAACAACTATTCGCGTTGCTTTTGCATCTATGGCATTTTCTACTAATTCTCTGACAACGGCAGCTAAAGAATCAAT
>DNGG01000503.1 GCA_003486675.1 Cyanobacteria bacterium UBA11372
AAAGTTCAGCTAGAACACTATCTGATTCAATTAGAATCAGAGTTGATCCAACTTCTGGCAGAACGTTCTAGTGCTTACACTGGGGCAGAGATTCGCAACATTGTTAAAGAGTCGGCAACTGAAGCTTTTGCGAACGGACATCCGAGACTTGTGAGCAGCGATCGCTTATTAACTCTACTCGATCTTAAGCCTCCCCAATTCCGCCACGATACGGAAGAATTAGAAGCTTTAAGAAAATGGGCGGCTTCAGGGGGAGCAGAATTCGCTGCGCCTTCTGACTCTTTAAACACCCCACAAGTTACCTCAGATTCTAATTCACTCCGAGAAGTGTCTTGGTACTGATAGTGCTTGTCAATTTATCCAAAGTGCCAGAACTGCCCCCTGGCACTTTTTTACGTTCAATAGGAGTTTAATTTCATGCAAATTCGGCGGTACCGTTTCAACCGAGCGTCAGGAAAGATTTATCGAGAAAGTCTTCAAAATCTTATCGAAGTATCAGACCATTTCGATACCATTATCCTCTACGCCACTCCCCCAGTTTATGGACAGCCCTTTCAAGCTATGCCAGCACAAGACTGGATAAGTTTGTGCTTTCTAGATAACGAGTTTAATTGGAGTTTCGCTCTACTCAACAGCGGGCAATCCGATGCTTTGCGTCCCTTTCTGAATTACCAAACCCAACATCAGAATTTATCCAGTCAAATCACTAGGATTAACTTGGTTCCTCAAAGCTCGCGCAGTGGTAGACATTGGTATGCTTATGCATTTGAAGCACTCCCATTACCACCCGAAATTAACCCAACAGAAATTCGGCAAAATCACCCAGAATTGCCATTAATTGACCCTACTATCAACCTAGATTTTTCCGAACCTGAACTGGAGCAATTTGTTCAGCACGCGGCCTTTAATTCTCAAATAAAAATCAAGTTAACCGACGCTAGAACGGTGTTTTTATCTTGGGACTAAAGAGACTATCAACGCCATTGGTAAATTAAGCGCTGACGCGCCACCAGGAGTGACTCATAGCGCGTTAACAACAATCGTGTACTTTACCAATCAGCCAGAGTTCTTCAAGAACCTACCAAAAAAGCAGGTGAGTATCCAAACCCTCGCCAATTGTTTTAAAAGACCTGTATGGAATGGCAATTATCCGCGTTTTGCCTTACAAACAACCAACGAAGTCTGGCTCGAACAAATTTTTAGTTCGGTGGCGTCAACCTTAATACTTTATCTAGATTTTTCTCAAAAAGTAGAGTATCGGACGGTTAGAAGTTTGTTGAAAAGCTTGAGCAGCGGTCAGCTTACTTTAACTGTCTTAATTTATGTCCCGCAAACCTCTGATATTGATTGTCTTCCTACTGCTCTATTTGACAAACTTTGCCGCTTGAAACCTGGCAGTTAAAAAAATAGCCTAGCTATGGCTATGCAAGTTCATTTCCACCTTTACCCCTAAACTTCACGAAACCTACAATGATTCTCAATGCAGAAGACTTGTCACGCCTTGAAAATCCTGATTTGATTCACGAACTTGACACAAAAGAGATGATTCAATCTCGAAATTTGGGAGAACAATTTCATCTAGTGATGCAGCAGTTTTTAATGGGTTTACCCATCGCGGAACTTTTGGAAAGCAATAAAACGTTAGCGCAATGGTTCTTCCAACTCAAATCATTAGCTCCAGAAATATGGACTGAAGAACCTAACACCTGGAAAGCGTTCAACTATTGTTGTGAGTGTTCCTTTGAAAATGTTGTTCTCCAGTCTAATTTTGACCTGATTATCTATCGTTACGAGCAAGCTGAAATTGTTAACTGGACGACACGACCTATGCCGAACTTGGAAACAATCGCTTTAGACTGGAGAACTCAACTGGATTTGTTTCTAATTGCACAAACCGATTCCTATCTACCGGAACAAATTAGATTAACCTATTGGTTTCTCAATGAAATATCTGACCCCATCAAGGTTTCCCTACACTACAATACCTCGTCCTATCACGCCTTTAAGAGCCGACTGAATCAAACTCTTCCCAAACTTTTCCAAGCAAACAAAGCAATCGATACTAACCTTAATGATTCTACGCTCCAGCTTTTACGGGGAAAAATCTCGCTGAAAGACTACATCGATTCAATCCCAGAATTGGAAATTTGATTGCAATGAATTCGCCCACACTTTTCACTAGCGTGCTGCTTGATAAAATTGATTTGGGAGATGGTTGGAATCTCAACATTCTTTCTCATAGGATTGCCACCATTACAAACCCAAAAGGACGCAGAAAGATTACTTACTTTGGCTTTGATACAGAAGAACAGGCACGTGAATTTAAAGCGGCGATAGAACAACTTGGTGCTGTTAGTGCTGCTGTTGTGCGACCTAGCCAAAGACTGTCTTATTATGCCTGGGAATGTAAAGTTTGGGGCTGTCCTATTGAACTAATTCTTGCTCTCGTTGAGCGTCAAAAATCCGAACAAAATGTAATGATTTTTGACAACTCAATTGTCAAAATGCAGTAATCCCAAGTTTAGCACTGTTATCTCAGATATTTGCCCTTTCGATTGCCCTAATTTTAATTAAGGCAATAGAAAAAATCAAAACCCTGTCCTAAAGCGCTGACGCGCCACCTGGAGTAACTCACCTTTAATTTCAATATGAATTCAACTGATAACGAAACCAAACTGCGACGTGCAACGGAAAAACTGATTCGCTCGATTCGACAAGCTGTTCAGCAAGCTTCTCCGACTGATGCTTTGGCTGTTTGGAAATTAGTTAAACGCCAAGAAATCCAACGGAATGCCTCAAATCTCTCTCCAGAGCAAGTAGAAACCTTGCTAGCTATGCTGGCTAAAGAATCTGGTGCTGATGTTATAGAGGCTGCCATCAATGCCAGTGCCCCTATTCTCCCTGCTTTAGAAGAGTCAGAAAAATCTGTGCTGGCTTCGTCCAACAATCGCAAAGGAAAATAGCAATTTATTATGACAACTACGCCAATTCAACCACTCAGAGAAACCCTCGATGAGTTAGAGCAACAATTGGAACTTATAACTCAATATTTGGGTTCAGAGATCCCAGAAGATAAAGCAGCAGCCGAAGCAGTCTTTGGGGAGTTGGAACCTAAGATTGAAAAAAAGATTGATGGGTATGTTGGGCGCATTAATTGCCTGAAAGCTAATCGGGACTTTCGACAATCAGAAGCTAAACGCATTGCCGATTTAGCCAAACATGATGCGGCTGCGATCGCATGGCTCACAGACAAGCTTTTAGGATTCATGGAACGGCGCGTGGAACAACTCGGTGAGCGAGGACGCAAGCTAGAGGGAAAACTGAGCAAAGTATCTCTTTGTAATAATGGTGGTAAACCGCAAGTATGGATTAACTCCGAAATAGAAATTGAAGAGTTTCCGGTGGATTATGTCAAACGGGTTCCGACTTTGGATAGCGAGCGACTTAAAGAAGATGCGATCGCATCCCCACAGGGAGAAATTCGAGATAATAATGGGCGTTTGATTGCCAAAGTATTGCCCAGAGGCAGGCATATTCGCCTAGCTTAAGCATTTCCTGACCACAAAAGAAACGCAATCTGTCCAGATTCCCGCTTGGATCTGGACATTTTTTTATCCAAATGATTCCTAAATTTTACAAGGTCATCAACAAGCAATTTATAA
>DNGG01000617.1:0-1539 GCA_003486675.1 Cyanobacteria bacterium UBA11372
CCAACTTGCTTTCCCGCTATATAGTTTTTTGTAGTTGTTTCGATAGTTTGACCCATCCTAGTGATGCAATGGCTGAAAAAAATCTTCAAATCAACCGAAAAACCCAAATACTACAACATTCGGGTCGCAACTCCGACTTTATTACAGATGGAAGCCACTGAGTGCGGGGCGGCGGCTTTGGGGATTTTACTCAGCTATTATGGGCGAATCGTATCTTTGGCGGAACTGCGAATTAGTTGTGGTGTTTCCCGCGATGGTTCTAGCGCCTTGAACATCGTAAAGGCGTCTCGCAGCTACGGAATGGTTGCGAAGGGGTTTAAGAGTGAAATCGAAACCCTGCAAGACTTTAAACCGCCTTATATTGTGTTTTGGAATTTCAATCACTTTCTGGTGGTGGAGGGGTTTGTTGGGAAGCGCGTCTATCTCAACGATCCGGCAACTGGTCCCCGCAGCGTTACGATGGAGGAGTTTAACGAAGGCTTTACCGGCGTCGTCTTGGTGATGGAACCGGGGCCAGAATTTAAAAAAGGCGGGCGCAATCCCAGTATTGTCGGGTCTTTATACGATCGCCTGAAAAATTCCTGGAAGGAACTGTTATTCTGCATCTTAATCGGCTTTTTATTGGTGATTCCCAGTTTGGCGCTGGCGACTCTCAGCCAAGTCTTTGTTGATAGCGTGCTGATTCAAAGGCGCTACGAGTGGCTGAAACCTTTGTTGCTGGGGATGGGAGCGCTTTCACTCTTGCAAGCATTGATGAGTTTAGTGCAATTGCAAAAGCTGAGATACCTAAGGCGGCGATTATCCCTGGGCATGACTTGGCAATTTTTCCGGCATCTACTATATTTGCCTGTAAGTTTCTACGCCCAGCGGTTTGCGGGAGAAATTGGGCATCGGATTGGGATTAATAATAAAGTTGCCCGGGTACTGTCGGGACAGTTGGCGAGATCCGCAATTGATGCGGTGATGATCTTTTTCTACGGCGCGGTCATGCTAGCTTACGATTGGGTGCTGACTCTAATCGGTGTGGCTGTTATTGCTGTAAATATTGTTTTTGTCCGCCTGATCTCCCGTCGTTGGAAGGATATCACCATGAGGCTAGCCCAGGATAGTGGCAAGTTGGCGGGGGTGGAAATTGCGGCGCTGCAAAGTATCGAAACAATTAAGGCGGGGGCGTTGGAGTCGGATTATTTCGCTCGCTGGGCGGGATATTACGCGAAACTAACCACAGCAGAGCAGGAAAGTAACCAGAATCAGCAGTGGCTGTCGCTGCTGCCCCCTTTGCTGTCGTCTCTGAGTTCGATGGCGCTGCTGGTGGTTGGGGGGTTGCGAGTCATCGACGGACACCTGACAATCGGAATGCTGATTGCTTTTCAAGCATTAATGACCCGGTTTCAAGCACCAGTCAATACTTTGGTCGGGTTGGGGACGACGATTCAAGCCCTGGATGGGGATATGAAACGGTTGGATGACGTGCTGCGCCATCCCACCGATCCGGCACTGGCAGCAGGGGCGACTGTGACCTCTCCCCCAACCCCTCTC
>DNGG01000617.1:1797-10782 GCA_003486675.1 Cyanobacteria bacterium UBA11372
CTTCCCTGGTAGGGAAGGGGGGTCGGGGGGGTTAGGTTTTTGGCCTACAGACTGCTATCGCTTGCAGGGATATGTGGAACTGAGCAATATTACTTTCGGCTACAGTCGGGTGGATGCACCCCTGATTGAAAATTTCAGTTGCAAGCTGCAACCGGGACAGCGGGTGGCGTTCGTGGGCGGTAGCGGTTCGGGTAAGTCTACGCTCTCAAAAGTGATTGCGGGGCTGTACGTACCTTGGGAAGGGGAGATTTTGTTCGATGGGGTGCCGCGGCAGCAGATTCCCCGTCCGGTGATTGCCAATTCTCTGGCGATGGTGGAGCAGGAGATTTTTCTGTTCGAGGGGACGGTGAGGGAGAATTTGACCCTGTGGGATGAAACGGTTCCCGATGAGCAGTTAATGAGGGCTTGTCGGGATGCGGCGATTCTCGATGTGGTGATGGCGATGCCTGGGGGATTAAATGGCAAGTTGCTCGAAGGTGGGGGAAATCTGAGTGGGGGACAGCGGCAGCGGTTGGAAATTGCTCGCGCTTTGGTGAACAATCCGGCGATTTTGGTGATGGATGAGGCGACTTCGGCGTTGGATGCGGAGACGGAGAAGCAAATAGACAGGAACCTGCGGCGGCGCGGTTGTACTTGCATTATTGTCGCCCACCGGCTGAGTACGATTCGCGATTGCGATGAGATTGTGGTGCTGGAACAGGGGAAGGTAGTGCAGCGCGGTACCCATGAGGAGATGAAGGGGGGAGATGGCCCTTATGCCCGGTTGATTGGATCTGAGTGATTTTGCTCTAGTATTGAGAGCGTTGTGTGAAGTTGCGGTAAACCTCCAGTTGGTTTAAAGCCGTGGAATCCTCATGAAAGTCCTCTATTGGTGGGGTTTTCATTTCTTAAAGCTCTTGTGAAGATGAAAAGTACTGAGGTCAACAGGTCAGGGTGTATTGAAGAGGTTTGATGGCAATAATACTGAGTTTTTCCATGCTTTTAGTGAAGTGCTTGTAAAGAATTAAAGTAATTGAACGCTCTAATTTCAGGTGGAATCTTCTTTTAAGCTTTTGGGGGAAAGCGTTTACCAATTACGAATAAACTTCATTTTAAAAGTTCGGTGATTTTGCGAATGTGTTAGGGGGGAGGAGTGCCGCAAAATGAAAATATAGAAAACAGGGAGACGGCAAGTCAACCTCAGCTCAAACAAAGGAAGATCGCAAATGAAAGCACGCGAGCAAAAAAAAGAACAAAACAACCAATCGCAAATGGAAGTAGCGCAAGTGCAACAGCTGAACGAAGAGCAATTGGCAGCAGTTAGTGGTGGTGGACGACGTGCATTACGGTGAGCGGCGTTAATGATAGAAAGTTATATGCCGCACCTACCTATCAAGCACAGTCAAAGTCAAGTGAGGCAGACGACTAACTACTAAGATAATATAAAAACAACCCGCAAGGCTTTTGTCAAGGACTTGGGGGTTGTTTTTTCCCTTTTTGGGGGAAAGCGTTTAGCAATTACGAATAAACTTCATTTTAAAAGTTCGGAGAGAGTTTGTGTAGCCACATGCTTTCTTCTTGTGGGCGTTGCAGAAAATTGGCGCAGGTACGATCAAAGAAACCCGGTTTCTAAACCATCTGTCGCGCCATCAAATCGGCAAACATTCCCGGTTGCGCCATCAATTCTTCAAACTTTCCTACCTGTACCACCTTCCCGGCGACGATTACATAAATCCGAGCTGCGTGGCGAATCGTACTCAAACGGTGAGCCACCACAATCCGAGTCACTTGCAAACTATCCAAACTTTCGCTCACAGTCGCCTGAGTGCGATTGTCCAAAGCACTTGTCGCCTCGTCAAAAATGAGAATTTTCGGTTTGAGAACCAGCGCTCTGGCGATTAACAATCGCTGGCGCTGTCCCCCAGAAATATTCGTACCTCCCTCGGAAATCACAGTGTGCATTCCCATCGGCATTTGCTCGATATCCTCAGCAAAACCCGCCATTGTCGACGCTTTCCAGGCTTCATCTATTGTCACCAAAGCGCCGCCAGAAATATTCTCAAAAATCGAAGCGCTATTAATCCGCCCATTTTGCAACATCACTCCCAACTGTCGCCGCACCGCCCAAATATCCAACTCAGAAAGATCCTGACCATCGTAGTAAATCTTGCCCTGCTCCGGCTGCTCGAAACCCAACAGCAATCTCACAATTGTTGATTTGCCACTGCCAGAAGGTCCCACCAAGGCGATAAATTCTCCCGGTTTAGCCTCGATTGTCACTTGATTGAGGGTTAATAGCCCCTCTTTCTGATAGCGAAAACTGACGCCTTCGAGCTTCACCGCACCTGCCAGCCTGCCCGGATCGGTTTTGCCGTCGTCAACCTCGGGTTTTTCGCCCAAAATCGGCTGAACGCGCTCCCAGATAATGGAAGCTTCCATAATACTAACAAACGCACCACTCAAACCCGTAACGCCGCCGAGAAAAGTGCCAAAAGCCGCATTAAATGCCAAAAAAGTCCCCGTTGAAAAACCCGTTTCTCCTTGAATCTGCGCTTGGGCAATCAGCGTCACTCCCAGCCCGTAAAGCCAAATCGAGCTAACAGTGGGTAAAATCGTATTAAAAAGCGTTACCGCATCTTCTATCGCTTCCGTACTCATCATCAATTCCAGCTGCTTGCCGAATTTTTGCGCCCAATAGGCAAACGCTCGCTCCTCCGCATCTGCTACGCGCAGCTTCGATACCCCGTTAATCATCTCCTCCGTCAGCCCATAGATTTCCCCGCGCATTTGTTGGATCGGAATCATCTTTTGGCGGGAGATCAAATAAGCAGGCAGAGTTATTAGCACATTCACCGCCGCGATCGCGATCGCCACTAACGCCAATGGGAAACTGTAGAAAAACAGCAACCCCAAATTCAACAGGGCAAAAAAACTGTTAAATATAGTTTCCATCACAGTGCTGCTGAGGATTTGCTGGAGCTGTGAGATCCCAGAAACTCGCATTTGCAGGTCGCCGGTGGTGTACTGGCGAAAGAAATTGGCACGCAACTTCAGCAGTCTGTCCCAAGTTGCTGCCTGAGTCTGAATTTCGGCTTGAGTTTGACCGCGAATCGTAGCGACATTTTGCACTAAATCCAGCAGCGTGCTGCCAAAAATGACTGCTAGCAAACCAAAAGCGATTTGAAAAATCAGTCCCCGATCGGCGCTGGGAATCGCATGGTCGATTAAAATGCCTGTAGCCTGGGGAGTCAGCATTCCCAACACCGACATCAACGCCCCCAACCCGAAAATTATTAATCCGTCCCGCAGCGTCCCTCGCGTGCCAAACTTCAGCAGATCCAGGGCTTTCAGCACCTTGTCTGGGAACGGGCGATAGAAAACGAAGGCTACCGGAGAAATCAGCCGAGCAGTTTTCGCATTCAGCGGGATGGAGCGCCCAGTTTCTGGGTCGAAAATTTCATAGTTGTTTCTACCTCTTGGTAGAAGAGCAACAGGAGTTTCTGTTTCTAGAGTATAAGCCAGTATCGGGCCGCAATCGAACCGCCACCAACTCCCCCGCAAAATTATCCGCCGAGTGCGAATGCGGGAGGCGCGGGCGATCGCCAACAGCGGATCGCTCACACGCTGGAGGTTTTCCGATTTCGCTGGCGGGCGAATCTCGATTCCCATCGCCCGCCCCACTGCCCCCGCTGCCATCAACAGCGCCGTCCCTTCTTTTTGATAAAATTTCGTTTGTTTGCGGCGAAAAACAGCAGTCAGATTACCTAGAGCCTTTTGATTCGCCACTTGATTGAGTTGTTGGCGCGAGCGAAACTGCTCTGCTTGCGCGGCGGCTTCCTGGTTCGCGAGTTCGTGCAAGCCGAGTAAAAAGTCGCAGTGGAAATGGTAGAGGCGATCGCTCACCAACTCCCGCACCTCTAACTGTGCCGCTTCGATGCCATTAAGAGCAATGCCAGCAGAGCGCAAAACACCCGCAAGGCGATCGCTCCACTGCTGTAAAGGCTGGAGTTCCGACGCCTGCTCTATCCAATCTGGGAGAGGGATCGGCATTAACCGGGTTTCTTCGTAAGCAACCGCAATCAGTTGGTGGGACTGATTCTCCCAAACGGTGGCGATTCCAAACAGCACCTCTCCCGGATTGACATCGAACAGATAGCGCCTAGCGCCTTGGGGGATGCCGTTGGTAGTGGCGATCGCAAATACTGCGATCGCTCCAGCTTGCACGCGCCACACTGTATCGGATGCATCCAGAGGGAAAGGTATGTTGCTGTTGATTGCGAATTGGGAACTATCGAAGTTTAGCGGGTTAGTCATCTGGAAACTAACGTAAATAGCTAGTTATAAGTGTGACATGGGTAATTGGTAATTGGATTATAACTATAGGAACGAGGATCTTAGAAACCGGGTTTCTTGCTACAATCTCTGGTTGCCAAACCGAAGATTTTTCCAAGAAACCCGGTTTCTTTGGGTCAGTTCTGAACTAGCAACTTGCGTTAATTAGACTGCGGTTTCAATTGCAACGCCTCTTTTGCCGATACACCTTCACCTTGAGTGCCAAAATACCAAAGCGTCGCTGCTGCTTCGGCGCGAGTTACTGGTTTTTTAGGTTGAAATAAAGTAGTAAAACCAAAAACGCGACGGATATTTGACACATCGGCATTTTGGTGATCTGCCAAAATTGCCCTTAACGCTTTCGGGTCAATTTTACCGGCATCTTGGAAACCCCAAGTTTGTTTTACCGCTTCAACTGAAGCATTAGGTAATGTTTGGCGAGTATCTAAAGGTACTTTCCAAAGCATCATTTGTTCCCGCGTCAAAGGTGCGCCGGGACGAAACAATACTGCGGTACTATCTCCAGATAAAGGACTGGGAATTAAACCTGCTTCAGCTAATCCTTGAATTGCGCCGAAGTCGGGGTGAGTGGGAGGCACATCTTGAAATGCAGGTTGAGAAGATGAATTTGCCAACCGAATTTGTTTCGCCGGATTATTGGCATACATGCGATTATTTGTAGCCACTAACCAACTGGCGTAATCGCGGCGACTGATAAGGTTATTCGGCGCAAATTCGTTGCTGGTAGTAGAAGTATTAGTTTTTGCTGCTGGGTTAGGAGTTAATACACCCAATTGTGCCAAGTCGGTAATATATGAACGCAGCTCTTTTGGTGCATTATTAATATCGGCAAAAACTTGCGCTTCAGTATTAGTAGAAGGGACTGTTTCGGGTGATATAGTTGGATTTGTAGCAACCTCTGGAGACGGCGAAGGTGTCGGCGTTGCAGTCGCTGTCGCGCTGCTGTTGCGGGTATAGGTAATAGTAAATTCCGTGGTTGCCGGAGTTTGATTGGGTGCAGGGGTGGCGACATTAGTTGGCGCGGGTCGAATATTTACTGTCACTTGTAAATCATTTTGACGCGCTACCAAAGAACTTTCTTCAGCAGTGGGTTGGCTGACAATTTGCCAATTGTTATTTTGAAATTCCTTTTGATAGAAACTTTGCACGATATTGGTAGGATCGCCGCTATTCCAGCGCGTTAATTGGGAACCATCCTGTTGGGTCACTTCCTTTAAGGATGCATTGGGATAGCGGGGAATTTCTGATGGAAAATCACCTGGTAGTTCAACTTGCGGTTGATTCTGCTGAGGATTGGTATCGGTTACTGGTTGACCGATGGTAACCGGGTTTTCTTGCAACTGAGGATCTGCTGCTAAAGACTGCTCTAAATTTTTGCTATTTGGACTGTTGGCGCAAGCAGTCAGGGAGGTTAGCAGCAAAGCAGCACTCAACAATACAACGGGGCGTTTAGAAGGTAACACGGCGAGCCAAAAAAATCATCTCCATCCCTACCCTAGCGCAGTCTGGATACACTGACACGACTTGGGTAATCCGAGCAAAAATATCCGGAAAACAAAACCAACCTGTGGAATATAGCAAAAAACGGTTGGTACAAGATCGTGATCGGTCAACTTGTGGATGGACGTTACCAAATTGTTCGAGTTTTGGGTGCGGGAGCATTTGGGCAAACTTTTTTAGCCCAAGATATCAAACGTCCCGGTCATCCCTCTTGCGTGGTGAAGCAACTGCGCTATCTCAGCAACAACCCTCAAGGATTGCAAACTGCTCGCCGCTTATTTAAAACAGAAGCAGAAATTCTAGAAAAGTTAGGTCAGCACGACCAAATTCCCACCTTACTAGCTGATTTAGAAGAAAAGCAAGAATTCTACTTAGTTCAACAATTCATTTCCGGTCATCCTTTAAACCAGGAAATTTTGGCTGGTCAAGCTTGGAGTGAAGACCGAGTTATCAAATTGTTAACAGAAGTGTTGCAGATTTTGGTTTTTGTTCACGGGCAAGGAGTTATCCACCGGGACATTAAACCGGCTAATTTAATGCGCCGCGAACCAGACGGAAAAATATTTTTGATTGATTTTGGGGCGGTGAAAGAAATCGGCACTCAAATTGCGCGGGGACAAATCATTCAAACGATTGTCATCGGCACTCCGGGCTATATGCCAATCGAACAATTTCACGGTCAGCCCCAATTTAATAGCGATATTTATGCTCTGGGAATGCTCGGTATTCAAGCACTTTTAGGATTAGCCACCAATGAGTTAAGCAAACTGCGAGATCCTAACAATCCCAACACGGGTGAAGTAGTTTGGCGCCACCGAGGAAAGGTGAGTGCAGAATTAGCAGATGTCATCGATAAAATGGTGCGACCGGGCTATCTTCAGCGTTACCAATCGGCAACGGAAGTGCTAGCTGATTTGGAAAAAATTGGTGCAGTTTCTGGTAATTCGGCTGTGCCGACAACCAAGGTTTCTTCTATCCAAATTATCCAAAATAACGAGCAGAATCAGCCTCAGAAAAAGCGGCGGCGAATTTGGGCAGCAAGTGCCGCTTTAATTGTGGTGGGTGGATTGGCGGGAGTTGTTTACAGTCAAATGCCTCAGACGCGAGCGATCGCATTCTACAACCAAGGTCTAGAAAAGGCTAAAACCGGCGACAAGCAAGCAGCAATTGCACAGTTTAACCAAGCAATTCAATTCAATCCCAATTACGCCCCAGCCTACTACGAACGAGCCGATGCTCGCTTCCACCTGGCAGATTATCAAGGAGCAATTGAAGATTCTACTCAAGCAATTAGAATTAATCCTAACTATGCCGATGCTTACAGACGGCGTTGCGCTGCTCAAGCAAATTTAAAAAATTATCAAGCATCAATTGAAGATTGCACCCAAGCCATTCGCATCGATCCTGCTAATGCTTTTACTTACGTCAATCGGGCAAGTACTTACTATAGTCTCGGCGATAAACAAAAATCGATTGCCGATTCTTCTCAAGCGATTCAGATTAATCCCAAACTTTCTTTAGCCTATATCACCCGTGGTTTGGCTCGCGAAGACTTGGGAGATAGACTGGGAGCAATTGAAGATTATACCCTGGCAATTAACCTAGCTCCCAACGATACCAGAGCGTACATTAACCGGAGCAATTTGTATCGCAAACTAGGAAAGTATCAAGAAGCACTGAAAGATGCCAACCAAGTAATTCAAATTAAACCGAATAATTCTTTAGCCTATTACAATCGCGGCCTAGCTCACCAAGCATTGGGCGAAAAGCAATCGGCTATTGAAGACTTTCAGAAAACTGCAAAACTATGCCTCGAACAAGGAAATCAAGGTTGCTACAAAGACGCACAATTTTTAATCGATAAAATACAAAAACCTGAACCAGAAACCACACCTGTAACTGTTTCACAACCGCAAATTTCACGTCCACGAAGAAGGCGACAACCTAACCCGATTACTGTTAGTCAACCAGAACCGGATATACAAACTGTTCCCCAACCCAGACCCCAGCCAGAACCAACTGCTGAGGTTACACCAGAACCACAACCAACTGCTGAAGCTACACCAGGTCCCGATCCGAAAACGGTTCCCTACTACAAAGCTCAACCTGCACCTGAACCTGAACCAACATCTGAACCCCAACCAACCTCTGAACCCGAATCAAAAACCGAGTCTAAATCAGAAGAAGGCGGTGTGCGAACAGTTCCCTACTACAAATCTCGACCTGCACCGGAACCCGAACCCACGGCTGAACCTGAATCAACAACAACTCCTGCGCCTGAATCAACAACAACACCAGAGTCGCCTGGGTCATAGATAATAACTTAAGTTGCTAGTTATCTCATGCATAGCAGCTAATGGCTAATGGCTAATGGTTAATAGCTAATGGTTAATAGCTAATGGCTAATGGCTAATGGCTAATGCTAGTAAAAATCATATATTAGCAATTAGCAATTAGCAGTTAGCCATTAGCAACGCCCTTGTTTATAACTAGCAACTTGAGTTATTATTTATTTGAGGAAATAAGCTTTTTGACCGCAGCAGCAGTCTGTTCTGGTTTGCCATCGGAAGGAAACACTAAAATACTCTTGATTTTGGGATTGCCAATCAGTTCTGGTAAGCGATTTAACTGTTGATCGGAAATGGCAACTCCTTCATAATTGACGGCATACTCTAGCTCTTGCTTAAAATTAGCATCGTTATAAATCTGAATGAAAGCTCGGTCAACACCCCAATTTGCCCAATCAGCAGCAAAATAACGCTTACCCCAATAAGGATTGTGATGGCAAAGATCGAAGCTAACGTTCGGATTAGCTTTTTTAATGTCCGCTCTCATTTGTCGCACAAAATTAGTTAAATGAGTAGTCCGATCGACTTTTCCAGGTAATTCAGCATGATATCCCAGGTAATCATCCCACTGTACTGCATCGATCTGGGGATATTTTTTGACGAACTCGACTGAGATTTTTCTGAATAGAGCGGCAACTTCTGGAATCTCCACATCTAGTACGTAATGTTCGATCCCAGGGTAGGTTCTATCAACTCCCGGCACTACCCATTTTTTAGCAATTGCTAGGTCAAAAATTGGGCTATTTTTATCGATTTTAATCCCTTTCTCAAAATAGGCGTGGACTTGCATTCCCTGCTTGTGCGC
>DNGG01000502.1 GCA_003486675.1 Cyanobacteria bacterium UBA11372
ACGCGCCCCTATCGCTGTTTCTTGCCGGGAGGCGAACGCACAAAAGACTATATCGATATCTTCTTCTACGATGGGCCGATCTCTCGGGATCTCGGCTTCGGCGATGTCCTTAACAGTACCCATCACCTAGCAGGACGACTTGGCGGCGCCATCCAAGCCAATCGTACTAGCCAACTGATCGCCGTTGCTACAGATGGGGAAACTTTCGGTCATCACAAACGGGAAAAAGAACGCTGTCTCGCCTATGCGTTTACTCAAGAATTTCCCCAGCGCGGTTGGAATGTAACCAATTATGCCCATTACCTCAGCATGTTTCCTCCGACTTGGGAAGTCGAACTCAAGCCCGTAACTGCTTGGAGCTGCGCCCACGGCGTAGGGCGGTGGCAAGATGATTGCGGCTGCGGCGCGGAGAAGGGCTGGCATCAAAAATGGCGGCGTCCTTTGCGGGATGCACTCAATTGGCTGCGCGATCGCTTAATTGAAGTGTACGAACAAGTCGGCAGCAATATATTCCGCGATCCTTGGCAAGCCCGGGATGAATATATTAAGGTGATACGCGATCGCTCAAAAGCTAACGTCGAAAGTTTCCTCCAACGCCACTGCATCCAAAAACTCACCCACGCAGCAGAAATCGACGCGCTGCGCCTTTTGGAAATGCAGCGCCACAGCTTGCTGATGTTTACCAGTTGCGGCTGGTTTTTTGAAGAACTCTCGCGCCCGGAAGGCGTGCAAATTCTCCGCTACGCCGCTCGCGCCATTGAATTGGCTGGGGAAGTGGCTGGGGTACAGTTGGAAAAAGAGTTTATCCGCCAGTTGAGTTTTGCACCCACCAACGTTGACCAATACAAGAACGGTGCTGAAGTTTACCAGGAATTGGTCTTATCGGCGCAAGTTAGCTTAAAGCAAGTCGCCGCGCATTACGCGATTTCTTCCCTGTTCACCGCCTATCCCGCAGAGCATAGGGTATATTGTTATACCGCACAGCAAATCGATTACCAACTGCAAAGCATGGGGCCGCTGAGCTTAGCGGTAGGTCAATTGCAGCTGGTATCGGAAATTACCTGGGAAAGCGAACATGTAGTTTTTGCCGTGCTGCACTTAGGGGGATGGGATTTCCACTGTTGCATTCAACCTTTCGCGGGGCGTCGCGCCTACAGCGAGTTGAAACACGAGCTGTTTGATGCCCTCCAGCAGGCAGGCGCGGCTAACACGATTTTGGCAATGCACCGCCTGTTTAAAGATGCAGACGGTGGGGCAACGCACCCCTATAGCCTGCAAAACTTGTTTGCCGAAGAACGGCATCGGATCATGCGGCTGCTGAGTCGGGAAACCCTGAAGCGTTTGGATCAACTTTATACACAGGTGTACCGAGATAACTATGCAGTTTTGATGGCATTTTACCGGGATGAATTGCCAGTACCGCCAGAGTTGCAAGTAGCGGCAGAAATGGCATTGTGTCATCGGGCAATAGAGGCGGCGCGATCGCTCGAACGGGATGTGAGCGAGATCGACGTGGGGAGTGAAAAAGGTTGGAGTCAACTGACAGAATTAGAAGCGATCGCCCAAGAAGCGAAACTGTTCCGCTGTCAACTCAATATCCCCGAAGCGAAGAAAACTATCGAGCGGATGATCTTGCGATCGCTTTGGCACCTGCTGCACGACTCGAATCCTGCTACCTTGGAATCCGACGTGCAACGCATCGAGCGCACGATTGAAGTAGGACAAAAGTTAAACCTGGGATTATCTCTTGACCGCGCTCAGGAGATCTATTACAGTTGCCTCAATCACCAAATTATGCCTCAGTATCTCCAGGCTGGTTTAAATTGGTCACCCGCTCAAGGGGACGTATCTTGCCGCGTAGATTTGCTGCAAATGCGTCCGTTACTGCGGTTGGCTCAAAAGTTAGCCGTTGATATCGATGCTTGGTTGAACCAATTGGTTTAACTCCAAGAAACCCGGTTTTTGGTAAAAATCGTTACTGTTTAAACGAGACATCTACAAAGAAACCGGGTTTCTAGTAATAGGTAATTGGCAGAAAAAAGAACCAATTACCAATTACCAATTACCCATTACCCATTACCAATTTCTAAAAAGAATAAACCCGTCCTTGTTCATCAATATAGACAGATTTATCCGCTCTAGCTAATCTCCCAGCGCGGCGGATGCGGACAAAGACTTGGTTATCCGTGGGGTTGGCATTGTAATCGTATACCAATTCATCGCGGGCATAAATATTTATATTGGCAATATCAGAGATGCGGCTAATATTACTGACGCTGATATTGGCTGTGCCGCCAGGAGGCAAGACACTTTCCGGTGCGGGAGTCAGACTATAGCTGACCGGAATTTCTGCTTGATTTAAAAGAATAACCGTAATCGGACGGTTGGGGTCAACTTGTGCTTGGGGTTGCCAGAAACCAGGCGTGAAGCTGTTGGGACGTTTGTTAGGTTGGGAGAAAACGATAGTAGGAGTAGCTGCACCGATGCTGGCAATAAGTGCTATAGTTGTCAGTATTTTGCGTGTCATATTTGACCGTGGTTAACCTCGACAGGGTAAAGTTGAATTTTCTTTACTACTTTAGTATGTTTTTGTCAGAGCGATAAGCCTCCGTTACGCTTCGCGATCGCTGAGTTATCAAGTAATTGGTTAGGGCGCGCGATCGGGATGGGAGCTAATTTTAATTCAAATAAGTTTTGGGTAATACTTGATAGATCGTCCCTCGGGAAGTTGGCAAGAAGAAAAATCTTTTAATCCTTGAAGAAGCGACTTAATTAATCGGCATATCGGAGATAGTTTCGTTTCCGAGTTTGGCTGAAATTAACTTCCCTTTTGTAGCACAACCCAGAAGTTGTGCAGATTTTGCAGCAACCCGGGCGCTACTACGAGCAAAGAAACCGGGTTTCTTCTTAAATCTATGGTTGCCAAACCAACGATTTTTCATAGAAACCCGGTTTCTTTGGGTAAGTCCTGTCTGTAAAACTGAGTTCTAGCGCTCTCCTTTGCCCCCCGGACTAAGATAGAAGTAGAGAAACTAGAGTCGGCAAGATTATGCGATCGCGCAACCTCTGTGGGAAAAAACCAGTTATCGGTCAGTTACTGCTACTGGTGACAGCAGGCGTCGCCTTGTTGGGTGGTTGTTCGACGCCTCCTAAATCAACTTCGCTTCCAGATTCCACACCCGAAGCGCCTAGCAATTCAGTCAGTGCAGCTAATACCAATCCTCCTGTTGCTCCTATTCCCGCGACGCCTTCTAACTTTGTTGTCGCCGTGGTGGACAAGGTGGGGCCTGCTGTGGTAAGAATCGATGCAGCAAAAACGGTAAGAAGACAAATTCCAGAAGGGTTTAGCGATCCGTTTTACCGCAGATTTTTTGGCACTCCAGATGCGCCGCCAACTGAAAGAACGGTGCGCGGAACCGGATCGGGCTTTATTATTAATGCTGGCGGTCAGATTTTAACCAATGCCCACGTCGTGGGTGGTGCCGATCGGGTATTGGTAACGCTTCGCGATGGGCGCGAATTTGAAGGTAAAGTTTTAGGCGATGACCCCGTGACGGATATCGCAGTTGTTAAAATTCCAGCGAGTAAGTTGCCAACGGTTGCTATCGGGAATTCCGATGGGCTACAAGTGGGAGAATGGGCGATCGCTATCGGCAGTCCTTTAGGTTTAGATAAAACTGTAACCGTAGGTGTGATCAGCGCTACAGATAGAACCAGTTCCCAAGTTGGCGCACCCGATAAGCGGATTGGTTTTATACAAACCGATGCGGCGATTAATCCTGGAAACTCTGGCGGCCCTTTATTAAATGGTCGCGGTGAGGTAATTGGTATTAATACGGCGATTATTGGCGGCGCGCAAGGGTTAGGCTTTGCGATTCCGATTAATCGCGCCCAACAGATTGCTCAACAATTAATTGCCACAGGGAGAGTAGAACATCCTTTTTTAGGAATTCAAATGTTAACCCTCTCACCTGAAGTGAAGGAAAGAATCAAAAATGCTACTGATGGTAGATTAACTCTGGCAGCAGATAAGGGAGTGTTAGTGTTAAGAGTCGCTGCTAATTCTCCTGCGGATCGGGCTGGAATTAAGCCTGGAGATGTGATTCAAAAACTGGATAATCAGGATGTGACGACAACAGATAAACTTCAGCAAACCATTGAAAAGCGTAAAGTAGGCGATCGCTTACCGATTGAATACCAACGCGATGGGCAAGTTCAACAAGGAGAAGTCGAACTTGGTGCGCTTCCTGCCCGCCAAAGTCGTTAGTTTTAGCTTACCGTTATTGTTGATGCGATCGCATTTCACAACCAAATCTACGTATGTCTGAAATCCTAGAAATCATTCAATTAGGCAATCCCATCCTGCGCCAGCAAGCTCAACCGATTGACAATCTTGCCGATGAGCGCATTCAAACATTGATAGATGAATTAATTACAACCGT
The DNA here is from genome assembly GCA_003486675.1 of Cyanobacteria bacterium UBA11372. Lineage (GTDB taxonomy): Bacteria > Cyanobacteriota > Cyanobacteriia > Cyanobacteriales > Aerosakkonemataceae > Microseira. The sequence continues at coordinate 4,443 of DNGG01000502.1, forward strand.
CGCCAAAGCGAACGGCGTCGGAATTGCTTCCCCTCAAGTTGCTGAATCTTATCGCTTATTTATCGTCGCATCCCGTCCAAATCCCAGGTATCCCAACGCCCCAACAATGGAACCGACGGCGATGATTAATCCTCGCATTATTGCTCATTCTACTGAAGTTGTAAAAGGTTGGGAAGGCTGTCTCAGCATTCCAGGAATTCGAGGATTAGTTCCCAGATATCAAGCAATTGAAGTTGAATATACAAGTCGGGATGGCGAGCTGCATCGGCAAGAATTGACAGATTTTGTCGCTAGAATCTTTCAACATGAATACGACCATTTAGATGGAATCGTATTTATAGATCGGGTTGAAAGTACGCAACACTTGATGACAGAGAAGGAATATCAAGAGCGGATCAGCTTGCACTGATGAGCTTCTGCGATTAATATACGAACAAACCAAACTACACTATAACTCAACCTATAGATGCCATAAAGCCCTGTCCACAAACAAGGTTCCAACATCGAAGCTGTTTATAAGGAGTTTTATGACGGAAAGCTTGACACTCTAGTTTTTCTTTGGTTATTATTTACATAAAATCGGCAGAACGCTGAATCGAACCTGGAAAATTAAGGTAGCCCAAAAGCCGTAAGCACCTGCGCTTGGCAGATGCAATCTGCCTGGTGTATGTTTCCTTTTTACTCTTGGGCAGCGCCCAAGGCTACCAAACGCCAGTGTCTGCGCTAGTCAGAGAGGTTGACTTCCACGCACCACCAGCAAGTATTTTTTGTTGGAGGTTTAGCGTGGTCTGTTACAAGGGTGAACTGTACGTTGTGCTATTGGAAGCAGAAGCAAGGATTGGGCTTGATAGGCTTTGTGGAGTCAACCCCAAGAGCGGTAAAACAATCGAACGCAAACTACAGCTTCTTGCAGATCAAGGCCCGAAATATCCAAGTTTTGAAACCCATGAATGGAAAGGAGGCGATCAGTTATTCGTAGGATACCTGTTAAACCGTAGCCCTGCTGCTCCTAGATTTAAGTTTAGGTATGCAGGCAACGTTGCTAATCGTGAAACAATAATTATTGAAGAAATTATTAACCATTATTAAAGAAAACAAAAAACCCTTTGATTAGGTAACACTATATACTAATATCCAGTATTTTAGTAGCAATTTAACCTGGGTGGCACTGGAAGTCACCCCTGACATGATGCAGATACTGGTTTGAAGGTTTTCCTTGAATTAAGAATTTCCGGGCTGGGATTATTTTTGATACAAAAAATCCTAGCCCACTTTCTTATCTACATCCGATATAGCACTGAAATCCCCAGTAAAGATAATCCCAGGTTCAAAGTTCTGGCAGTTAAATCGCACAGAACCAACCGCGATCTCCGCTGCGGTTCCTCTGCTTGCAGTACTGGACATCTGTCGTAGAACTGATTAAACTTCTGGCTCAATTCAAATAAATACTGACAAAGGCGATTCGGTAGCAAATCTTGCTCAACAGAACTGAGAATTTCGCTCAGCTGTAATAAATGCTTTGCCAGCACCAATTCGGTTTCTTCCTGCAAGATAATTTTGGCCTCTGCTCCTAGATGATCAAAGTCAATATCGCCTTTGCGGCTAATTCCTTGAATCCGCACATAGGCATAAAGCAGGTAAGGTGCAGTATTGCCTTGAAGCGCTAGCATTTTGTCGTAGCTGAAGATATAATTGCTGTTGCGATTTTGACTAAGGTCAGCATATTTGACAGCGCTGATGCCAATTACTTTAGCGACGTTAGCAATGAATTCTTCAGATTCCTGACGATTTTCTTCCTTTAGTCTAGATTCTAGGTCGGTACGGGCGCGTGCGATCGCTTCATCGAGCAAATCTTTCAGTCGCACCGTTTCCCCAGATCTGGTTTTCAGTTTTTTCCCATCTTCTCCCAATACCAACCCAAAGGGAACGTGATCTATCTCGACGTTATCTGGAATCCACCCAGCCTTTCTTGCTACCTGTAATACTCCAGCAAAGTGGTTTGCTTGACCAGCATCGGTAACATATATAATTCGCTCAGCACCATCCTGTTGAATCCGGTAGCGCAGCGCAGCTAAGTCGGTAGTAGCGTAGTTATATCCCCCATCCGACTTTTGTACAATTAAGGGTAGAGGTTGACCATCTTTGTTAGTAAATCCTTCCAGAAAAACGCACTTAGCCCCTGCATCTTCTACCAACAAACCTGTCTTTTCTAAATCTTCCACAACTGCGGGCAACAAGGGATTATAAAATGATTCTCCCCTTTCTGTTAGCTCTACGTCGAGACGGTCATAAATAACTTGAAACTCTCGTCTAGATTGTTCGCACAGCAACTGCCACGCCCGCCGAGAATCTTCTGCCCCTGCTTGCAGCTTCACGACTTCTTGTCGGGCTATTTCTTGGAATGCCACATCTTCATCAAACCGCTGTTTAGCCTTTTTATAAAAAGCCACTAAATCTCCCAAATCCAAAGCATTAGCAGTTGTCAAAGCTTCCGGGCAAACTTCTCGCAGATAGGCAATTAACATGCCGAATTGAGTTCCCCAATCCCCGACATGATTCAGCCGCAGGACATCTTCACCTTGAAATTCTAAAATGCGGGCAATGCAATCTCCAATAATTGTCGAACGCAAGTGTCCGACGTGCATTTCCTTAGCAATATTGGGGCTGGAAAAATCGACAACTACCCGTTTGGGATTTTTTGCCAGTGGGATTCCTAAGCGAGAATCTGTTTGAATTGCATTTAGCTGCGCTTCCAGGTATGCCGGTTTTATGGTGAAATTGATAAAACCTGGCCCTGCTACAGAGGGTGTTTCGCAGATATCAGAAACATCTAGATGCTGGATGATGGTTTCAGCGATCGCGCGAGGCGGTTTTCCCAACTGCTTAGCCAGGGACAAAGCTGCATTCGACTGATAATCGCCAAATTTGGGATTGCTAGCAGACACCAACATGGGATCTACCCCAGCATAGTCAGAGCCAAAGGCTGCGACTAGAGCTAGTTGAAATTGATTTTTGAGTTTTTCCAGAGTAGGGTTCATTGGGGTTTGGCGGCAGAATCAAGCAGGGTACTGCTCTCTTCCATCGTACTAACATCTATGTTCATGCTCAAATCCAGCCAAGTTGAGCGAGTAATCGGGGCGCTGCTGGAAATGTAGTCTACGCCAGTTTCGGCTACGGCGCGAATAGTTTCCAGGGTAATGTTGCCCGATGCTTCAATCTTGATGCGGTGATTGGTGGCGCGGATTGTCTGCACGGCTTGGCGGATCAAATCGAGCGCCATGTTATCCAACATGATGATATCAGCACCGTGTTCCAGGGCTGCTTGTACTTGCTCCAGGGTTTCGGTTTCGACTTCTATGGTGAGGGGATAGGGGATATTGCCTCGGATGCTGGCGATCGCATTGCCAATTCCTCCCGCCGCCTCGATGTGGTTATCCTTAATCATCACCGCATCATCCAGCCCCATCCGGTGATTCACCGCCCCTCCCACTTGAGTTGCGTACTTTTCCAGCAGTCTTAGCCCTGGGGTTGTTTTGCGAGTATCGACCAGTTGCACGGGTAAATCTGCAATTTTCTCCACATATTGACGGGTGAGACTGGCAATCCCACTCAGCCGCATCACCAAGTTTAAAGCAACCCGTTCGCCCATCAGTAAAGCATCTAAAGGCCCCTGAAGGCGAGCAACTACATCTCCTTTCTGACACACCTGCCCTTCAGCCACCTGCGAGACAAAGCCAACCTGCTGACTCAAAAGCTGAAATACTCGTGCGGCGATGGGTAACCCAGCAACGATACCAGGTTCTTTGGCTATCAACTCGGCTTTTCCGACGCCGACGCCGCTGGTGAAGAGGGATTGGGTTGTGCGATCGCCCCTGCCGATATCTTCTATCAACCAACTCTGGAGCAGGGGATGCAGCACTATATCCGGGGGTAGATTTGCGATCGCAGTCACAGCTAAAACTTTTTTTTGCGAGTTTTTCTAGTCTTCCACGACTAATCTACCCCATATTCCTTGTCACAAGCGACTTCCAGCCTTTTTAAAAAAATTTTCCCCAAGGGGTTGACAGAGCCTAATAGACTTGTTAGATTAGTTAAGCGGTCGAGAGAAAGCCAAGCGCAAGCGAGACGCTCTCAAGCGCAACGAACCATGAAAAAAGCATAGTTTGAAAGCCAAAACCTTTCAAGCCTCGTAAAAAACAAATTAAAAAAA
>DNGG01000093.1:0-1141 GCA_003486675.1 Cyanobacteria bacterium UBA11372
AAGGGGGATAGATAAAAGCTTTTGACTCAAGTTGCTAGTTATCTCATGCATAGCAGCTAATGGCTAATGGCTAATGGCTAATGTGAGTAAAAATCCTATATTAGCAATTAGCCATTAGCAATTAGCAAGCTTGCAACTTGCGTTATTAGTTTCAAAATTCCTCATTTAAACAACTAACAATCATATCTAGACGAAAATTATCGACTAAATCTGTTAAAATTTTGGCAAGAACAGCTTCCCGCTCGGGAATTTGGTTAATCAGTTCTATAATTGGCCTTTCATCGAGTGCGATCGCTGCCTGATATAGCTCTTTTAACCACTCATTTGGCATAGCACTTAACGCCTCTTTTGTCAAATGCATTGGCTGTGGCGATTTCTGATTTGAATCAGCTTCATTTTCGCCTGCATAAACATAGCGAATGTTTAAGTAAAACCCTATTTTTTCATATAAATTTTCCGTTAAAAACGGTTTACTAACAAAGTCATTACAACCAGCCTTTAAAATATCTTCTCGCTCCTCTTCAAATGCACTGGCTGTCAGGGCAATAATAACAGTATCCTCACCGTTTGGTGCTTCCCGTATCCGCTTGGTTGCCTCGCAGCCGTCCATTACTGGCATTTTCATATCCATCAAAATTAGATCTGGTTGCCAACTCTGCCACATCGTCACAGCTTCTTGACCATTGATAGCTTCACGAACTTCAAATTCTAAAGGTGCAAGCAGTTGGAAAAGCAGAAGGCGATTCTGTTCTATATCCTCAACAATTAAGATGCGGTATTTGGGTTGATTTGGCTCTAAACCAATGACTCGCAGACTGGGTACTGTTGTTTTAATATCCGCCGCATCTGCCAAACTCACTTTAATATCAAAGGTAAAAATTGAACCCTGACCGAGGGTGCTGTTAACGGCGATATCTCCCCCCATCAATCTAACGAATTCTCGGCTAATAGGTAAACCTAAGCCAGTTCCTTCAATCGATTTTTGACCTGTTTTGGTTTGGATAAACGGTTCAAATAAAATATCTATTTCTTGGGCTGCAATACCAGGTCCAGTGTCTTCGACGTCAAACCAAAGCGTGAGATAATTTGAGCGCAGAGAGGCAGGTGTGCAGGTGGGCAGGTGGGCAGAGGGGCAGAGGGG
>DNGG01000093.1:1327-3436 GCA_003486675.1 Cyanobacteria bacterium UBA11372
AGGTGGGCAGAGGGGCAGAGGGGCAGAGGGGCATTTGAATGTAAATTCTCCCGGAGTCCCTTGCTCACCTGCTCACCTGCTCCCCTGCTCACCTGCTCACCTGCTCCCTTGCTCACCTGCTCCCCTGCTGTGTTTACGCGCAAGATAACGCTGCCAGTCGAGGTAAATTTAATTGCGTTACCCAAGATATTAATTAGGACTTGGCGGAGTTTGCTTTCATCGGTTTGAATATATTGGGGAATGTCTTTTGCGTATGCAAAAACAAGCTGCAATCCTTTAGATTTGGCCTTGAGGTGCAGCAGATCTTTAACTGAGTCGAGTAGCCCGTACAAATCAAAGCAAGTTTCATTTAAGGTAATTTGACCCGCTTCAATTTTAGACATTGACAAAATGTCGTTGATTAGCTCCAGCAAATGCTGACCGCTACGATTAACGATCTCTATCTGTTGCCTTTCTTGTGCTGTCAAAGACTTGCTGGAAGATAGGATCTGGCTAAAGCCGAGAATGGCATTGAGCGGGGTACGCAGTTCGTGACTCATAGAAGCAAGAAAGTTACTTTTGGCGCGATTAGCTGCTTCGGCTGCTGCTAGTGCTTGTTGAAGAGCGAATTCTGCTTGTTTGCGTGTGGTGATGTCGGTTAAAGTCCCCACATATCCGATGACGGTGCCTGTTTCTTCCCGTTCTACATCGGTTTGGGCTAATACCCAGGTTACCCTTCCTTCCTGATGTAAAAGACGGTATTCTTCATGCCAAGCAACTTGATTAGCGATCGCATATAGCCAGGTTTTATAGACTCGTTGTCGATCCTCTGGATGAAGATAATCCCCCCATTTCCATCCCAGTACTTTTTCCAAGGAAGCGCCAACTATTTGACAGGCGCGTTCGTTGACATAAATAACTTGTCCTTCAGCATCTGAGCGGAAAATTCCCACCGGGGAGATTTCAGCTATGATGCGAAACAGCCTCTCGCTTTTTTTTAACGCCTCCTCTACTCGTTGGCGTTCGACAATTTCACGTTCCAAGTTGTGGTTGATTGCATCAAGTTTTTTAACTTGGCGCTGGCTGGTTTGAAATAAAAAAATTGTCCCAGAAAGCAAACAAGCGATCGCTACTCCCGCACCCAAGACTAATTCATCTAGAAAAGATTTTTCTTCAACTAAATCCGGCTCAGGCCAAATCCGCAGATACCAAGTGATGCCGTAAAAATTTATAGTAGTCTGATGACTCCATTTCTGCTCGTTCTGCCTATTGCTGTGGTAATTGCTATATATTTCTTGGTCGCCCTCGAAAATCGCCACCCCGTATTTACGTCCAACCCGCCTATCTAACTCTTTGAAAGTGTAGTCGAAGAATTTATCAGTCTGAAACACACCGGCAATAAACCCAGAGGAATCCAGTCTGCTGCCGAGGGGTACGAAAAGCCGAAATCCTTTGCCACCTTGCTTGAGTTCGATACTGGGCGTGAAAATTAATTGACTTGTGTTTCGAGCGCCCTCCAACGCCTTGAGCTGTTTCGGTTCAAACCCCAGGTTCAGGTTGAGCGCCGCCTCATTTCCCTGAAGTGGCACAATCCAACCCACGTGATTGGTGGTATCTACCCATTCAATCGCTTGGAAAGCGGGGTAATCCTGAACGTAAAGCTTTGCTTCAGCTTCCCAGGCGTCCTGGCGCGGCTTTCCTTGCCGCTCCCAACGCTTTGCCATCCGAACCAGCGCCTGGGTTTGCCCCAGCAGATTTTCTGTCAGGTGGAGTTTCGCATTCTCTGCTTGCAAGCGCAGCGTGCGGTCAATTGCCGCTTCCTCCTGTGCAATCAGAGCTTGTCTGAGCAACAGGGTAGCGGCTAAAACCGCGATTCCTGCCAACACTGGCAGCGATAGGTTCCTGAGTAATAGGCTACCCCTGCGAAAAGACTTAGTTGTACGCAAGCCTCTGCGGATGAAGAATCTGTTCACTATAATTCCGATATTGGTAATCTATCTTTAGATAGTAGAAATTTGTATTTTATTAAATTACCACTTTGGCAAGGTTAGCAAATACTTTAAAAAAAAAATTTACATCCAATTTGAGCTTTTTGCTCACCAATCTTTACAGCCGATTGCAGTCGGATGA
>DNGG01000093.1:3664-6093 GCA_003486675.1 Cyanobacteria bacterium UBA11372
CCTGCCGCTACACAAACCTTTGCAAAAACCTGTACCTCTCTGAGCAAGCAATCCGCTATATTTGCAACTCTAGGTAGGGGCGGGGAGGAAAACTAGGTAGCTATACTCTCAACAGTTAAAGCCGAAATTCGCTAAAAGATGTACTCCCAGAAGCTCTTAAAACCAGATGGTCGCAAATTAACTTTATACAGCCGATATCCTATTGAAGGAGAAATTATTGCCCCCAGTCCCAGCGATGAACCCGTCGGGGCAAACCCGCATTTGCGCTGGCATCCGTTGCGCGGGGAATGGGTGGCGTATGCCAGTCACCGTCAGGGGCGCACTTTCATGCCGCCACCGGAATATAACCCCCTGGCGCCGACTATCGATCCGAAGTTTCCAACCGAACTACCGCCAGGTAAGTATGACGTGGCGGTATTTGATAACCGCTTTCCTTCAATGACTTTGGGGGCAAAGGATGCGCCCGTCAGCATCGTCGATACCTTACCAGCAAACGGTTCGTGCGAGGTCGTTGTTTTTACACAAGATCCAAATGCTTATCTGAGTATGCTGGAATTGGATCATCTGGAATTATTGTTGCAGGTGTGGAGCGATCGCACGCGCGTATTAGGAGATTCCCCGCAGATAAAATACGTCCTCCCCTTCGAGAATAAAGGCGTAGAAATGGGGGTAACGTTGCTGCATCCCCACGGGCAAATATACGCCTATCCATTTGTGCCACCCGTGCCAGCAAGAATGTTAGAAATGCAGCAAAAATATTACCAAGAACATCAGCGAGGTTTGCTGCAAGATTTAATCCAAAAAGAAATAGAAGATAACCAACGAATCCTTTATTTAGATGACGATGCGATCGCATTCGTTCCCGTTTGCGCCCGCTACCCTTATGAAGTTTGGCTTGCCCCGATTCAACCAGTTGCGACATTTTTAGATTTGAGCGAAAAGCAGCGTCAAGCAATGGCGAGGGCGTTAAAAACAGTTACCCTTAAATACGATGGTTTGTGGCATCGTCCCTTTCCGTATTTAATGGCGTGGTTTCAAGCACCAACCGATGGAAATTATCATCCAGAAGCGCACTTACACGCCGAATTTTATCCACCTTATCGTACAAGCGATCGCTTAAAATATCTAGCTGGAACTGAACTAGCAGCGGGAATGTTTGCTAACGATGCGCTTCCAGAAGATAAGGCAAAAGAATTGCAAGCTGTACACGTAAATCTGGAAACTCTGGTGCGGTTATGAAAGATTTAAACAAAGAAGTTTCCGCCAAACTAGAATTAATCCGCAACGCATTAACAGAAACCGAATCACAAGGCGTTCGTTTAAAAGGTACAGACTGGTTTGCCTGGGCGACTGCTGGCGGTTCAAATACCGTATTGCTAACCGCAGAAACTGGAGTCGCGGAAGTATTGGTAACTTTAGAAAATGCGTGGATATTAACCGATGAAATAGAAGCCCAGCGGTTAAAAGATGAGGAAATTTCCGAGAATTTTCAATTCCAAATCAACCCTTGGGCAGATGCAGAGGCGCGGGAATCTTTTGTGCGGGAAGCTACGAATGGGGGGAAAGTGTTATGCGATCGCCCGATTCCCCACATCGAAAAACGATTGCCGCCTTCGCTCCAAAATCATAAACGGGTACTAATGTCAAGCGAATTAGAGCGATATCGCGAAATCGGGCGCAAAGCAAGCGAAGCGATGACAGAAGTACTTAAAGCCGCCAAGCCAACTTGGACAGAATATCAGCTAGCAGGTGCAGGTGCAGAAGCATTGTGGGCGCGGGGGTTGCATCCAGCATTAACTTTAGTTGCTGGTGAAAGACGTTTACCGCTTTATCGTCATGCTACACCCAGCAGCGAACAAATTGGACGCCTCGCGATGATGGTATTTTGCGCTAGGGGATATGGTTTGTACGCGAATCTTACCCGATTCGTTGGTTTTGGCGCGATGGCGGATGAATATAAAAAATTGCACCAGGATATTCAACAAATTGAAGCTTTGGCGCTGAATTTATGCCAAGGAGGAACAGCGCTTAATTCGGTTTACGATGCGTTGAAACAAGCTTACGAAAAATATGGATATGCCAACGCCATCCGCGAACATCACCAAGGAGGAACAACCGGATATCTAGCGCGAGAAATTGTCGCCAATCCGGCTACTACAGATACTTTGGCTGAAAATATGGCGGTGGCGTGGAATCCCAGTTTACCCGGTGCAAAAATTGAAGATACTTTTGCGATTCTGGGCGATGGAAAGTTGGAAAATCTAACTTTCGATCCCAATTGGCCTAGCATTGAAATAGAAGCAAGATTGCGCCCCTTGCCATTGGAAATTGGATAAAGGAATTTGTCCTTGCAAACCTAACCGCTAAATCCCGCACCCTGAAGGGTGCGGCTATACAAACAAAGGCTGCCGCCGCAGCCTGCATTTGAT